>JADFPU010000152.1:6383-7029 GCA_022562175.1 Pseudomonadota bacterium | reverse complement strand
GGACACCATTTCTGTAAAGATAAAACGTATAATTATATATAGTGCATGTCTTTATGTAGGCGCAGTGAAATTGTACCGGGTGGTAATATCTGATAAACGGTACATATCGATGTATCTTCACTTCAGTTTTGTGAGCCAGTTCGCATTCTGTACCTGTCATCTGCTTATTCCATACAGAGGTTTGGTCTTGTCCGCAGCCTGGACTGGATAGTACAAATAAAATCGATTCTTGGGTCAATGCAATATCAAGCTGGTTTGATTTCGGCAATCTAATGGGAGAAAAAAGCATCATCTGGCATAAATAATGCATTTTCCATATTCAGACGTATCACCCGTAGAGTTTATACAGGCGAATTAATATGAATAGCGTGCATAACAAACCCGGATTTTCACATAAAGAGAGTTGGAGTAATTTCATAAAAAGATTGTCCCGCGGCAATGGCAATCAGCCGCTAAAGCCTGCCTTATCAAAATGGCAAGGCCAAAAGCACAATTACGCAATAAATTTAAATGAGGAATTGAGGGCAGGCAATACAGATAAGTTTGTCACCATGTTGCGACAATGTGGAGTGGCTGGAGACCATTATATGGATTAATTGGTTCAATTATCTCAAGTCGTCATTCAGCCAGGCAATATCATGCTGAA
>JADFPU010000152.1:0-6373 GCA_022562175.1 Pseudomonadota bacterium | reverse complement strand
CATGCTGAAAGGGCAAATCTCTCAGTAAGTTTTATCTCTGCAGACAGAGATGTTTTCTATATTAAAGCGTAATATAAGGAACTTCTGAACAAGTCTATCCAGGACTTGCCAGGGGGACGCAAACTAAAAATAGACTGATGCGCTTTATTATATTCATAATCTGGATGTATGTTTCTTTTCAGTCCACGTCATTTCTTTTAGGAGAGCATAAGTATTTCCTGGAAGATGATTTATTTCATGTGGTCTTTATCCCTGATGTTGATGCCAAGATCAGACAGTTAACCATCGTAGAGCTGGAAGATCTGCAATCTTCAATATCCACTTATCCAAATTATGGTTTGATACCGGAATCAAAGAAGGGCTATGTCCTGCATAAAAAAGACAATATTTTAAATAGAGTAGAGTATGAGTTGGAGGAAATAAACAAAAACTATAGTAGATTCAGAGTTGCTTATTCACACAGAAATAACATGATTTATAGTAATTATCTGGTAGAAAATAACGAGGTGCATCCGCTTTACACAAGTGCTCCTCGCAGCGGGTTATTGATCACATATATAGTCCTGATGATAATCCTGGCGCTTTTGATGACTACATTCAGTGTTGCCGTATTAGAGCCGCGTTATAAAAAATATATAAAAAAACTGGATGCCGGATTTACGCTATATATATCCAGTAGTACAAAAGTGAGGCTTTGTATAAGGAGTATACTTGTTTGTTACCTTATTCCTTCAGCTTTCTTGTTTGCGGAAATAGTAAATAGCTCAAAAGAAGCAATCGACTTTATTTTTGTCGGTATTTTCTCGGCCTTTCTGGCAAGTATATTAGTCGCAGCGTTAACATTAAATAATAAGGCTATCAAGCTGATTGTTGTTTTGGTGGTTTTAATAATACTATTTCCGGATCATCAGTTGCTACAAGTCTGAAAGGTGTTTTGTAGCTTTTTTACAGGCTTAGGTTGATGCCGATAAAACCGGCGCGTGGTGCTCCGGGACTAAGAAAACGCGGGTTAGTGAAATTCTCGAACAGGGGCACGTCAACTTCACCAGGTTCTCCACCCAATAGACCGAATGATTCATAGTCAGTATCGAAAACGTTAGTTATTTTGGCAAAGAATTCGACATGTTTATTTAACCGGTAGCGGCCACGCAGGTTAAGCAGTGCGTAGCCATCAAGGTTTTCGAGCTGATTGGATTCATCACCACGCAGAACCTGCCCCGAGTTATACATAGCATTCAGTCCGAATGACAGGTCTTCAGTAAAGTAATAATCACCGCCAAGTTTCAGCTGGTTTGCCGGTATGCCCGGTAAACGGTCACCTGCCGTTACTTGAATCAGTCCATCATCATCAGCAAAGGAATGGTTGGGGCTCAATACATTGAAGTTGTCTTCAAAGGTAGCCTTGATATAACTATAGGACAGGAACCAGTCAAGTTTGCCCCAGTGGCCATTGAATGCACTTTCAAAACCCATGCGTCTGGTTTCATCGACATTGGCAAACAGTCCGGTTGCGCGACCGGTGGTCTGGAAGATGATATCGTCCTTATTCACGGTATGATAAAAGCCGAGATGATAGTTGATGCCGTTTAACTTGCCGCGGCTACCAATTTCGAAGTTTTTAACAACTACCTGCTCTAGGGGGGGATCGGCAAGAAAGGCATTAGGCAGCCGACATTCGAACTCAATATCATCGGGATCTTCACCTTCAGCAATAGCATTGGCGGCCGCAAGTTCAAACACACGGTCATTACATGCCAACTCGATTGGAGTGGGTGCTCGCGAAGACTCGCTGTAATTACCATACAGATTGATATTTTCGGTGGCCTGGAAGGTCAGGCCTATAGCCGGGTTAAACCTGAAAAAGTCATGTTCACCGTTTAACTCGGGTCTCTCTCCCGACTGATCAGCAAGTTCGACGAGTGTATTGTTGAGGCGGCCCGATACTGTGAATGACAACTTGTCGTTCAGTTCGATTGTATCAGTGAAATAAAAGCTGGTTGATTCGGTCTTGGTTTTGATATTGGTTGCGAATTCATCGACAAAGGTGCCGGTTCCCAGCCCCTGCGTACTGCGTGTGACAGGATCCAGTTGCGCCAACTCGGTACGAGAATTGAATACTGTTGCACCGTTAAAATAAGCAAAACCGACAATCAGCTGGTTATTGCGATCAAACAGATCATGCATGAAGGTAAATTGCAGATCCGTACCATAGCTCTGCTGAGAACGATCACTGATGTTGCTGATGGCAGCATCGGCAAGTACGCCGCTTCCGGATAATTCACCTGTAAGGTCTTCGATATTAAATTCCTCGTCAACATTCAGGGCCACAGCGGTATTATTGAGGAAGGTCTCCAGGGCATCTGCATCAGCAAACTGATCTGCACAGACATCATTATCATCAAGCCCTAGCGCTTCTAAATCGTCGTCTTCAAGACCTTCCAACAGCCGATTTGTTCCACCGATCTGGCATTCCGAGAATTCAGATCCGTCACCATTAAAGGAGTCAGTGTTATTCTTTCGATAAAAGGCATTAGCACTGAAGCCGAGGTTGTCACTAAACGTGTGGTTACCGTCGATACTGAGCATAAACATATTATTTTCAGTAATATCCGGGGCAGTAAAGATAGCTTTTCGGTCGATCGCAAGGAGTTCAGCCGGAGAGGCGCCATTACCGATCAATTCACTGTAGCCATGCTGGAAGTTGAGGTTAAGCTCTGACAATTGACCCTGCCAGCTCAGGCTGCTGTAGAAATTGATCGCATCGGACTCTGATTCATCACGCCAGCCATCCTCATCGAAATAGTGGACGTTTGCATAGTAACCAAAGCTGCCGTTGTTAGCGCCACTCTCAATTGAGGCGATCTTTCTTGAAAACGAACCAGCAGAGATTTTCAGGTTGTGCCCCTGTGTGTTGAAACCATCTTTCATTTGGATCGATAGAGAACCACCCAGTGTATTGAGTCCAAACAGCGGGTTTGCTCCACCTATTAAATTGATACTGTGTATAGCTGATTCCGGTAAAAGATCCCAGTTGATCGTGTCACCCAGAGGTTCATTAATTCGGACACCGTTCTGGTAAACGGCTATGCCCTGAGCCAGTCCGAGTAGCGGTGAAGCGGTGAAACCACGGTACAGGACGTCCGGTTGTAACGGGTTGTTTTGGGCCTCATTGATTGAAATACCGCTCAGGTTATTGTTCAGGAATTCAGCCAGAGACAGGCTCTGGGTTCTTTTAAGATCGTCACTGTTTGCTGTTTGCACATTGTATGGGATCTTTTCTATCGGCAGACCGGTTCCTTGCGTCGGCGTGATACCAATAACTGTCATCTCTTCTGTGGTCTCGGCAAACAGCCTGTTACCGTTCATCAGCATCAAGCACAGTAATAAAAATACTGACAACAGATGCCTGTTAATTATTTCCAGGTTTTTAGCGTATTCACTCATTCGATGAATTCAGATAATATGTAATTAGTTATGGTTATCATAAATTTATGTTCAACTCGTAGCGGTTATCACCACAGCTGATGTGTATGCAGGTTTTGCACGGCGACTATATAGATAGTGTCGGTTGATAACGTCTGGAACATGTTATCTAAATAACTGTTCCTAATCCCCCTACATATTAGGGAACTTAGGTGCTTCCCATCGATCAGATCAAAGGAAGATTAACTTAACGATAAAGGAAAGCACCCAAGATGCCATACAGTATACATGATATGAATCGAGCAATACGCCGCCGCCTAAAACGGATTGTACACAAAGACAAGGATGCTAACTATTGCCGCCGGGCCAATGCGATGTTGTTATTGTATGAAGGTTACTATAAAAACGAGATTGCGCGTCTGTTGCAAGCGGCCCGCTCGACGCTGGATGACTGGATACAACGGTATGAGATCTATGGTGAACTAGTCCGATGAATCCAACGTGCATACTCCACCTCCCGGCCAAAATGTTTAAAAATAAATTTCTGTTCAAACGGCAGATGTCACACTAGCAATCTATCACTGCCAGATTCATTGCTCGCCGCTTTCTGATGATTTCCATTACACAGTACCCGCTCACGGATAACAGAACAATCGCACTCCCGGCAAGTGTCAATCCGCTGGGCGTTTCGCCAACACCAATCCACACCCATATTGGCGCTAATATTGATTCAGTCAACGCGAACAACGCCACTTCGGAGGCGAGAATATAACGCGCGGCGATGGTATAACACATCAAACCCACAGTGATTTGCACGCAACCCATCACCACCGAGAGAATCAAATCATGTGTCTGTATCGACAAGTCCCCGGCACCGGCGAAACCCACCACCGCCATCACTACACCAGCGAAACATGTTGCCGGCAACATATCGGTATCGCGGCTGTGGCGCACGATCAGCAGATAGTTAACAAACGTCGCAACCACACACAGCGCCATCACATTACCCAACCAGCGATCGGCGATAAGACCGTCGATAAACATCAGGCCGATACCGCAGAGGGATATAAGCATGCTGATAATCCCGGTAGTTGAGGTGCGTTCACCTAACACCACCCAGGCGACAAAGGCCGTTGCCACTGGTGCCGTTCCGATAATAAACATTGCGTTGGCAACCGTAGTAAGCAACAGCGCATAAACGTAGCAACAAGACCCGAGTCCGAGCACCAGTCCAGCCCACAGACCGCGGAGACCAATGGCGCGAAACGCGCTCACTGTTTCCCAGCGGTAGTGAGAAAGCAAAATCAGAAACAGCGTGATCGAAAACGCGACGCCGCGATAGAAAAGAATCTGCCAACCATCGGCTTGCTCAATGTTGCGCAGCATGATGCCGGTGGTACTGAGAAACACAGCACCAATGATAACCAGTAATACGGCATAACCGTATTTGTGCTGTTGCGTCACATTACTTTGTTGATTCATAAAGGAAACTCTGTATATTTTATCCGTGAATTCCTAAAACGTGAAATACGAAGATACACATTCATTTTTCGCTATTTATCCATCACCGCCAAAAACAAATCTCAACGGAGAAGGTCCCCCCATCCAGCGCGGCTGCCGCAACACTGGACAATGCTCGGTCTTAGCACAGGCAGTGCCCAAAAACGTATATCAGTGGCAAAGGAGCAGGTCAGATTCAGCTCAGGAGAATGTTTGCACTTCGGTGTCTACACTGTTGATATTATCAGGTTTCTTGCGCTGGCTGGTTGCTGACGTTGTACACCACACCGTTCGCCTCGTCATTCAGGCCTTTTATCAGCGCTACGCACATAAACAATAACACCACAGAGAACGGTAATGCCACAGCGATGGTCAAGGTTTGCAGAGCCGTTAGGCCACCAGCTAGTAGCAATGACGCCGCCACGGCACCTAAACCAAGTCCCCAGATAATACGGAAACGCCGCGGCGGATTTCTATTACCCATAGACAGGATGGTACAGATGACCAGCGTACCGGAATCAGCCGAAGTGACGAACCAGGTAACGATCATGAAGGTCGCCAGCGCCGCCATAGGCCAGCTTAAAGATTCTACACCCAGCGCTTCAATGGTCTGGTACAGGGCCATTGTCATGTCGTGGTTAACAGCATCAACAATACCGCCAACACCATACAACTCGATATGCAGCGCAGTACCACCGAAGATCACCATCCACAGGAAACCACCCAACGGCGGAATGGTCAAGGCACTTAGCAGGAACTGACGAATAGTGCGACCACGGGAGATACGGGCAATAAACAAACCGACCAACGGGCCCCAGGCCAGCCACCAACCCCAATAGAACAGGGTCCAATCACCCTGCCACCGGCTTTCCGGTTTTAGATCGACCCATGAACCCATCGGTACCAGATTCCACACATAGTCACCAATGCTGGTGATAAACATGCCCAGCAGGAACACGGTTGGACCTGCCAGCAAGAAGAACAGAAGCAGGATCAAACTGATGCGAATATTCCAGATACTGAGGAATTTGATGCCCTTATCAACACCGGATATGGCAGACAACGTACCAATCACGGAGATGACCGCGATCAGGGTAACCTTAGTGGTAGTAGAGATATCGATCTCAAACAGGTAGTTCAGTCCTGCGTTCATCTGCGACACACCCAAGCCCAGGGTGGTTGCTGTGCCGAACAGGATGCTGAACTGCGTCGAGTACGGCGAGACCAGATCGGCCCGGATAGCCCGCACCTGATACGCGGCGCTGATCGTCCCGGCGGGGACACCCGCGTCGTTAAACTTCTTGGTGCTCGCATCGACGTTGCCCAGGAACGTGAACGTGGTCTCGGTCGCGAGTTTGCGATAGACCTCGTACAGCGTGCCGACGGGTCCTCTGCCCGACCAGCGCACCTCGACCGAACCGTTGTTCTGGAGGATGCCTTCGAGGCCTGC
>JADFPU010000151.1 GCA_022562175.1 Pseudomonadota bacterium | reverse complement strand
TCGGTCGGAATGAAGGGTGTCGCACCTTACAAGGGCGTATTGACGCATGGTTTTACAGTCGATGCTCAGGGCATGAAGATGTCCAAGTCACGCGGCAATGTTGTCTCACCGCAGAAGGTCATGAAGAACCTGGGGGCAGATGTACTGCGCCTGTGGGTAGCCTCTGTAGATTATAGTGGTGAGATGAGTGTATCGGATGAAATCCTCAAGCGTACAGCGGATGCCTATCGTCGTTTTCGCAATACGGCTCGTTACCTGTTAGCCAATCTGCACGATTTTGATCCGGCAACTGATTGTGTGGAAGCCGGCAAATTACTGGATTTGGATCGGTGGGTGTTGGACCAGTCTGTGCAATTGCAACAGGAAATCATTAGCGCTTACGAAAATTATCAATTCCATAATATTTATCAGAAGCTGCATCATTTTTGCGGCGTGACGATGAGTAGTTTTTATCTGGACATCATTAAGGATCGCATGTACACCACGCAAGCAGCCAGCCTGGCACGTCGATCCGGGCAGACCGTTATGTATCACGTTGCAGAAGCCATGGTGCGCTGGTTTGCACCTATCCTTAGCTTCACCGCCGAGGAGATTTGGCGGCATCTACCGGGTGAGCGAAGTGATTCCGTCTTTTTTGAAGAGTGGTACGGTGGCTTTCCTGTGATGGATGTTAAAAGCGATGGTGAGCAATGGCAGCGTGTTATAGTGGTAAGGAATGCCGTCAGTAAGCAACTGGAACGGTTGCGGACTGCAGGTGATATCGGTTCTTCTCTGGATGCGGAAATCGATCTCTACTGTAATGATATGATAAAAGAATCGTTGGACTGGCTTGATGATGAGTTACGTTTCGTTCTCATTACGTCCTATGCCCGTGTCTATGCTGAGACAGAACGTCCGGACGAGGCCGTAGCCAGTGACATGGATGGACTATGGTTGCGAGTCAAACCCTCTCAATACAGCAAGTGTGTTCGATGTTGGCATCATCGCGAAGACGTTGGCAGGCACACTGAACACACAGAGTTGTGTGGACGCTGTGTTGAAAATGTGGCAGGCAGTGGTGAACTGCGCCAGTATACTTAAACAACGAAAACTGAAAGTGAATATTAAAAAGCTAATTGTTATGTTTGAATTCCCTTTACTGAACAGGAGCCCAGGGCTTTGAAGTGGTTGTGGTTATCTGCTCTGGTGATAGTCGCTGATCAACTGACCAAGACGATGGTCACACAATCACTTCAATACCATGAGCCGATTGCTATTCTATCGGGTTTCAGTCTTACACTGGTTCATAATACAGGCGCGGCTTTCAGCTTTTTACGTGATGCGGGGGGCTGGCAACGTTGGTTTTTTATCGCACTGTCGATCAGCATTAGTATATTCATATTGATCTGGTTGTACAGATTGCCCGCGCGACGGAAATGGCTTGCCTGCAGTCTGGCCCTGATACTGGGTGGGGCGATCGGGAACCTCTGGGATCGTATAGAACTTGGGTATGTAATAGATTTCATTGATATTTACTATCAAACCTGGCACTGGCCTGCATTTAATATCGCAGATTCGGCGATTACGGTCGGTGCTGGTCTATTGATTATCGACGCATTCTGGTTTGATGGTGCGACGCTTAGTACACATATCGGAAAAAAAAGGTGTAATTGATCGCGTCAGTACGGGCATATTCAGTTTATAATGCGGGCTGTGGGCAAGACAGCAAAATTTCAATTTAAAGACAGAGTAATTAAATGCAAATAACACTCGCCAATCCACGGGGTTTTTGTGCTGGTGTCGACCGTGCTATTGAAATCGTCGAACGGGCACTCGAGCTTTACGGTGCGCCGGTCTATGTTCGCCATGAAGTAGTACATAACAAATATGTTGTTGCAACACTGCGTGATAAAGGCGCAGTGTTTGTCGAGGAGCTGGATGAAATACCGGATAGCGCAACCGTTATTTTCAGTGCACACGGCGTATCTAAAACAGTTCGTGAAGAAGCGGCGAGAAGGCAACTACGGGTGTTTGATGCAATTTGTCCGCTGGTGACCAAGGTGCATATGGAAGTAGGCTATTATCAGAACGAGGGCAAGGAATGTATTCTCATTGGGCACGCAGGACATCCCGAGGTGGAAGGCACATTAGGTCAGTATCGGTCCGGGAACGGTAACGGCGGTATGTATCTGGTGGAGTCAGTAGAAGATGTCGGCAAGTTAAACATCAAGAATCCGGATTTTCTGGCCTTTGTCACACAGACTACCCTTTCCATGGATGATACGGCTGAAGTGATCGATGCACTGCAACAACGCTTCCCCAAGATCGATGGCCCGAAAAAAGAAGATATTTGTTATGCCACCCAGAATCGTCAGGATGCTGTTAAGAAATTGACCGCGCATTGCGATCTGGTGCTTGTTGTGGGTTCACCCAACAGCTCAAATTCAACCCGGCTGATGGAAATGTCACAAAAAGTCGGCGTACCGGCTTATCTTATTGATAATTCAACCGAAATTAAACGTGAATGGCTGGAGGGTAAAAGCAGGATTGGCCTGACAGCGGGCGCGTCTGCCCCCGATGTCCTGATTGAAGAGGTGGTTAAACAACTACGGGAATGGGGTGCTGATGAGGTCATAGAGGCAGATGGTATACGTGAGAAGGTTGTGTTTTCACTGCCCAAAGAACTGGTGCGGGTGCAGGCTACTGCCAGTCAGGCTTAATACAATTTTTCGGGAAAACCGGCCTCGGTAAGTGCACTGGATAATTTGTCTTCGTCATAATCGGTAATTATTACCTCACCGATGATTACCGTTGGTACCTTTAGATTCCCGGTTTTGCCTTTTAACTCATTCTGAAGCTCGACATTGTTTTCGATATTCTTTTGTTCAACCTAGATTCCGCAGTTGACCGCTACGAGTAGAACTTAAGTTGATGATAACAATAACTAATTATATATTATTTATATTCACCGAATGGGTGAAGGCGCTACAGCATGTATAGCAGCCCTGTTTGCCCGCCTGGCTATGTGAAAAAACTCACTAAGGGAGCGGCCATTAGTTCGTTTTTTTCACTACGCCAGCCAGACAAACAGAACAACTCTACAAGCTGTCCAACTGCGGATTCTAGGTTCAACGGTGATATTTTTGTCTGGAAAAACCTGCTCACAGCATCACAGGCGGCGCAATTGGGAATAACAAATACGGTTGGAGTGATTGCAGATTGAGTAATTTGACAATAACCAGGGTCTAATATTAGCAAGTATACTTAGAAGATAGAGAAGTAAATGCCGGAGTTCAAGCCATGAATTGTAAAATTGATGATTTAATACATGGGGTTATCCTGTCTATCATGTTGTTTTTTTGTGTTGCGGGTGGCGCCTATGCAGTGATATATAAATGGACCGATGCTGAAGGAAATGTTCATTACGGAGAACAACCGCCAACGGATAGGGATGTCGAAATTATCAAGCAGCCAGCGAAAGTGGATTCCGTATCAGGCCTGCGGGAGCTCAGGCAACAGACCATCAGGGCGAATAAGTTACAGCAAGCCAGGCAAAGGGCTGCAGAAGAAAAGCACAAGAAAGCAGAATATTTGGCAATAAAAAAGGACAACTGTCAGCAGGCACGGACGCGCCTGGACAGAATAACAAATTCCAGGAGATTAAGGGCTGTTGATGCAGACGGCAATGTGACACGTACTACCGAACAAGAACATCAGGCGCGCATTACTACAGTGAGTGCGCAGGTGGACGAATGGTGTAACTGAAAGAGCCGTATGTTTACCAGCACTTCCCCACTGCTGTTTGTTGAGCGACAACGTTTGAACAGGCGGTGCCATTGGTAATGATAATGCATTTTACACCTATCGAATCCAGGGTGAGTATGCCACAGGCGGTATCATTAGCGAGCTGGGGCCCTACCGGCGTAGCGGCTAAGGTATACGCAGTTGCCGTTGCAGCGACGGAAAAGCCGATATTGTAGAAGGTCGACGAACCTTCTTTGGGAGATTTAGTGAACGGTAGTGTAACGTCTGTATAGCTTCCGGTTTCAGTAAAGAACCGTTCCATGAATTGTGAAATCTCCAGCAGGTTGCCCTGTGCATCAACCCGGCGGGTTTTGGTGAGGTGCTTTTGATAAGACGGATAGGCAAAAGCCGCCAGGATGCCGATGATTGTTACGACGATCATCAGTTCTATTAACGTAAAACCTTTCGATTTGGTGTTTTTTTTCATTATTGTTTGCCCCCTATTGGTCATTGTTAATTCCAAGGAGTTGTAATGGATCAGTTGGTATTTTATCCAGGATCCAGACCTGTGTAATAGACGATTTGCTCCCAGTAACAGTTTCCATGCTGAACCGTATTGGCATGGAAGGCTTCAGGTACTGCGTACCGATATAATCGTTGTTTTTAGTATGCACGATCACATAAGGCACTATTTCATAGATCAGATCATCTATTATAATTTCATTTTTATCCGAGTAAATGGCGTCAATCATACCTATCCGTTTGAAAGGCATGTTATCGATGGCTTGCACACTTAAAGTCGTGCTAGCCATCGCCATAGAGATAATCAGTGTGAGCAGTGTTCGTTTACATGTCATCATGGTTAATTTCTCACGTCAGTAGTAGTTATCGAATCTGTCGCCAGGATTGACGGCCTACCGTCAAGCCCCCGGTGCTTTCCTTTGTTGTCGTGACTTCACCACTAATACCTGAGGTCAACTTGTATTCAACACTCGCATCATCGGCGGACAGTACGGACGGCGATGCCAGCGTGCCTGGAATGAAGATACCGGACGCAGGAACCTGGGTACTGCCGTAGCCGACAAAATCACTCGCATCGATAATACCGTCGTCATTCAAATCGAATACCGAATTCTCTAGACGGCCACCGTTGATGGCATCCACTTCCATCAGCACTGCTGAGCCACCACCTGAGCAGGGAGAACTGGGTGGGATGAAGGTCGTGAAGATAGCCCGCCCGAAGCGGGTCAACGGATTAGCCACCACGCGCTCGCCTTCTGCAACCGGCGCATTTGGCGGTGGCGTCAGCAGGTCAATGAACCAGCCGTCTTTCGATGTGTAATCGACGGTATTCTCTGAGACCACGCGGGCGGTATTCACCAGGGTATCGTCTGAGGGATCGCTCGGGGTGGCTGGGTCATTGAGATCAGCGAACACATCGATATCGTCCAGGATTTGTTGTTCCACCAGGTCACTGCGCCCGGCTGCGACCTGATCACTATTATTCCCGGAAGTGCTGCCGGTATTCTTGTCACGGATGCCGTAGAAGGTCTGCACCTGGGGATTGTTACCGACTATATTATCACCAATCTCGATGTATTTGCCGGTACCGAATAGTACTACGAAGCCGCTGTCCGGGTGATTGACCAGCACCGGACGAGTGGTGATCGGCTGGGGAGTGCCGCCATCATCAAGGGCCTGGTACAAGGCTGCTGGATTTTTGTTGGTGCCGAAATTAATGGCATTCCAGGCATTACCTGGATCTCCCGTGCCCGTTGTTGAAATATCAAATTTCCACAGGTTGCCCTGCAAATCACCGGCATAGGCAATATCCACGGTACCGTCACCGTTTTCATCCAGCAGGAATGGCATGGCCAGGCCATTGGGGTTGCTGGTATCACCCACGCCGGTATCGAGCACTGCTATCTCCGATCCGTCTTCTACATCGAGGATAATCAAGCGTGCCGTTTGACTGGCGCTATTGTAGCCATTACCAAAGATCACACCATAGCGGGCGGTTTCAGAATTGGTGGCGGTCTCGCGGTTCAACCGGACAATCTGTGGCGGGGAAAAGATTAAACCCAGCTCGGCATTATCTGCCGAGGTGTATTCCCACATTACATCACCGGCAGCAAAATTGAGGGGGTCAGTGACGTCCAGTGCATAGATAGTGCGGCCACCGTAGCCAAGGCTGCCAGCCAGCACGGTTCGCCACTCAGGATCCGTGCTGTTGTTGTCATCGTGGTCGAAAAAGGCATCGGCGACGGACGGCCCGGCATCGACATAGTTCCTGTGCATGTAATTGGGATCTGCCAGGTCAGCGAGTGCGCCATGCAGGACACTCGGGATATAGGCGAATTCTTCCCTGCCTGCAAAATTTGTATCTTGCGTATCACGGAAGGCATGCAACATGCCGTCATTGCCACCTACATAGACCATACTAAAAGGGTTGCCACTGGCTGGGTTGAAAATATCTTTTTTCGTTGATAGAAAGGTTTTATAGAGCGGGCCTTCCGGCGAGGGGTCGGTTGAAGAAAAGGGATTCGGTAAGTTTGTATAGGCGAAATCATCATCGGCGGCGGAAATCGGTGAGGAACTGATTATGTCAGCCAGTATTACGCTACGGTTACGTAATGTGCCGCCGTTTTGAATTTCATTGCTTGTATCGCCACGCAGGTAGTTGATGATATCCACACCATTTGTCGCATCGACTGCGGTGGCCAGAGCAGCATTGCTGTCGTCAAATGCAATGACGCTATTGCCGAGGGTGGTAAAGATCTTGCGTGTAGTCTGACTGGGTGATGCCGCAGTCGCGTCAAACAGAGGCAGCTTACTGTTCGCCGTCCAGACCGCAGGTTGTACAATTTCACCCACAGAGTTCAGGCTGAAAGCGCTCAATTCACCACTCCAGTCGACCGTACTGAAAGTAGCCTGGAATATACGTGAGGTAGTCTTCAAGACCGTGCTGTTGATGGCCACTGAGGTGCCGGACTGGCCGATGCGTAATTCGATATCCGCGAAGGCATCATTGAGTGAATCGATCAGGCCTTGCGGGTCTGCGGCATTCAGAAACAGGCCGCGTCCATTAAAGGCGGCATGTTGCATATCGTCCAGACGTTCAGCACCGGAACTGCTGATAGGATCAGTCCAGGGTGGCGGGGCTGTGGTTGCCTCGTGGTCTGCCGGGGTAGTCAGTCCACTGCCAGTCAGTCCAAATGAGACGGTATAGGTCACCAGATGCTGGGCCGGGTTTGAATCAACGACAATGCCGCCTACTTCAGTCTCGGGTACATTATTGGCAAGGCTGGACAGGTCTGTCTCATAGAATTTCATGGCGACATCGGCG
>JADFPU010000150.1 GCA_022562175.1 Pseudomonadota bacterium | reverse complement strand
GAATGGGTCAGGTTCTGTGAACCACTCCCGGTCGTTGGAACACTGGTGATTTGAAAGATATCCGCAGTGGTACAGTCGGAGATCATAACGGCCATGTTTTGAGTGAAACCACAAGTATTAGGAAAAAACAGTTTCACATTCGCATTTACGTTATCCATTTTGCCGGTTAGATTAGCGCCGCATTCGCTGATGCGTTGCAGGGTGATAACGTCGGTACCAGTTTTCACAAAGCCGGCCAGGCCCACGGGAAGAACAGGTTGCCAGGTATCACCATTGTTACTAAAACCCGTGATAGCATTGCTTGGAGATGTGTCAACCGGAGGTGGATTATCTGCCATGACAGTGGGCGTGATGTTGCCGCGACTGGAACAACCCGTATAGCCTGCCATGCGGATATCCTTGGCCATGGCATCGACAATATACCGACCCGTTTCCTGCATGCGTGCCAGCGCAGATTCCAGCCGGTAAGTTGCCTTGCTGCTGATAAAAATCTGAATCGCTCCGCCGGTCAGCACTAATCCTATAATCAATGCGATCATTAATTCGATGAGAGAAAAACCCTGTTGCGTATGTTTCTGTTTCCAATAGATCATGGTGTTTATATCTGTGCTGTGATTTGAAATTGCGCCGTTGTATTAGTAATGCCACTTCCACGACTGTCATCCCACTGCACAATGACTATGCACAGTCCGGCCGTTGTGCAATCAACAGAACCATCGCCTGCCGGCAGGAGAACTTCGACGTAATTGCTGAGCCAATCATAGATATCAACGGTTTGTATAGGTGAGTTGCCCGGATCTGCTGGTGTGGCAGTTGCCATTGTGATGTCATAGCCTTCCGCCATGGCTATTACACGGTTGGCCCGTAGTCTATCCATCATGTCATAGGCAAGTATCGTTGCTTGTGAGCGTTGATAGGCGCCATGATTGGTCTTGAGTGAAACTAATTGCATAGCTGCAATGCCCAGTAGTCCCACAGAGAGGATGATCATCGCAATCAGTACCTCCAGAAGAGAAAATCCTGAAGTGTGTGATAGTCTATAGTTGTGTTTCGGCATGTTATTACTCATGGACAGGTTTTATCATTCGGATCCAGCCAGATAAAGCCGGACAGTTTTATGCTGATGATACGTTTGTGCTCTCTGGTACACTCGTTAGCTATTAAGGTGAGTACTGCAGCCGCTGAGACACTTCCATCGGGGAGGTAAATAATATTATCTACAGTACTTGTTAATGTGCTTTGCTTAAGCGCTTCATAGCTACGGATAACAATATCCACGTCATCATCAAAGTCATTATCACTGGGATTACTACCATCAATACGTAATTGCCAGCCTGCAGACCAATCGGTTCCTGCGACGAGGGGTTCAATTCTGACACTAATGCCCCTGTTGATGGTCTCGCTGCGGGCCTGATGCAGGGAGGCAATGATGGTGTTAGCCTGTGTTACCATTCGGTTATTTTTAAGGAGCTCGCCAAATGATGGCATACCAATTGCGACCACGACTCCCACTACAGCTACAGCGACCATCAGTTCGATCAGGGTAAAGCCAATATGTTTTTTCATAGTGATATATATAGCAGTTTAATTTCTGCAGCCTGGATTAAGTTACATGAGCGGTAGCAAATCTCCGATAAACGGTATTTCACTGGCTCATCATATGTCCGAAATGAGAACGGGTTAGCAATTTTAAAGGCTGTTGCCGCCCTTCCGGAGTATCTGTATCGTGTTGCTGAAGAGTTCACGCAACTGGGCATTTTTACCGGTCAGGCAAGTAAAATTTCTCTTAATTGCTGTGCATGCGATTAGCAGTTTAGGGTATACTTCTGTCTATGAACTCTGCTCTGAATATGCATGATATTGCTGAAATTAAGATCTTTATGAAGCAGCGTGGCATTAATCCCACCGCGCAGCGCATACAGATTGCCAGGATACTGTTGTCCAGGTTCCAGCACATGTCTGCGGATCAGGTGTTGAAGGCTGTGAATGAGGAGCAAACCATCGTATCCAAGGCGACCGTGTATAACACATTAAACCTGTTCGCCGAGAAAGGTCTGGTGCGGCAAGTGATCGTCGATCCGAACAAGGTGTTTTATGATTCCAATACCTCGGCGCATTTTCATATTTATAACGAAGATTCAGGTCAATTAATCGATTTAGATGCTGGCAAACTGGAGATTTCCGAAATACCGGAATTGCCGGATAATACCGTTGAATGTGGTGTGGATGTTGTTATACGTATTCGTAACCGACAGCTTTAAATCACTGAACATCCAGTCAATTATTTTCGAGAGATCCTGTCCGTAGTTTTATCATTTGCCGGAGTGGCTCAGTTGGTAGAGCAACGCATTCGTAATGCGTGGGTCGGAGGTTCGAGTCCTCTCTCCGGCACCAAAACTCAGGGTCTAGAAGGTGGTTTTCACTTACAATTAATGATTTACTTGAGTATGCCGCAGGTATGTGCATATCACAATTGTTGTACTTCAAGCGCTTATTTATGTTAATTGCAAAGAGTAAAGAATAGAGATAATGAATAAATAATAACAGTCCGGGAGGAGTCCCCAGTAATCATGTTCTTGAAACCGACATGTTTGTTTATCTTGATCGTATTTGGGATAACGGTTCTTCATGCTGAAGAGGTGCCGGTCGTTCGCTTTACCGTTACGGAATTTTCAGTCGAAGGTGAAAACCCGTTTGCGCCTGAAAAAACACAACAGATCCTCGAGCTGTTCCTGGGTGAACATGAAGGACTTGCAGGTCTGCTTGAAGCAGCGGCTGAACTGGAAAGCGCACTACTGAATGCCGGCCACTCTTTCCATCGGGTAGTGTTGCCACAGCAGACCCTTGAACAGGGCCGTATAAAACTGAAAGTAGTTGTTTTTAAACTGGCCAATGTCGATGTAACAGGTAATCAGTATTTCTCTGCGGAAAATATCAAGCTATCTCTGCCCGGTCTGGAGCCGGGCACCGTCCCGGATACGCGTGAACTGGCCAGGGAATTGATCATCGCCAATGATCACCCGTCCAAACAAGTAACACTACGCATCAAGCGAAGCAAAGTGCCCGATAGTGTTGATGCTGTACTGGTCGTACAGGACAAACGCCCCTGGCAGTTCTTTACCGTGTTAAATAATATCGGCACCGATGAGACCGGTGAGTTCAGGGTCACTGCCGGTTTCCAGCACAGTAATCTGCTCAATCTGGATGATGCCTTGACCATGACCTATACAACATCACCCGGTCATTTCAGTGATGTCAAACAATTCGGTTTCAATTATCGTCTTCCCCTCTATCCATTATCCGGCAGTTTGTCATTCTTCTATTCACGCTCGGATGTTGATAGCGGTCGTATTTTTGAATCTCCGGGTTTTGGCGGGTTTGATGTCAGTGGCGCAGGTAAATTTCTTGGTGGCCACTATACCCATACCTTTCATAACAGAGAAAATTATCGCCATCGCCTGACGGTCGGTGTTGATGATAAATTATTTGAAAACAACATCGTTAATCTGCTCTTCGTCAACCTTGGTGTCGATGTGCGTACCCGGCCATTAAGTTTTCAGTACTCGGGCGAATACCGTCTTGAACGTGCGAATCTTAATTTCCAAATCAGTTATGTGCGGAATTTAAGGGGTGGGGCAAATAACAATAGCAGGGTCTATGCCGAATCCCGGGCCGGTGCCGATCAGAGTTGGGAGGCCTTGCGTTATGCTGCAAACTTGAATTATGCCCTGCCAAGGCAATGGATGGCTGTCGGCCGGTTTCAGGGACAATATACGGGTGAACCCCTAATCAGCGGCGAGCAATTCGGGCTTGGTGGCGTCAATTCCATACGCGGGTTTGAAGAACGGGCGGTATCGGGTGATCGGGGAAACAAATTGAATCTCGAAATCTGGGCACCGCCATTTAAAAATAATATCAGATTACTCGGCTTTGTTGATGCAGGTCATATCAAGATACTCGAGGCCGCTGTCGGTCAGATCAAAAGTGAGACACTGATCAGCATGGGGGCAGGATTCCGCTGGCAATGGAAGCAACAGTTGAATGTGGCATTTGATTATGCCCATGAAGTAAACGACGCACGGGCTGACGGTGTCGGTGGTTCCAGGGTGCATTTTAGTGTGTTTTACAGTTTTTAAATATAGTGTCTTAAAAAATTGATTAAAAGAATATTCATTTTACTGTCTATCACCCTGTTCGGATCTTATGTACAGGCGGCCAGTCAATTGGAGCAGATAGGTGAGGTTATCTTTGCCAGAGGGGTTGTCACTGCCCAGACAGGCAGTCAAATCAGGGTGCTCGGCAAGGCTGCGCCCATTTATGAGGGCGACATTATTACCACCGGTCCGAAAAGTTTTACTGTCATTAAATTGAATGATCAGACCCGTATATCACTAAGACAGAATACCGTTTTTTCATTTGAAGATTTCGCATACGGGCAGGACGAGGAAAAAGAAAGTGCGATCATGCGTTTATTCAAGGGCGGCTTACGTTCTATTTCAGGGTTGATCAGTAAACATAATCCGGACGGGTTTAAGGTGAAGACGTCTGTTGCGACGATAGGGATCCGCGGCACAAAATTCGATGCCAGATTATGTCAGGAAGGGGAGTGCGAACAGGAATATCAAAAAACCACCGATTCAGGGACGGTGACTCCATCAAATGTGATAGGCAGGATCGCTTTACTGAAAGGCAAGTTAAACAGTACAGACAAATCAGGTGAATTGCGTAGCTTGAGTAAGGGCGCACCGCTTTATGAAGGAGATGCACTGGAGACGGGTAAAGACTCTTTTGCGGTGCTGGCTTTCCGTGATCAGAGCCGTGTTTCATTAAAGGCGGAAACACAGTTCAAGATTGAAAAATTTCAGTACAATATCAAAGAGCCTGACAAGGACAGTTCCTTCTTCCGCCTGGTCAAGGGTGGTATGCGTGCCCTTACCGGCCTGATCGTCAAAAGGAATCCTTCCGCCTACAGTGTCGCAACTGCTGTGGCTACTATCGGCATACGAGGTACTGGTTTTGATTTACTCTGGCTCGGCCCGTGTCAGGGAGCAACAGAATGTGGATTGGTTATCAATGTCTGGGAAGGCAACATCATATCTACCAATGACAGTGGTAGCCAGGATATACTTCTCGGCCAGATTGCAAGGATCAGGGCCATCGACTTGCCCCCCGATTTTATTGATCAAGCTCCGGTATTCATCGTGCCACGTCCGGACAAGGTAGATATAGATTTCGACAATCTGTTCAGCACTACATCCATCACTGGTATTGAGCCAGGCTTGTACGTCGCGTGTTATGAAGGACACTGCACTATGCAGCAGGAAGACAGGTCTCTGGATCTGGGAGCAGGCGAAGCGGGTTTTGCCTCGATTGACGGTCAACAATTGATACGGCTCGAACGGATCGAGCCATTCCAGACGGATGACCCTTATCTAAGAACAATAAACCAATTATTTGATACCTTGTATGAACTACTTGATGACACTATCATTGCGGAAAATGAATTTGAATGTATCGTGCAATAGGGTACGCAGTATTCTATAGGGATATAGGCAAGGGGCGTGAGCACGGCCACATGGACCTCGGTACCCCCTTGTGGGGTGTGTGAAAGTTAGAACAATGTCTGGAACAGTTGTCGAGGAGCGGAAGCTTTTCCTGATCTTTATGCACCACAAATACAGTTGATATAGTTATAACAGTTTGTAAATCCCTTGAATTACAGTAGGGGCGATGTTGATGTACAAAGGGATACTAAAGTGTACGTGTTATGGTCTGCTACTGGGCCTGCTCAGTGGTACCTATACACACGCCAATCCAAACGGCGCGCAGGTCATCAACGGCCAGGTCAGTTTCACAAACCCCCAGCTCAATACCTTACAGATTACCAATTCCCCCGGCGCCATCATCAACTGGCAACAGTTCTCGATCCAACAAAACGAGATCACCCGGTTCATTCAACAATCGGCAAACAGTGCTGTGTTGAACCGTGTCGTCAGTCAGGACCCGTCGAGCATCCTCGGCCAGTTACTCTCCAATGGCCGGGTGTTTTTAATCAACCCGAACGGCATCATGTTTGGCAAGGATGCGGTGATCGATACTGCCGGTCTGATTGCCTCGACACTGGATATGACCGATGAAGACTTTATTGCTGGTCATCTAAAGTTCCAGGGGCAGGGCATGGGTGCTATTCAGAACAAGGGTTATATCAAGGCCGGCGCCAACGCTAACATCTTCCTCATCGCCCCCAATATTGAGAACAGCGGCATTATTGAAACGGATGGTGGTCAGATCATTTTGGCCGCTGGAGAAAGCATTACCATCGCCAGTCTCGATTCCGATCATATCGTGTTTGATGTACAGGCACCGGAACATGAAGTGGTCAATCTCGGTAAGTTAATCACCCATGGCGGTGCGGCCCGGATGTTTGCCGGCACCATTCAACACAGTGGTTCCATTAATGCGGACAGTCTATCCGTTGATGAACAGGGCCGGGTGCAGCTCTTTGCCAAGGCCGATATTGAAATAAGTTCTGATGCCACAATTACAGCCAATGGGGCAGAGGGCGGTGAGGTCAAGATCGAAAGTGACACGGGTACAGTTTGGAACTCGGGCACGATTGAAGCAAAAGGTACACAACAACAAGGTGGTCATGTCGAAGTCCTGGGTGAACGGGTTGCCTTACTTGATGAAGCAAGTATAGATGTCTCTGGTGAAACAGGCGGTGGTGAAGTCCTAGTCGGTGGGGATTATCAAGGCAAGAATGAGGACGTTAAAAATGCCAAGCAAACCTACATTGGCAAAGACACAACAATAAAAGCCGATGCAGTAACCAACGGTGATGGTGGCAACAACCGCATCGTCTGAGAGTCTGAGTTTTTTAACTGTCCCATCACCACTATTCGTGTAGGATATAAAGTTTCCATCTGGAGTCGTAGCGAGTTGCGCTGGTTCGGTTCCAGCAGTCAAGGTAGCTACCACCACGTTGTCTGAAGTTCTTATCTTTGTAATGGTGTCGTCTGCGAAGTTTGCAACATACAGAAACACGCCATCATTTGTTCTCACCCCGCCATTTGGCTCATCTCCCACCGTGATGGTGTCCGCGA
>JADFPU010000149.1 GCA_022562175.1 Pseudomonadota bacterium | reverse complement strand
ATTCATGGTTTCCGGCTGCGCATTCTTCGGCAACAAGGATGAGGATAGCTCGGCTAGACACTGGACTGTTGAACGTCTATATATCGAGGCTAAAGGCGCTCTGGATTCCGGCTATTACTCCAAGGCAGTGAAATATCTTGAGTTCCTGGAGACCCGTTTTCCGTTTGGTGTCTACGGGCAGCAATCGTTGCTTGATCTTGCTTATGCCTATTACAAGACTGAGGATTATGATGCCTCTATATCAGCATGCGATCGGTTTATCCGTTTATATCCACAGAACCCGCATGTTGATTATGCTTATTATTTAAGGGGCCTGGTAAACTTTAATCGTGGTAGAGGGGTGGCATCCAGATTTCTACCCATCGATCTGTCACGGCGGGATACAGGCGCGGCATTGCTGGCATTCAATGATTTTGCCGAGCTCGGCAAGCGTTTCCCGGATAGTCAATACATGGACGATGTCAGAGAACGCATGGTCTATCTTCGCAATCTGTTGGCAAAAAATGAAATCCATGTTGCGAATCACTATATGAATCGTGGCGCATACGTTGCAGCAGCAAATCGTGCCCGTTATGTGGTGGAGAATTATGCACGCACACCTTCCGTGCCAGAGGCATTGGTAATGATGGCAAAGGCCTATAAGATATTGGAGATGGAAGTTCTGTTGGCGGATACCATCAGGGTGTTGAAGCTGAATTATCCGAACCATGCCGGCATCAATGAAATCAATGAAATAATATTGGAATAGCTAAGCCCTACTTAAAATTCCTTATATCCTGAGGTAATTGGGTAACGTCGATCTCGACCGAAGGCACGTCTTGTGATCTTGACCCCGGGAGGCGCCTGACGACGTTTATATTCATTCCGGTCTACCAGTTGGACTATGTCGTGTACGGTCTCGCGTATAAATCCTGCTGCGATGATCTGGTCCGGGCTTTGGCCGAGTTCAATATACCTTTCCAGGATCGGATCCAGTATGTCGTAAGCGGGTAATGAGTCTTCATCTATTTGATCCGGTCTGAGTTCGGCACTGGGTGGACGGTCGATGATCCGTTGCGGGATAACCGATGCTTGTGTATTACGCCAATTGGCGAGTTCGTACACAAGTATCTTTGATACATCTTTCAGCGGTGCAAAACCACCCGCCATATCACCATACAAGGTCGCATAACCGACCGCCATCTCGCTCTTGTTTCCAGTCGTCAGTACCAGTTTGCCGGTTTTGTTCGACACAGCCATGAGCAATATCCCGCGGCAGCGTGCCTGAATATTCTCTTCGGTGATATCTGCAGGTAAACCGGCAAACACCGGCGCCAGGATTTCCGTGAACGCCCCAAATGGCTTCTCAATAGGGATGGTGTGAAAAGACACAGCAAGACCTTCCGCCATGGTCTTTGCATCCTCATTACTCATGTCAGAGGTGTAGCGAGAAGGCATCAGAAACACCTCGACATTTTCAGCGCCCAGTGCATCGACGGCAATGACCAGTGTCAATGCCGAATCTATTCCACCAGACAGCCCAATAAGGGTGCCTTTAAAGCCGTTCTTCCTGACGTAGTCCCGCACCCCTGTAACGAGGGCCTGGTAAATACTTGACTGCCTGTCTATTGTCACAGGCTGTGGTTGATCTGTATTAAATTGCAAATGACCTTTGTCGTTAATTACCTCAATGAGATACAGTCCTTGCTCAAACTGAGGTGCACGAAAGACGAATTCTCCTGAACTGTCAATCACCATGGAACCGCCGTCAAAAACAAGTTCGTCCTGACCACCGACAAGATTGACATAAATAATACTCAGCCCTGTCTCCTTGGCGCGTCGTTTCAACAGGCTTTCACGTTCGTGTTGTTTGTCAATGTGATAGGGCGATGCATTAATATTAATCAGTAACTTCGCATCAGCCCTTGTGGCTTCAGCGGCATATTCAGGTGACCACAAGTCTTCACAAATACTCAGAGCGGTGGGTATGCCTTCCAGATCGATAATCGTAGTTTCGCTGCCGGGAGTAAAATAGCGTTTTTCATCAAACACTCCATAATTCGGCAAGCTGTGTTTGTGGTATATAATATCGACCTTGCCAGCTCTGACAAGGCTGCATGTGTTATAGATTTGTTTGTTATCAATCGAAGGATAACCGATGACAATATCAATATCCCTGGATTCATTAACAATATCATTGAGTGCCTGTTCGACCTGGTTATATAAAGATGCTCTATACAGTAGATCTTCCGGTGGATAGCCGGTGATGGCGAGTTCGGGAAATATTATAAGTTGAGCGTGAAGTTCACGCGCCCTTTTAATGGAATCGAGTATGATTAATTTATTTCCCTCGATGTTGCCGACATGAAGATTTATCTGAGCAATAGCAATATGCATACTTATTAGCAGATAGTTTGCGTCAGTTCGCTAATGCCTCTGAAATAGCCGCGCCCATTTGTGCCGGGGATTTTACTGTGCTCACATTCGCTGCTGCCAGTGCCCTGAATTTATCATCTGCTGTGCCCTTGCCTCCTGCGATGATTGCGCCGGCATGGCCCATACGTTTTCCGGGCGGGGCAGTCACGCCAGCGATGTAACCGACGACGGGCTTGGTGACATTTGTTTTAATGAATTCAGCGGCTTCTTCTTCGGCAGTCCCACCTATTTCACCCACCATGATTATGCCTTTTGTCGCCGGATCTTTTTCAAACAGGGCCAGGCAGTCGATAAAGTTCATGCCGTGGATTGGATCGCCACCAATCCCTACACAGGTGCTTTGCCCCAGTTTTGCAAGGGTCGTTTGATGTACTGCTTCATAGGTCAATGTACCGGAACGTGAAACAATCCCTATACTGCCTTGTGTGTGGATGCTTGCAGGCATGATGCCGATTTTGCACTGCCCAGGTGTAATAATTCCCGGGCAATTTGGACCGATTAGACGGGTCTGCGCAAAACCTTCAAGATAGGCCCTGACCTTGAGCATATCCAATACGGGAATACCTTCCGTGATGCAGACGATTATTTTAACGCCAGCATCTGCCGCTTCGGTAATCGCTTCGGCGGCAAATGCTGCAGGCACCATGATCATGCTGGCATCAGCCGCGGTTTTTGCAACGGCTTCGTGTACGGTATTAAACACAGGGCGATCGAGGTGAGTTTCTCCACCTCTGCCCGGGGTGACACCGCCGACTAATTGCGTGCCGTACTCGATGGCCTGTTCTGCATGAAATGTTCCTTGTCTTCCGGTGAAACCCTGAACGATCACTTTTGTATTCTTATCTACCAGGATTGCCATTAGTTATTCCCCTTTGCAGCCGCAACGACCTTATTCGCAGCATCGGCCAGGTCATCTGCGGAGATGATCTTCAGGCCACTCTCGTTGAGCAATTGTTTGCCTTGTTCGACCTTGGTGCCTTCCAGTCTGACGACAACGGCTATCTCGACGCCTGTTTCCTTGACGGCCGAGATGATCCCTTCAGCAATGAGATCACAACGGACAATGCCGCCAAAAATATTGACAAGAATTGCCTCGACTTTGGAATCAGACAGGATTAATTTGAATGCTTCCGCTACCCTTTCTGTTGTTGCGCCGCCCCCTACATCCAGGAAATTAGCAGGCTCTCCCCCATGCAACTTGATAATGTCCATAGTAGCCATTGCCAGCCCTGCGCCGTTGACCATGCAGGCAATATTTCCATCCAGCGCGACATAATTAAGATCATAGCGCCTGGCTATATTCTCCTTCTCGTCTTCCTGTGACGGGTCACGCCACTCTTCTAAAGCAGTCTGTCGGAACAAGGCATTGTCTTCTACAGAGACCTTGGCATCCAACGCTTCAAGATCACCATTTTTAGTAATGATCAGGGGATTGATTTCAATCAGGCTCAGGTCTTTATCAACAAATAGACGGTAAAGCCCCTTCAGCATAGTGATCAATTGTTTACGCTGTTTATCGTCAAGTTCAAGTGAGAAAGCAAGTTGCCGGCACTGGTAATTCTGCAAGCCCATGATGGGGTCAACGCTAAAAGTAAAGATCTTGTCTGGTTCGGTTGCAGCGACTTCTTCAATGTCAACACCGCCCTCCCGGGAGGCCATGACAGAGATACGACGACGGCTGCGGTCGACCAGCATACTCAGATACAATTCCGACTCAATGTCAGAAATGCTCTGTATCAGGACACAGTTGACGGGGTTGCCCTGAGGGCCGGACTGTTTGGTGATGAGGCGTGTCCCTAACATATTCTTGACACATTCATCGAGTTCCTGCTTGCTATGTACCAGTTTGACGCCACCGGCCTTGCCCCGGCCTCCGGCATGTATCTGCGCCTTGACAACCCAGCCATCGCCAGCCAGATCGGCCGCATGGCGCGTCGCTTCCTTGACTGAGTGGGCAGGGTTGCCGGGTGGCACAGGGATGCCATATTCGGAAAATAGTAGTTTCGCTTGATATTCGTGTAGGTTCATTTACTTCCCTTTTATTAGTATTGGGGGTAGTTTTGTATAAAAATATATAGTCAAGACTGATGAATATAGAACTGTAGATCATATAAATGCAAGATTTTTAAATTGTTTGGTGTGCATTTTATCTGCATTCAGTTATTAAATTCCCGTTTAGAGCAATGTTTCGAATACTATTAACAGTTATCGCATTAGTAGTGGCGACAAGTCTTTTGTACAGATTTATTGTTCAAAAATTTGCTGCGAACAAGCAAAAGCCGTTTAAAGAGCCATCAAAAATGGTGGGATGTGCTTATTGCCAACTCTATGTAGAACAGGATGAGGCGATCTACTCAAATGGTCAATATTTTTGTTCATCCGCACACAGTAAACTAAAAATTAAATAACGGCATAAATGAATACACAAGTTTCTTTGATTCAGCCTGGTAGAACTGCATGGAGGGCGCTCGCCTATTTTAATCTATATCGTTTTTTAATTGCTTTCCTTTTTGTGTCCCTGCATTGGCTGGGACAACTTCCTCAGCCACTGGGGGTTTATGATAGAAGCCTGTTTGCGGCATCAGCAAATATCTATCTGGTTGCGTGTATTACAGCTCATTTTTTTATCCATATTCAAAAACCACGTCATGCCATTCAGGTAGCCGTCAATGTCTCTGTAGATATAATCCTGATAACGTTTATGATGTATGCCAGTGCAGGGCTGAATAGTGGTTTTGGCATGTTAATCGTAATATCCGTTGCAGGTGGCAGTATCCTTAAACCTGGCAAGATTAGCATCCTGTTTGCAGCGATAGCGACGATCGCGGTACTGGGCCATGAAACCTATATTCAGTTTTATCGAACTGATCAATTATCCAATTATACTCATGCCGGCTTGCTTGGCATTACCTTTTTTGTTACCGCTTCCATCAGCCAAATCCTTTCAACCAGGGCTCAAGAATCAGAAGCCCTTGCACAACAGCGTGCACTTGATTTAGAGAATCTTGCCCAGTTAAATGAGCATATAGTGCAACGTTTACAAGCCGGCGTTGTTGTGCTGGATGATGAGTTGAAGATACGTCTATTGAATGAATCAGCCAAAAATATGTTAAGTATTGTTAAGGATGTGAAAGGTTTTCATATTGGTGATGTTGTTCCCGAACTGGCAAACCATGCACGAATGTGGAAAAAAGGTATCGGTGAACGCTCCAGTGTTGTCCGCTCAATCAGAGGGGGGATGGATGTTCAGGCTTCATTTGTCCCATTAAACCTGGAAAAGAGGCTGGAGATACTGATTTTTCTCGATGATGTGTCTGTGTTACAGCAACGGGCACAGCAAATGAAGCTGGCGTCATTGGGCCGCTTGACTGCGAGTATAGCGCATGAGATCCGCAACCCCCTCGGTGCGATCAGCCATGCTGGCCAATTACTCTCGGAGTCGGATGCACTGGGTAAGGAGGACAAACGTCTGACGACGATTATCGAACAGCATTCACAAAGGGTAAATAATATTATTGAGAACATAATGGGGATCAGTCGGCGCGAACAGGCAGAGCCTGTTATTATCGAGCTTGGTAGCTGGCTGGCCGGTTTTATTAAGGAATATCTAGTGGAATATGATTTGCAGGCCGGGGACATCAGCTTAAACAGACAAGCAAAGGCAATAACTGCCAGGATGGATCCGTCTCAACTGTATCAGGTGCTCAGTAATATTCTGCAAAACAGCATAAGATATAGTAAAGGCAGTCCGTTAATAGATATTAAATATGCTATAACTGAAGAGACACAGAGGCCATATATAGACATTATTGATCATGGTGCCGGTATACCTGACAGTGTTGTAGAGCATTTGTTTGAGCCTTTTTTTACGACTAGTTCACAAGGTGCAGGCCTGGGTTTATATATTTCTCGAGAGTTATGCGAAGCGAATCAAGCCACTTTGAATCTTTATAAAAATACAAAAGAGGGCTGTTGCTTCCGGGTGAATTTCTCCCATCCTGAAAAACAGCACAGTCTAGTTTGATGCCGGAAAATAATGCCTTAATTATTGATGACGAGCCTGATATAAGGGAATTACTGGAGATTACATTAAACCGTATGCAGATAAATTGTGCCTGTGCGGAAAACCTTGCGGCTGCAAAGGCATTATTAAAACAGAAAAGTTTCGATATCTGTCTGACTGATATGAGGTTGCCGGATGGTGATGGTGTTGAGTTCGTATCCTATATACAACAACATTATCCCAATCTACCCGTGGCAGTCATCACCGCGCATGGCAATATGGAGACTGCTATCCAGGCCCTTAAGTATGGGGCGTTTGATTTTCTTACCAAGCCGGTTGATTTAAATTCACTGAGGACCCTGATAACCAGCGCGCTTAAATTATCAACTGAACAGGTAGAATCAAAACACAGCCTGATCGGTGAAAGTGAGCCAATAACTGCGTTAAGGCCGATTATTAACAAGTTGGCAAGAAGCCAGGCGCCGGTCTATATCAGTGGCGAGTCAGGGGTAGGTAAAGAACTTGTCGCAGTGATGATCCACGAACAAGGCTCACGGTCAGATAAGCCCTTTGTGCCGGTAAACTGCGGCGCGATTCCGCAGGAGTTAATGGAAAGTGAATTCTTTGGTCATATAAAGGGCAGTTTTACCGGGGCAGTCGCAGACAAGGGCGGACTGTTCCAGGCGGCGGATGGGGGCACCCTGCTTCTGGATGAAATTGCCGAGCTGCCCCAGGC
>JADFPU010000148.1 GCA_022562175.1 Pseudomonadota bacterium | reverse complement strand
TAGAGACGGTGATATTGGCCAGCGTAATGGGACTTACTGAATGCGCGGGGATGCAGCAGTACTCGTATACATGGCCACACGATTTGCCGACAAGACGACATTTCGAACAACTTTACCAGGCTGATGAACACAATCGTTCTTTGCAGACGGAACAGCAGTACTTGACATGGGTAATTCGTTTTTATAAGCAATGGGAAGTCACCCCGCAAGGATGGAAGGACATTGAAGCAGATGTGCTCGACGGGATCGAAGATAAGCGGTATCCAGTCATTCTGGCAAAACTCCGCCGTCTGGGTAAGCTAATCTCAGGCGACTGGGCAAAAGATAACAGCGTTCGCCACATAACGACTGCGATGCTCTCATTGTGGGGAGAGGTGATCTATATCTCAATCGAACTCGACAAACGTGAAGTGACCATAGATCTGATTTTGACAGATGTGCTGGACTTGCTATCTGGCGCCCTTACGCAAGAAATGATTGAACCCGGGCGTTATGAGGCAAAACTTGAAATTTCTCTAAACCGAATGTTGTAAATAAGCTGTTCTATCTCTTTGGCTGGGGCTTTTTGTTCCTATAATATAGATTACATCAGACATACCTTGCTTTGTATATTGCACATAACACAGTATCGGCCTAGACTTCAGGTACACTCTAAACACTAAACAGGCAAAGGAAATAAGGAGGACTCATGCTCATACTCACACGACGAACCGGCGAATCACTAATGATTGGTGATGATGTAACCATTACTGTACTGGGGATTCGTGGTAATCAGGTACGAATTGGCATTGATGCACCAAAGGAGATTGCTGTTCATCGTGAGGAAATCTACGAACGGATACAATTAGAAAAGAGTCAACAACAAGGTCAGGACAATCAGCCAAATGCAGATGCAGAACAAAAAGAGGCCGGGGATGACTAAAGTGTTTCTTAGATTGGCCGCTAAGAATTATACCTGATGCAAAATACCCTATTCGGCACTTTAACCCCGCTTTTTCCTGCCCTCTTATAGCGGGTTTTTTTGTGTAGCGCCTGGATATATACAGGTACGCATTTGCTTGAGATTATGAACCGGCAATGGATCGGTTTTTGACCAGGCTCATACAGACTGGAAATTGTTTAAATATTATCAATAGCTACTTCCGTTAGTTCAGATCATCATCCTTCCAATATTTAGTTCCTGGCGATTAGCAGTTGTGGTCGTGTTTTGGGGAAATTTCATCGTGTTAGGCCCACATGGAGAAAATTATAATTATGTACCCCGATGGCGGTAATGGCTTAAAGCAAATTCCTGTTCTTTCTGAACTACACTTAGTATATGTCTTACTATCAATGTCATGATTGTATGAAAATAGTGCATTTCGATGCTGAAAATAAAGATTCTTGCCCTGTCTGCGGTAGTGAAAATGGTGAAGTTCTAACTAATGAAGCACATAAAAAAGCTGTAGAAGAAGGTTATATTTTTCATGATGATACCGATTAGGATTTCTAGCATCGATCTTAATTTTTTCGGTACGGGTTAAAATAAGCAGTGTAATAGTTCGTTGCTTGTTTCACTGCTCGTGTAGCGATTATTATTGCGCAGGATAAGGCAGCATTTTTGATGTTACCCTTCACCCCGATAGTGGTAATCGCTGAAAGCACTACCTATCCCTAAGAAAAGGAGCGGTTCAATGAAGGTTGCAACGTCACAGATTGCTAAGGATGCAGACCAGGCGCAGGCTGGTGGTTTGCGGGCCCCCGGCCTCTTGTGGCGCCTTTTTAAAGAGCAGGTAAAACGACCTTTTTATGCGGTGTATCAACGCCGATTGACCGCGAAGGTCCGGTCGTGGACGCTTCCCCATCACATTGGTATTATTATGGACGGCAACCGCCGCTATGCCCGCCAGTCCGGTCATTTAGACGTGAACGCGGGACATGTCCGGGGTGCTGAAAAGCTGCTGGAGGTTATGCGCTGGTGTTATGAATTCGATATTCCCGTGGTTACGGTCTGGGGCCTTTCGCTGGACAATTTTAACCGGGATGCGTCCGAAGTAAAAGGACTGTTGGACCTGTTCGAGACCAAATTCCGGGAGCTGGTCCATCACGAGGACGTGCACCATTATCAGGTCAAGATCCGATATATCGGGAGCCGTGAGCGGCTTCCAGAGGGCCTGCAAAAGGCGATTCTGGCTGCCGAAGAGGCCACGGCGCACTACCACAGGTTTGTCCTGAATATTGCGCTTGCCTACAACGGGCGTGAAGAGATTACGGAGGCGTTTCGGAACTATCTGCTGGACCAGATCGGACAGGGCAGGGCGTTTGAAGACGTCACGAAAAATCTGGATTGCACCGTTATTGAACCCTATCTGTACACTGCGGGGCTGCCTGAGCCGGATCTGATTATCCGTACCAGCGGGGAGGTGCGTTTGGGCGGTTTCCTCATGTGGCAGAGCGCCTATTCGGAATATTATTTCTGTAACACTTACTGGCCGATGTTCCGCAAGATCGATTTTCTCCGTGCGTTGCGCTCTTACAGTCAAAGACAATGCCGGATGGGGAAGTAGGGGGCTTAAAAAACGCCGAAGTTGAACGTCAGCTTCTGGCCGATACTGTTGAAAAACTCGATTATTTGAACAAGCTAACAACTGTCAAGAGTCATGCACTGATGACAGCAATCACTGAAAATAAACTTCCAGCCTTGTGAAAATTTGAAGCCATGCCAGTTGCCTATTGCTCCAAGACCTATTACGCCAACTTTCCTATTATTAATCTCTGTTATGTTGCTAATTTATCGAATAGGTACTTCAGTTCTCTTCGTTACTGTGCGTAGTGTAAAGCTCGACCTGACTCTTGCTACGCCTGGCAATTTTGTGAGTGAATGATGATGGATGCGTTCATAATCACTGGCATCGGCAACGACAACTCTTAATAAATAGTCATATTCTCCTGTCATAAGATAACACTCCATCACCTCGGGGACTTCCCGGACACTTTTTTCAAACGCATCCAGGTCGTCCTGTTGTTGTCGGGATAATGCAATTTCGACAAAGATGTTACCGGGGACACCAACGGCTTTCTGGTTAACGATCATTGCATATCGTTCAATAACACCTGATTCTTCAAGCATTTTGACCCGTCGCAGGCAGGCAGATTCTGAAAGGTTGACCCGTTTCGACAGGTTGACATTGCTTAATTTTCCATTCAGTTGCAGCTCATGAAGGATAGCGCGATCAGTGCTGTTTATATTCATAATCACAATAAAATTCTATTTATTAAGTAAATTTTAGAAGAATATTCGAAAATTATTATAAATCCTTAATGAATACGCAAGCACATTTCGTGCCTTTTAAACTATTCTATTGTTCAAAGTCTGATCTCAAATGCTATTTAATATAAATGAGGGGATTAAAATGCTAATTGGTGTACCGAAAGAAATTAAAAACCACGAATATCGAGTTGGTCTAACGCCAACCAGTGTCCGTGAACTAGTCGCTCGTGGACATCGACTATTGGTCGAAACCAATGCAGGTAAAGGTATTGGTATGGACGATAATGAATATGTCCAGGCAGGTGCCTTAATAGCAGCCGATGGGAAAGAAGTCTTTGCAAAAAGTGCCATGGTGGTCAAGGTAAAAGAACCGCAACCGGATGAATGTAACAGACTTCGCGAAGGTCAGTTATTGTTTACCTACCTCCATCTTGCGCCCGATCCAGAGCAGACCAGATTGCTGCTGGATTCGGGGGTAACCGCGATAGCCTACGAAACGGTTACAGGGCCGAACGGAACACTGCCCTTGCTGGCGCCGATGAGTGAGGTTGCCGGGCGTTTATCCATACAAGCAGGTGCCCATTGCCTGGAAAAGGCACAGGGTGGTGCCGGCGTGTTGCTGGGCGGTGTACCGGGTGTTGCGCCGGCAAAAGTGTTGGTCATCGGTGGCGGCGTGGTGGGTGATAATGCCGCTGGCATGGCCCGAGGTATGGGAGCCGATGTCACTATCCTGGATTGTTCGCTACCGCGTTTGCATATCACGGGACGGTAAAGTGTGTCTATTCCACTGCTGAAATGATTGAAAAATTTGCTTTGCAGGCAGACATGGTTATCGGTGCGGTATTGATCCCCGGTGCTGAGGCGCCGAAGTTATTAACCAGGGATATTATCGGTCGTATGAAAAAGGGAGCCGTCGTTGTTGATGTGGCCATCGATCAAGGTGGATGTTTTGAGACATCCAAAGCCACAACCCATCAGGAGCCTACGTACCTGGTCGATGAGGTTGTTCATTATTGTGTTGCTAATATGCCGGGCGCAGTTCCGAGAACCTCGGCAATCGCCCTGAATAATGCGACATTGCCGTATGTTATTTCACTTGCCGATAATGGTTATAAAGCAGCACTGGAAAACGACCCTGATCTGTTAAATGGTTTAAATATCCATCAAGGCCGCATCACCTGCGAAGCGGTGGCCGGTTCTTTTGGACATAATTACTTACCGGCAGAGCTTGCCATCAGGAATAAGACGGCATAAATCCAATGCCTTATGGCAGAATTTCTTCCTTCTGTATCTATTATTTCCCCAATAACCTGACAATAAATGATGTTTTATTTCAATCTTTTTGCTGGCAGGCCTGTGCGTAGACGGTATAATCCTTGCTGTGGATGTTACGGGACCGGCAAAGCTCGTATGTGGGCTTACCGGCAAGAAAATTTGATTAAAATTATACTTAGATGCTGGCAAATTATTTACCGATTTTGATATTTCTCTTCGTCAGTCTTGGCTTGGGCTGCATGCTGTTTGTAATTGGGTATTTTCTCGGGCCTAACCGCCCTGATAGTGAAAAAGAATCCCCTTATGAGTGTGGTTTTGCGGCTTTTGAAGATGCGAGGATGCAGTTCGACGTGCGCTACTATCTAGTCGCTATCCTGTTCATTATTTTTGATTTGGAAATTGCCTTTCTTTTCCCCTGGGCGGTTGCGCTGGAGAGTATCGGTATGGCTGGATTCTGGGCCATGATGATATTCTTGGGCGTGCTGGTTGTGGGTTTTATCTATGAGTGGCGTAGAGGAGCACTGGAGTGGGAATAGAAGAGAAAATCCACGAGCCAGGTATTGTTACTACTTCAGTGGATTCGCTGGTTAACTGGGCGCGTACCGGCTCAATGTGGCCGATGACGTTTGGCTTAGCCTGTTGTGCAGTGGAGATGATGCATGCGGGGGCTGCGCGCTATGATCTGGATCGTTTCGGTATCATATTCAGGGCGAGTCCACGTCAGGCAGATGTGATGATTGTTGCGGGTACTCTGGTCAATAAAATGGCACCTGCCTTGCGCAAGGTCTATGATCAGATGCCGGAACCCCGCTGGGTCATCTCCATGGGCTCATGTGCAAATGGCGGCGGTTATTATCATTATTCCTATGCTGTTGTGCGGGGTTGTGATCGTATAGTGCCGGTCGATATCTATGTTCCAGGTTGTCCGCCTACTGCTGAGGCGTTACTTTTTGGAGTGATTCAACTTCAAAAGAAAATCAAACGTACCAATAAAAATACCATTGCACGCTAGGTGTCTGTCCGAGAATACAAAGCCTACTGCGGAAAAGCTGATTTTGGCCATATATTCCCATAAGATTCGTTAAGTAGCGGTGCTATTCACCTCAAATTATGAAAAAATCTGACTCAAAACAGCTTTTCCTCGCTACGGCTTCTATTCTCGGACAGGCTCCTAGACTACTTCCGAAACTATTATGAAGAAATCGCTGGAATCGTTTTATACCATTGTATGTCAGCGCTTTGGCGATAAGCTGCTTGCTTCCAGATTTTCTATTAATCAGATCACCCTGGATATTGATTCGGAAAATCTGATCGAAGTGTGTACCGCCCTACGTGATGAGGAGCAGTTTTCCTTTGCACAGTTATCTGATCTTTGTGGCGTCGATTATACCGACTTCGGCAAGGCAGATTGGCAGACCCAGGATACAACCAGTACGGGTTTTAGCCGAGGGGTCAGTGAAGGTGTCTATGATAGGGCAGATGGTAATATGCCTTCACGCTTCGCGGTTGTCTATCACCTGCTGTCTATTAAATACAACAGGCGTTTGCGTCTACGCTGTTTTATGCAGTCAGATCCGGCGCAGCTGAGTTCGGTGGTGGATATCTGGGCATCAGCGAACTGGTATGAGCGCGAGGCCTTCGATCTGTTTGGCATTATGTTCACAGGTCATCCCGATCTGCGTCGATTACTGACTGATTACGGCTTCATTGGTCATCCGTTCCGTAAGGATTTCCCTCTGGAAGGAAATGTTGAAGTTCGTTATGACCCGGATAAAAAACGCGTTGTCTACCAACCGGTCACAATTAAAAACAGGGTATTAGTCCCCAAGGTCATTAGACATGTTAGTCGTCATGATGATGACGAGAAGCATGAAGCGTGATACGAAATACGAGATACGAATTCAATGCCTGAAATCAGAAACATGACCATGAACTTCGGTCCGCAGCATCCTGCCGCCCATGGTGTGCTGCGCCTGGTGCTGGAGATGGACGGCGAGGTTATCGTACGCGCGGATCCCCATATCGGATTATTGCATCGTGGCACCGAAAAGCTGGCGGAGAGCAAACCCTATAACCAGAGTATCGGTTATATGGATCGGCTGGATTACGTCTCCATGATGTGTAACGAGCACGCTTATGTCATGGCTATTGAGAAGTTGCTGGGTGTCACACCGCCAATCAGAGCGCAATATATCAGGGTGATGTTTGATGAGATCACACGTCTTCTGAATCACCTGTTGTGGTTGGGTACACATGGCATTGATATTGGTGCCATGACGATCTTTATTTATTGTTTTCGTGAACGTGAAGACTTGCTGGATTGTTATGAAGCGGTCTCAGGTACACGCATGCACGCCAGTTATTACCGTCCAGGCGGTGTTTATCGGGATCTGCCTGCGACAATGCCCAAGTATCAATCATCGAAGTGGCATAACGACAAGGAAGTAGCAGCGATGAATACCAACCGTTGTGGTTCATTGCTGGATTATATTGACTCGTTTACCGAGCGTTTTCCTGGATGCGTTGATGATTATGAAACATTGTTAACCGATAACCGTATATGGAAACAGCGCACTGTAGATATTGCTATCGTATCACCGGAACGGGCATTACAGTTGGGTTTTACCGGCCCCATGTTACGCGGCTCTGGTGTCGAGTGGGATTTGCGCAAGAAACAACCTTATGAAGTCTATGATCAACTCGATTTTGATATCCCGGTCGGTGTCAATGGTGATTGTTATGATCGTTACCTGGTACGCATTGAGGAAATGCGCCAGTCGAACCGGCTCATCATACAATGTGTCGATTGGTTAAGGGTAAATCCCGGGCCGGTGATCATTGATGATCACAAGCTTACACCACCTAAACGGGAAGAGATGAAAGATGATATGGAATCACTCATCCACCACTTCAAGCTTTTTAC
>JADFPU010000147.1:6699-7525 GCA_022562175.1 Pseudomonadota bacterium | reverse complement strand
ACGGACATGCGGCAGGTCAGTTGTCCCGTTACTGCGAAGAATCGGGCCTGTTGATATCCGGCGATCAGATCCTGCCTGAGATTACCTGCAATATCAGTGTGCATGCTGGCGAGGCCGGGATCGATCCATTGCAGCAATACCTGGACTCTCTTGAAGTCTTTCAAACATTACCGGAATCGACATTGGTGTTGCCTTCGCATGGCAGGGTTTTTCGTGGTTTGCATCAAAGAATAGATGTCATCGAAAAGCATCATCAGGATAAACTGGCAAAGGTCCGTTCATATTGTGATAAACCGAGGCTGGCCACTGAAGTGGCTGATTTCCTTTTTCCCTGGAAACTCGATGATCTGAACCGGATCCTCGCCTTCGGCGAAACGCTTGCTCATCTAAAGTATCTGGAAAACCAGGGCAGAATTAAATGCTCTATGAATGATGGCAGGTACTACTTTCAACAATAAATTCTTAGCAGTACATAAAGATGATACTGGATATCCTCAAGGGTACTTTCTTCGGGTTAACATCGTTTCAACTTCTGGCGCGACGGTTTTCTCTCGCGGCCTGATGCTGCACCATTTATCCCGAACCAGTAACGCAATCCCCTGGTAGCATTAAATTTTGGCGCCAGAGCTAAGTCTGTCGCCGATTCATAATCAGTTATGACAACGGCGAGTGTGATCCGAGCACCCAGGTATGGGCTGACAACACTATCATTATTTCGACAGCTCAGCCCGGCCAGGATAGACAAACGGTCAATATCAAAATTTGATAAATTCACCACATGGGCGGTCGCGGCAAAACTCAACTGGCCGATATAATTTGAAATACA
>JADFPU010000147.1:0-6689 GCA_022562175.1 Pseudomonadota bacterium | reverse complement strand
AAATACAAACTGCAATGAAGGGAAACACGAAGACTTGGATTAAATGACGAATTAGAGAGACAATGAGGACAATAAGGTGTCTGCATTCACATACAACAGTAAATACCGATGCCATAAATAGTCAGTAAATTTTGATATATTTCGTAGTATAGTATTTGATACGTAACCAGGAGAATTCAATGTCTGTTCAAGCAAGCACAGGAGCTATCACGCAGAAGGCCAGGGTAGAAGGCAAGTTTAATTGGCAGGATCCGTTGTTATTGACACAACAATTGACCGATGAGGAGAGGATGATCATGCAAGCCGCCCATGATTATTGTCAGGACAAGCTGATGCCAAGGATAGTGGAAGCCAACAGGCATGAAAAATTCGATCGCGAGATCATGAATGAGCTGGGTGAACTGGGGCTATTGGGCCCTACCATGCCGCAGGAATATGGTGGCGCCGGGGTAAACTATGTCAGTTACGGCCTGATTGCACGGGAGGTAGAACGGGTGGATTCGGGCTATCGTTCGGTCATGAGTGTGCAGTCCAGTCTGGTGATGTACCCGATATATGCCTATGGCACAGAGCAGCAGCGGCAAAAATATTTGCCGAAACTGGCCTCGGGTGAATGGATTGGTTGTTTTGGCCTGACAGAACCGGATTATGGCTCTGATCCAGGCGGTATGAAGTCACGCGCAAAGAAAGTGGACGGTGGTTATAGTGTGAGTGGCAATAAAATGTGGATTACCAACTCACCCATTGCCGATATATTTATCGTCTGGGCAAAGGATGAAGCGGGCGAGATTCGGGGCTTTATCCTTGAAAAGGAGATGTCGGGGCTGTCTGCACCGAAGATTGAGGGCAAATTTTCCTTACGGGCCTCCATTACTGGCGAGATCGTGATGGATGAAGTATTCGTGCCGGAGGAAAATATACTGCCTGATGGCAAGGGACTAAGTGGCCCGTTTGGCTGTCTTAACCGAGCGCGTTACGGTATCGTCTGGGGCACGATGGGGGCGGCAGAGTTTTGCTGGCAGGCGGCCCGGCAATACACGCTTGATCGAAAACAGTTCGGTCGTCCGTTGGCAGCCAATCAATTGATCCAGAAGAAACTGGCCGATATGCAAACCGAGATTACGCTGGGTTTACAGGGCGCTTTACAACTGGGTCGCCTGATAGATGCCGGACAGGCAGCGCCGGAAATAGTGTCGTTGATGAAACGTAATAATTGTGGCAAGGCGCTGGACATTGCACGCGTTGCACGTGACATGCATGGTGGCAACGGTATCTCTGATGAGTTCCATGTCATCCGCCATGTTATGAACCTGGAGGCGGTGAATACCTATGAAGGCACACACGATATACATGCGCTGATACTGGGGCGGGCACAGACCGGTATACAGGCGTTTACAGCCGACAGCTAAAACATAAAAGTGATGGGTGACAGTGACCGAAGAAAACAGCGGTAACGAAGCAAATTATACCCCCATCTGGATCATACCGGTTACGCAGCAGATCTGGCGCCCGATGCAGACATTATTGTCAACGACTTCGCCAATCAGCTAATTATTGGCAGGCAGTCCGATGGCCAGCTAGCCGCTACTGATTTATGGTGGATACTGTCGCACCCGGTGTCACAAATATTATCACTCGCCATCCCGCTGTTCTTGCACATAGCGTTGCAACGCTCGATGAATATTCCGCTGGTCGGGCCATTCTCGGCAGCGGTGTTGGAGAAAGTGCGGTTTACAACATAGGAAAAAAACCAGCACGACTTAAACGTTTGGAGGAAGTGATAGGGGTTATTCGTAAGCTGATGGCAGGTGAAACTGCGCATTTTGACGGGCAGGATATTAAAGTGAGTTGGCCGGCAAGAAAGGTACCGATTGTGATTGCTTCTTCCGGGCCAAAATCCCTGCAACTCGCGGGCCGTATTGCCGATGGAGTGTTATTTTAGGTTGGATCAGATCCTGCGTTGGTTCGTTACGTGAAGAAGAATATTGAATTGGCTGGGACCAGGTATACGATTTTTCTTTATTGGATAATATAAGGATAACAATAACAATCAAGGAGGAATAGCAAATGAAAGCAAAACAATTCGGGTTGCTGGCTGTACTTTTTATCAGTTCCCTGCCGTTGCCAACCACACATGCCGGTAACAAGCCCGACTTGATGCTGGCTAAAACCTATCGGCAAGATATCGATATTAGCCAATACTGGATCAGTGAGAAACTTGATGGTATTCGTGCTTACTGGGACGGCAGCAAACTCATTTCAAGAGGCGGCAATGTATTTGCTGTACCCACGTGGTTTACTGAAAATTTTCCGTCCGTACCGCTAGATGGTGAGTTATGGATGGGCCGCCGGCGTTATGAGGAGACATCCTCGGTCGTCAGAAAAAAACAAGCCCACGATGGCTGGAAGCAAGTCAGATTGATGTTGTTCGATCTGCCTGCCCACGGCGGCACATACAAACAACGGTTGGCAGCGATGCAACAACTGGTGGCGCAAACGAATTCACCTTATTTATCCGTGATTAAGCAGTTTCGGCTAGCAAATGAGATTGAATTAATGCGCCATATACAATCGATCACGGATAACGGTGGCGAAGGCCTGATGTTACACCGCCAATCTGGGTATTATGCCGGTGGACGTAGTAACGATTTGTTGAAGCTTAAATTATTTACGGATGCTGAGGCGGTGGTTATAGGCTACCGCCCGGGTAAGGGCCAGTTCGAGGGATTGGTCGGCTCACTCAAGGTCCGGACTGAACAGGGCATAGAGTTTTATATTGGTAGTGGGTTAAGCCGCGAACAAAGACTAAATCCTCCACCTGTGACCAGTCGAATCACTTTTCGACATCAGGGGCTGACGAAAAACAGCGTCCCCCGCTTTCCGGTGTTTTTACGCGTTCGCAATGAAGAACCCGAATAATTTTGGAGTTGCATGCTGACATCACCAGCCGATAGGGGCGTGCTGGATTAGTCGAGGTCAGGTCAATGTTAATGAAAATACAACGACCGATCTATTTCTTACTCTGTCTCCAGCAAAGGGATAACGTCGCTGGGGGAACCTTCTATTGGATTGAAAAAATATCTGCAAATTTTGTGTGCATCGAACTTGTCTCAGCATCCAGGCACTGGACGTCCAGACAAGTATCCACAGACTCGGGAACTGGTGATAGCAGGGACACCCTACATTGTCCCCTATCAAATCACCGGTGAAAGAATATCGATAATTCGTGTTTTACATGGGGCCATGAAATGACAGAAATAAGTGGGGTCAGATAAGACTTTTCTACCGAGTATCAGCTCAATTGGTTACAAGGAAGCAGCCATGGCTCGTTTATCACGCATTTGCCCTAATTACTACTAAAGTCCATCTTAAATTGGGCGATATAAGCCCTGTATCTACCAATTTAAGTCTTTATGGATTAAATCAGCTTTTGCCGACCTTATAGAAGCTTGTCCTCAATTTGATTGGGGAGCCGGAATCCAGTTGTTAGTTATTTTTCCGCTTTTATGGGAGTGAAGTTACAAATACCATGTTACCTGTAAGGGGAAATTATTTAACAGCCATGGATGGCTTAACAATGATGACGTCCATCTGTAATGTCGCAGTCAAAATTAAAAGCAACAGAAATCATTGTCGGGCAAGCATTAGGGTGGTGTGTGTACAATATTGATGGATTATTATTGCTGAAAAAAAACTATATCATCCGCTCTCAACGGCAACTGGAAGTACTCCTGGAGATTGGTCTCTACCGCAATAAGGCCAAAGAGCAGAAGGAAAAAATAAGGCAACATGAGCCGGTACCCATTGAACCCATTAATGGGAATGTCTTGCCTTTTGAATCAATCGTTGACAATACAAACCGTCTAAAAGCGCTATTTACCCAGATAGAAAATAAACATGCAGGGGTGGGTGAACGAATTCTACAATTAAGTGCAGATATCCGAACTTTATGCACTAAGGACTTGGATGCGGCATTGGGGATAGTGCATCTTGTCCATGATATCGAGTATACCGCTATCCATCCCATTCACACAGCCATCCTGTCCGATTTAATCGCCCAACATTTGGGATACGATGAGGATCTGCGGCAATTGATTATCGCCGCCAACCTCACCTCCAACATTGGCATGTTGAAATTACAGGCGCGTTTATACCGCCAATCAAGCCCATTAACCCAGGCACAACATGAGGAGATAAAGGCACATCCGGCCCGTGCCGTGGCCATGCTTAAAGAAGTGGGTATTGACAATGAATTATGGCTGACCATGATCATGCAACATCATGAATGCATTGATGGTAGCGGTTATCTCCGCCTTAAGGAAGCAGAGGTCATAAAGGAAGCCGAGATCCTGGCATTGTCAGACCGTTATGCGGCTATGGTGTCGCCCCGTGAAACACGCAACGCATTATTGGGTAAAGAATGCCTCATGCACCTGTTTGTCGATCGAGGCAAGCAATACGATGAGGAGTTGTCGTTGCTTTTCATTAAATTACTCGGCGTATACCCGCCAGGGTCGATTGTGCAACTAAATAATAACGAAACCGCTGTGGTCATCGGACGTCCGGTTGACAATACCAAACCGTTAGTTAAAAGTTTCCTGACCCCGTTAGGCAGCCGTTACACACATGCGAAATATCGTGATTGTAATGATGATAAATATGCCATCAAAAATTCATCTATTTCAAAAATCCCACATAACCTTAATCTCAACGAGTTATGGAGTTATGTAGAAGATGAAATAGTTGTTAATGATGCATAGGCAATTGCTTATCTCGTTTAAGTAACAATGTGATTTATTACGATATCAGATATTAAGTCGCGCAAAGCACGACGCTCATCCTGCAGCAGATCATTAAACCATTGCTATCTTTTTCTTAACCGTAGTCGTTTCTCTGGTGGCAGATCCTTGAACTGATCGAAACGCTGCCGGATGTTTGTGCGTTGTTCCGGGGATTTTTTGTTTCCATCGTCTGTGCTTTTGCTTTACCTGTTGGCGTTGATCCGGCGTTAATTGCTGCCAGCGATCTGCTCCTTTTAACAGGCGCTGCTGTCGTTGCGGCGGTAGTTGTTGCCATTCTCCAAATAAGTGGGGTCACCCATTAGCCGCACCCGGTCAACAGGGTGCAGAAATATCTGATAAGTTTGCAGTGCGGTAATTTAATTTATATGTAGCTGAATGCGAAAAGAGGATCAGATTTGACCATGGCTCGTTATATAGGGGGAATCACCCTGAACTGTACTATGCTTAGTAAAAATATATGCGTTTACAATAACGCCAATACCCCTTAGTCTCTGGACTAAGGTTTTACGTCTTCCCGATGCCTAAGCGACAGGTTATTGATTAGAGGGATAAATTAGATGATAGGCAAGGCTTTTCACCAAATTCAATTAACCCTTTCGAGTTTCTGCTGGCCTATATTATTTGTGTGTCTGTTACTGCTTGTTAATACGGCACAAGGCACTTCTGTGCTTGGAGTGAGTTTAGAGGAGATGCTGAATAACTCGGAGTTTGTGTTTGAAGGACGTGTCATCAACGTCGAGTCCAGGATGACTGATAGTGGCAGTTATATTCATACCTATGTCGTATTTGATATTATAGAAATTATAAAAGGTGAATATCACAACGATACGATAGAGTTAAGTTTCGCTGGCGGCACGGTTAATGGCATAACTCTCAGTGTCGGTGACATGCACCTGCCTGAAGCAGGCGAGAAAGGAGTTTATTTCGTGGAATCCTTATCTCGCACTCAGGTACATCCTTTTTATGGCTGGTCGCAAGGCCATCTGTTGATAATTGAAGATGCTGCAGGCATTGAAAGAGTCACAACACAGCAAAAGCAACCTGTCATGATGGTGGAGCCTGTTATCAAGCGTAGTCAACAACAGTTGAGTAGCGGTATTGCAGCGGGATTGGTTCTGGGGGAAGGCAGTGATAGCTACGAAGGTATGTCAAAGTCTCAATTTGTGCAACAGCTAAGAGGCATGTTGAGGAGTCAACCTTGATATTCACACAAGGGTATCGCTCGTTAGTCTTATTTAGCTATTTTACTCTGTTTGCAACGCAGGGTTACGCATTTCAACTGAGTGGGGAAAAATGGCCAGAACCTAACACGACCTTCCACGTAGAACTAGGCACTTCAGTTTTGAGTACAGCCAATACAGCGTTTGAAACGGCAATGGCTAAATGGAGTTCAGCTACAGCGTTTACTTATTTTATAGAACAAGACAGTGTCGATCCTTGCCAGACCCCTCTCCCTCTTGATGGTGGTGTTACACCAGCAAATGGCGTTAAATTTTCCAGTACAAACTGCGGAGATGCGTTCGGTTCTACAACGATAGCTATTGCACTAACATGGCCGACCCTTGGCAATAGCTCAATTATTTTACAATCTGGAATTATCTTTAACATTAATAAAACATGGAACGTATATAGCGGTCCATGGAAGTTTGATGTAAATGACTTTAGACGAGTTGCAGTACATGAACTAGGCCATTCGCTGGGATTAAATCATGAAGACACAATAACTTCGATTATGGCAACGTTTGCCAGTGATTTAGAAACCCCACAGCTTGATGATATTAAGGGGGTTGGTTTTATTTATGGAGATATTGATATTGACGGAATAGCAGATACTGTAGATAACTGTCTCAACAATTCAAATCCATCACAAACTGATTCAGATAATGA
>JADFPU010000146.1 GCA_022562175.1 Pseudomonadota bacterium | reverse complement strand
GAGGGTGTCGCAAAAGCCCCCATAAAAATGAGATAATAGATTTATTGAAATGCATTAACAGTGACTATAACTATGTCGAGAAAAACAATCCAGATTGATCGAAACTGCCAGTTTGATTTACTGGGAGAAATCCCCACCTCTAGCAATGAGAAGATGCTCTATGTTGCGGCATCTGGACGGCAGTTTATCGCACCCGATCGCCAGCAAATCTATCTTGGCATGACCCGCCTGGATCGCTACCTGGAACAAGCGGGACTGACCGCACCAATTTCAGTGGCCTCTTTACTAGATGCACAAGATTGGAGCGAATTTGAGTCTCGTTACGCTGGATCAGGGAGAGCACCGTATGCCCCTCGGGCGATGATGGGGCTGGTTCTGTTCGGCATCATGCAAGGCATTCACTCACTGAGAACGTTGGAAAGGTTAGCGCGACAAGACTTGGGCTGCATGTGGGTAACGGGTGGCATTTGCCCTGATCATGCCAGCATCGGGCGCTTTATTCTTTTACATGAGGACTCATTTAGTCACGGTTTTTTTGAATCATTAACGCGTACGGTTCTGAAGGTGACAGGCTCAGACGGTCAGAGTCTCGCCGGTGATGGCACCATAGTGGAAGCGGCTTGTTCGCACTACAAATTATTACGAGAGGAAGCGGTCAGAGCGCAAGCAGAGGTGGCAAGACAGGCCCTGGAACAAGAGCCGGAGAATAGGAAGCGCCAGCAAGAGGCGACATTAGCTTGTCAGGTAGAGAACACCTTCGAGACGCGCAAGCAAGCACGCATTAAGCAGGCATCCAAAACGGATTCTTTGGCGATAAGCCCGACAGAGCCTGAGGCCATGGTGCAAGCTCAAAAAAGAAGACGCGGCAAAGCGGCGGCCTACAAACCTTCGGTACTGGCGAACGAGCAACGCGTTATCCTGGCACATGATGTGGATCCCTCACAGGAAAACAGTTTAATCCCTGGCTTGCTTGAGCAGAGTCAACGTGTGACGGGAGAGTGTGCTACAGATTTATTGCTGGATGCAGGTTACTGTTGTGACTCAGTGATAGAGGCGGCATTAGAGCGAGATATCAACCTGCTATGCCCTGAGGGCAAGGGGGCAGGAAAGCCACGCGCAGGCAAAGTGTTTCCCAAGAGTCAGTTCTGCTATAACCCACTAGAGGATGTGTATGTGTGTCCAGCGGGTGAGCCACTTCGGCCCGGCCCTCAAGGAGAGAAGACCTATAAGATGTACCGCACTTCCGCTTGTAAGGATTGCTTGCTGAGACAGCAATGTACAAAGGCAGAAGCAGGTCGGCGGATCCGGCGACTTGACGGTGATGAAGCGAAAGAGGCCTTGCGCGAAGTCATGCAGCAGCCGCAGGCACAGAAAGAATATGCGCAACGCCAGGCGATGGTTGAGCCCGTATTTAGTCACCTGAAAATATTACAGGGGTTGACGCGCTTTAGGCGACGCGGGTTAGCCGGTGTGAAACGCGAGTTTGCTCTGCATGTGCTGGCATACAACCTGAGCCGGGCGGTTGCGGCGCTATTTTGGTTTATATTGGCCCTAAATAAAGTTCGCTGGTGGATTATTGCAGTAACCCTGATGGCTCTTACTGAAATATCACGGTTGCGAAAAACCGTTCAACTTGAACCGGCACACTGAAGAGTGTCATTGGACATAAAATAGTTGTCTTTAGCGACACCCTCGAATGCCGGAATCCAGTCCAACAAATGATCTGCCTGAAAGCATGCCCCGTACTCAGATACGGGGGCAGTCTTTCCTCACTGGGCAGTGATTGTTCCTACAGTCTTACTGCATTCCCACCTTCCATGGTGGTCATACCGGGTCACGTCCGGTATGACAAACAGTGCTTTTGTGTACACAAATTCAGAATAGCTTTATGTTTCGCATCTTACCTCATGCCACGACGATATTCACCAGACGCTTGGGCACAACAATAATTTTTTTAATGTCCTTGCCGGCAACAAAACGGCTGGTATTCTTTTCTGCCATCGCGGCGGTTTTAATCAACTCCTCATCTGCATCGGCTGGCACGGTGATTTGAGCTCGTCGTTTGCCATTTACCTGTATTACAAGCTGGATTTCGTTTGATACAAGCGCCGCCTCGTCAACCTCCGGCCAGGGAGCATCTAAAATATTGTCACCATATGCAAGTTCGCGCCACAGGTAATCGCAGACATGTGGTGTGATGGGTGAAAGCAGGCGTAACACAATTGAAAAACCCTCTTTCATTATGGTCTTTTGTGCAGTGCTAGCGTCTTCATCGGTTCGGTCGATACTACTGCCATTGTGCGGGGACAATATATCTTCGCTGTTGAGTATGTTCAGTATCTTCATCGTGGCAGAGGCTACAGTGTTGAATTGAAATTTTGTGATATCAAAATCAGCTTGTTTCAAAATGTTATGGAGTTTTCTGCGTGCAGCCTTGTTTCGCTCGTTTAATTTGAGATTTTTAATCTGGCCTAAGCCTGATTTGATATCGTCATGATAATCATGCGCATAGGTCCATAAGCGTTTAAGAAATCTGTATGCACCATCAACACCCGTATCTGACCACTCCAATGTCTGTTCCGGTGGTGAGCTGAACATCATAAAGAAACGGGTGGCATCCGCGCCGTATTTTTCGATCATTGCCTGTGGATCGATGCCGTTATTTTTAGACTTGGACATAGTGCCGATGCCGGCGGATTCAACAGGTTGACCATCACTTTTCAGAATGGCGCTAATCAGTTTGCCCTTTTCATCCGTTTTCACATCGACATCGGCCGGATTAAAGTAGCTGATGCGACCGCTGTTTGGCTTGCGGTAATAGATCTCGTTCAGCACCATGCCCTGGGTAAGCAGTTTTTTAAACGGTTCATCATATCTAAGCAGGCCAAGATCTCGCATGACTTTGTTCCAGAACCGCGAGTAGAGCAGATGCAGGATCGCATGTTCGATGCCACCAATATACTGATCCACGGGCATCCAGTAATCAGCGCGCGCGTCCAGCATGGACTGTCCATTGTCAGCGCAACAGTAGCGGGCGAAGTACCAGGACGAATCGACGAAGGTGTCCATGGTGTCTGTCTCGCGCCGCGCCGGTTTGCCGCATTGGGGACAGTCGCAATTAATAAAGTCTTGACGTTTGTTGAGCGGGTTGCCGGAACCGTCCGGCACGCAGTCGTCCGGCAAGACGACGGGTAACTGTTCATCCGGCACCGGCACATCGCCGCAGTATTGGCAGTGGATGATGGGTATCGGGCAGCCCCAGTAACGCTGACGCGAAACACCCCAGTCGCGCAAGCGCCACTGTACCTGTTTGTCGCCCAGCTGTTTATCCCTGAGATCGGCGGCGATGGCATCGGTGGCTTGCTGATAGTTTAAGCCATTGTATTTACCGGAGTTGACACATAGCCCATTTTCTTTATCGGCATACCAATCCTGCCAGGCATTGGTTGAAAATGATTCGCCTGCAAGCTCTATTACTTGTTTAATGGGCAAATGGTGTTGTTTGGCAAATTCGAAATCACGTTCATCGTGCGCCGGTACGGCCATCACCGCGCCTTCGCCATAACTCATTAACACGTAGTTGGCGATCCAGACTTCTATTTGCTCACCTGTAAGTGGGTGGTTGACGAAGATGCCAGCCGGCATACCCCGCTTTTCCATGGTGGCCAGATCCGCTTCCATGACGGTACCCTGCTTGCATTCTTCAACGAAGGTGGCCAGCTTTTTGTCCTTACTGGCCGCATAGGTGGCAAGCGGGTGTTCGGCCGCCACAACACAGAAGGTCACGCCCATGATGGTATCGGTGCGGGTGGTGAACACCCACAACGTTTGCGGCTTGCCATCTTGTTCATAGGGGAAAGCAAAACGTACGCCGTAGCTCTTACCTATCCAGTTTGCCTGCATGGTCTTGACACGCTCAGGCCAGCCGGGGAGTTTATCGAGATCGGCCAGCAATTCTTCAGCGTATTGGGTAATGCCCAGGTAATAACCGGGGATCTCACGTTTTTCGATCGGGGCACCGGTACGCCAACCACGACCATCTATGACCTGTTCGTTGGCCAGCACAGTTTGATCCACTGGATCCCAGTTCACCACCTGGGTCTTCTTGTAGGCAATGCCCTTCTCTAACATGCGCAGGAAAAGCCACTGGTTCCATTTATAATAGTCGGGTTTGCAGGTGGTGAGTTCACGCTGCCAGTCGATGGCGAAACCAAGCAACTGCAACTGCTTTTTCATGTAGGCGATGTTGTCGTCGGTCCACTTCGCCGGCGGCACCTGGTTTTGCATGGCGGCGTTTTCGGCCGGCAGGCCAAAGGCGTCCCAGCCCATCGGCTGCAGGACATTCTTGCCCTGCATACGCTGATAGCGCGTGATAACATCGCCGATGGTGTAGTTGCGCACATGCCCCATATGCAGTTTGCCGCTCGGATAGGGAAACATCGACAGGCAGTAGAATTTCTCTTTAGCTGGATCTTCGGTGACACGAAAAGCATTGGTTTCCTGCCAACGTTTTTGGACTGCGGTTTCTATCGCAGCAGGCTTGTAGCGGTTGTTCATGCAATCACGTTATTAAAGTAGTTATCAAGCACGCAAGCATACAGCAGTGCAGTAAGTACTAACAAGACATGCAGTCCTGAACCGAGGCATAAAAAAAGCGGATCAGCTGATTCTTCAGGTGATCCGCTGTTATTAAGAAAATAAAAGGTCTTATGTGAAAGTCTCTATTCCTTGACGACCAGGGAGTCCCGGTTTTTCTCAACGAGAATCTGACCAACCCCTTTTATCTCCGCCAATTGGTCAATGGATTTGAAGGGTCCGTGTTGGTCACGGTAGGCAATAATTGCATCAGCCCGACGTTCTCCGATACCTGTGATCAACATCAGGGTTTCCTTGTCAGCGGTATTGATGTTAATAGCTTCACCTGCAAATAACAGGCTGGGCAGAATTAAAAGAACAGCGAGGATACATCTCCTGAAAGTTTCCATAATATTCTCCTTGGAAGAATTTAAAGTGTGTCCTGAAAGCTCCTTTTAAGCTCCATGCGACAAATAAATACTAAACGTATCGCCGCCAAATTGGAATATACCCTGAAAAGGGTACAAAAAGCCGCGTCTATGACAGGCCTTGAGGAGTACAGCGATAATATAAACAGGTATTTGCGCTACCAGTAAACCTGACTGCGTAGTGAAAACGCAGCAGGTTCTGCGCCGTCTGCGGCATCGCCCGCGCGCTTGAAGTCAAGCACCTGCGCATAGTTCGCCATAAAGCGGATATTGTAGACGGGGTACCAATTCAGACCTGCGGTAAACACATCGGCGTTGCCACCGACCATCGCGCCGTCATTCAGATTCATATTTTCAAAACGTGCTACCAATTGCCATGCACCGAGGCCACCCTGCATGAATGGCTTGTTCGGTGAGATGCCACTGAACTGACCTTTTTTATATTTCATGGATTCGCCGGTCAGGAACCAGCCTGCTTCAAGTGACCATGCAGACAAATTCGCATCGGTCGTGGCATCATCAACATCCCAGTACACGAACTCACCGAGCGCATGAAATGGCCCCCAGACAGCCAGTGCTTCCAAATCAAAGGCACTGATGTCATCGACATCCGTGCCAAAATTTGCGCTTAGGGCCTTGTCGTCAGAGACATGGCTGACAATGCGCTGTTCGACGCTGACAGCATCTCCATGTGGCTGAATATACATATAAGAGACACCAACATGCAGTAAATGCTGTTTGTCTGTCATTAACGGTGTGCCGGCGATACGGATGGCAAAGGTGGTTTCGTCTTCAGCGTCATCATCGATGTTTACTTCGCCGTCTTCGGGTGTTTTCAGAAAGACGCCAGCATGCACTAACCAGCGTTCACCATCCATACGCAAGGCCGCACCATATTGACGTGCAGGCGACAATGGCCCGTCAGCAAACAGTGGGCGACGCAGGAAAGACATGTATTTACTGCTACTGATGGTGTTAAAACCAAACGGCACGTGATGTTGGCCTAGCTTAAGGTTGTAGCTGTTACCACCCGCTATGTTGTTATTGTAGGAAATCCAGCCATCCTTCAGATCAGCATCGCTTCCGGCAAAATCATATTCCAGTTTGGCCTGCCAGTTCTTGTAAAATTGTGCTCTGAAACCGAATCTTGCACGGCGAAGTTCTGAACCACTGTGCTCATCCGGGTTGCCGTCATCATCTACCCGAACGGTGTCCCAGAAGACACGGCCTATGGGTTGAAAGGAATGTGCTCCATCCTGAGATTCAATCTTGAATTTACCCTTGAGTGTTACCTTGGGCAGGTTTTCCGTAGTCGTGGTGATCTGTTTTTCAAGATCTTTTTGTATGTCCTGATTAGCGGCAACAAGCTTGTCCTTATCTGCCCTTGCGGCGTTGCGCAGTAAATCATATTCAACTTGTGTGAGGCTGCCCTTGTCTCTCAGGATCTTTAGCAGATCCATCATGGCGTCGTTAACAGCTAATGCTGGTAACGACATGGCAGATATAGCCGTTATTATCAGTGCTGATACAAGTGTTTTCAGTGTTAAATGGCTAAGCACAAAAATCTCCTGCGAATTTTCCTTGCTCTGATTTGCTTAAAAGGTCTTATACAGGCGATGTAATATGAGATGTGCTTGATGGTATCAGACGTGAAACATGCCTTTGAACATATAGAAAAATACAATGGCCATTCCTGCCCCCACGGGCAAAGTGATCAACCATGAAGTAAAGATACTGCCGACCACCCTCAGGTTGATAGCAGTAATCCCTCTGGCCATGCCAACACCCAGGACGGCCCCGACCAAGGTATGGGTGGTGGAGACAGGGATACCAATGCTTGAGGCCAGAACTACTGTTGACGCCGCAGATAGCTCGGCGGCAAATCCGCGCGTAGGTGTTAAAGCGGTGATCTTGCTGCCGATCGTAGCCATCACCCGATAACCCCAGGTCATCAAACCAACGACAATTCCTACGCCACCCAGCAGTAGAATCCAGGGAGGCATGGCAGTTTTCTGTAGTACTTCACCACCACTATTGATGGTTGCTACTACAGTGGCCAAGGGACCAACAGCATTTGCCACATCGTTGGAGCCGTGTGCAAAGGCCATCGCGCAGGCTGTAAAGATCATCAATACAGCGAATATTCTCTCGACGCTGCCGAAGCGGTTATACTTGTCAGCTTCAGGGTCAGCCTCAAAATCCCAACGCGGGTCGACGATGTTGAAACTGATCCGACCTGGGAACTCCAGCTCGGTCAGCTCCTCGCTGCTCAGCGAGATCTTGCAGCCGGCGAGCGGGACGTCCACGAGCGCGTTGCCAGTGGCCGGACCGATACCGTCATCGGGGAGGTCGAAGCCCAGCGACAGGCACTCGCTCACCTCGAAGGTGGCGAAGAACGGGTCATTGCCGTCCGGGAAGTTGAACGTGACAACGTTGTTTACTTCACCGATGTCGAAAGCGAAGGTCGTTTCGCCGGCGATCAAGCATGTCGCGGCATTGTCAGTACCGCCCACCTGCGTGTCGAACTTGAC
>JADFPU010000012.1 GCA_022562175.1 Pseudomonadota bacterium | reverse complement strand
GGTATTAACAACGTCATGCCGGACCCCGTATCAAGTACGGGAGCGGACATTGTCCTACTGGGCAATGATTGTTCCTGCAATCATATTGCATTCCCGCCATCCATGGCGGTCATTCCTGCTGGAGTTTATGCCCGGAGGGGCACAGGAATGACATCAGCGCAGCATGCTGCGTGGAATTAAACCCTCAGAGATTAAATGTTGCCGGAAATTACTAGTTGTTCTCAACTGACCATGACTGACATTTTCTCCAGCAATGCCCGCATTGCCTGTCCACGATGGCTGATTTTGTTCTTTTCTTCTGCATCTAACTCCGCTGAGGTGCAGCCATGAGTCGGCACATAAAATATCGGGTCATATCCAAAACCATTATCACCGCGTGGCTCTGCAACGATATATCCATGCCAGCTACCTTGTGCTATTACCGGCATCGCATCATCAGGATAACGTAGAAATACCATAACACATTGGAAACAGGCAGTTGCCTGCACTTCTTCGCGAACCGCAAGCCTAGCTAATAACAAACGCAGATTTTCATTATCACTGGCTCCTGCACCTGCATATCGTGCTGAATAGATACCTGGTGCACCGCTCAGTACGTCCACCTGAATACCTGAATCATCGGCTATCGCAGGCAAGTTGGTATATCTGGCCGCATGTCGCGATTTTAGAATCGCATTTTCAACAAAACTTTGCCCGGTTTCTTCGACATCAGGCACTGCAAACAGCGATTGTGGGCATAGCTCGATATCGAGCCCACTCAGTAACGCCCCCATCTCTTTCAATTTGCCGGGATTACCACTAGCGAGTACAACCTTACCGGCAGGTAATGCCACTTATGTCTCCAGGGCCTGTTTTTGCCGTTCAAACAGATGTGCAATACCGCTCCTGGCCAGTGCCAGCATCTCATTCAATTCTTCAGAATTAAACGGATGACCCTCTGCGGTTCCCTGGATCTCAATAAAGTCACCGGCATCATTCATCACCACATTCATATCGGTTTCTGCCTGCGAATCTTCGGCATAATCCAGATCCAGAATGGGAATGCCCTGGAAGATGCCCACTGACACGGATGCTACCCCTGCCAGCAATGGCTCATCTTGCAAATGCCCGGCTGCCTGAGCCTGCCGTATGGCATCGACCAGGGCCACGTAAGCCCCGGTGATGGCAGCCGTGCGCGTCCCCCCATCGGCCTGCAGCACGTCACAATCCAGAATAATGGTGTTTTCACCCAGTTTATTCAGGTCTATCACTGCCCGCAGTGATCGGCCAATCAGGCGCTGGATTTCCAGGGTCCGTCCTGCCTGTCTATTCTGACTGGCCTCACGGCGCATACGCTTTGCGGTTGAACGGGGCAACATGCCATATTCTGCTGTCACCCAGCCCTGGCCCTGACCCTTCAGAAATGCCGGTACGGAATTTTCTATCGTGGCATTGCAAATGACCCTGGTGCCACCGAACTCGACCAAAACCGAGCCTTCAGCATGACAAGTATAATGACGGGTTAATGATACTTGCCTGAGTTCATCCACTGCTCGTCCACTCGGTCGCATTATATTTCTCCGGAAAAATGGCTGATTATAACGGCTGTTTTGCAAAATCTGGTATTTGCCGATATTCAGCAAGCTGTTAGCGTGTAAAATGCATCGTTGAGAAGATAGGCATTAAATCTATGCTGGTGTCTTTTACTCGCGGGCAAGCTCCTATAAAATATATAAAAATCATCCAAGTATAAGTGAGGAAAGAATGATATCAAGCATGACTGCCTTTGGCAGGCAGGAAGCATCCGGGGACTGGGGGCATGCCGTCTGGGAGATCAAGACTGTTAACCATCGTTATCTGGAAATGATGATCCGTCTTCCCGATGACTTACGGGTATTGGAAAACAGCATCCGTGAGCAGATTTCAGCCAAACTCAAGCGTGGCAAGGCCGACTGTGTACTGCGATATGAAGCAAGTATCGGCAGTGGCAGTGAAATATCGATCAATGCTGAGTTGGCAAATAAATTAATATCCGCAGCAGAATCCCTGCAGGTATCCACAGCTATGCCGATAAACCCTGTAGATATACTGCGCTGGCCAGGAGTTATCAATAAGCAAACGCCGGATCCGGAGATAGTAGGCGGACCATTGCTGGAATTGCTGGATAAAACTCTCGATTCGCTCACTGAAACACGCGATCGGGAGGGTAAAAAGATTTATGAGATGCTGATACAGCGTTGCGAAGCAGCCAATACACATGTGCAGCAAATTCGTGCCGCACTGCCGGAGATACTGGATTCGATTCGTAAACGCTTTATGAGCCGCGTACTGGAATCAGCTGTGGAAATAGACCCTGAAAGACTGGAGCAGGAAATGTTATTACTTGCCCAAAAAATGGATGTCGCAGAAGAGCTTGATCGTCTCGACACCCATCTTGAAGAGGTTAAACGTGTCATGCAAAATATGCGTCCGGTCGGCAGACGCCTCGACTTCCTGATGCAGGAAATGAACCGGGAGGCAAACACTATTGGTTCAAAAGCAGCGAGTATAATTGTCGGCAATGCCTCCCTTGAGCTCAAGGTGCTCATCGAACAGATGAGAGAACAAATCCAGAATGTAGAATAATCACCGGGCTGAATATGAATCAAGCAAAACAAAAAAAAGGCATATTATTTATCATATCGGCCCCATCAGGAACCGGCAAAACGACGCTGGTAAAATCTCTTATCGAACGGGACCCTGCCCTTCAGGTGTCGATTTCCCATACAACAAGGCCCCGGCGCCCTGACGAAACCGAGGATGTGGCATATCATTTTATAGATGAGGCCGGGTTTGAACAAATGGTTGCTGATAATATCTTCCTTGAACATGCAAAGGTCTTTAATCGCCACTACGGGACCTCCAGACACTGGGTTGATGAACATCTCTCACAAGGGATTGATGTAGTCCTGGAGATCGATTGGCAAGGCGCCCAACAAGTCAGGCAAGCGATGACAAAAACTGTCAGTATCTTTATTCTTCCCCCGTCTTTTCAAACCCTTGAGCAACGATTGCGCAACAGGGGTGAAAATGAACAGACTGTCAAACTCCGTATGCAGGATGCAGAGAATGAACTCAAACATTACGGAGAATACGATTATCTGGTAGTAAATGGGGATTTTCACATAGCACTGGAGGAGATTGGGCTAATCATCCGCGCTATGCGCCATCAATATGCGTTGCAAAACAGCCATTTTGACTATTTTGCCGAACAGCTATTGAAACAGGCGGCTAATATTAAGTAAACTACGCCCCTTTGATCACTGACCGCCTTCAGGAAACGCAGAAACACGCCACGTCATCGAAGTGTTCCGGCTTGAAGGCCTGCAACCGAGGTAATAATATATGGCAAGATTAACCGTTGAGGATTGTCTAGAAAATGTGGATAGCCGCTACGATCTGGTGTTACTGGCCAGTAAACGCACCCGCCAGATAACGCTGGGTTCCGATATCTTAGTGGAGGAAAATAACGATAAACCCACTGTAATTGCTCTACGCGAGATAGCAGAGGGTCTGGTTACCCCCGACAATATAGACAAGATCGGTAAATACAATCCAGACGAAATTGATATGGATCAGATTTTATTTACTACTGGAGAACCACCGGTCAGGTCTTAAGCGATTTTTAGTAAATGCCGTTGCCTGACACCGGTGTTGAACCACAAGTGTATGTCCATCCAGGAAGAATAATTCTCGCCAAGGCGCAAAGATCGCAAAGTTATAAGATATTCATAGATAGGATCTTAATGGAATATTCATTGTCGAGAGTTATCAAATAATCTGAAATCTCAACACGGAGGCACGGAGTACACGGAGATAAAGAACAAATATCATCCTAACTCCGTGCCTCCGTGTTTTAAATACTGACCTTAATAATGGTTTCAGTCCTCTAAAGACTAAGCTATGAATAGCACCTGGTTCACCAAACTTCACCCATAACGGGTAACGTTTACAGAGTCTTGGGCGGCGCGTTTGTCACTGCGTTACAATGGTGATATGTACACCATTGACGACCTGGAAAAATTAATTAGTAGTTACCTCGAAACAGATGAGGTGATGAAGGTCCGGCGCGCTTACGAATTCAGTGCCAAGGCACATGCAGGACAGCATAGAGTCAGTGGCGAAGCCTATATTCACCATCCGCTCGAAGTTGCCCACATCCTCGCGGACATGCACATGGACCACCAGACGCTGATTGCTGCCATCTTGCATGATGTGATCGAAGACACGCCCACAGCAAAAACCGAAATTCACAAAAAGTTTGGTAAAGGTGTGGCTGAGCTGGTGGATGGTGTCAGCAAGCTGACCCAAATAACATTTGATTCACACGCTGAAGCACAAGCCCATAATTTCCGTAAAATGCTATTGGCGATGAGTAATGATATCCGCGTTATTTTGCTCAAATTGGCAGATCGCTTACACAACATGCGTACTCTGGGAGCACTACCGACAGCGAAACGCCGCCGCATAGCACGTGAGACACTTGAGATTTACGCACCTATTGCGCAAAGACTGGGCATTAATAATATACGACTGGAGCTTGAAGGACTTGGATTTAAAGTACTTTACCCTATGCGTCACCGGGTATTGAGCGAACAGATTGCCAAGGCTCGTGGACATAGAAAGGAGATCGTCAGCAAGATCCGTAATGCCTTGAAACGCAGATTACGACAGGAAAAGATCCCGGCTCAGGTCATCGGCCGGGAAAAACATCTGTATGGGATCTATCAGAAGATGCTCTCCAAGAGTCTGTCATTTGCAGAAGTCTATGATGTCTATGCCTTCCGTATTATCGTTGACCATGTTGATACGTGTTATCGCACTATTGGTACCGTACACAACCTGTACAAACCAGTGCCGGGGAAATTCAAAGACTATATTGCAATACCCAAGCTGAATGGTTATCAGTCATTACATACCGTACTGTTCGGACCATTCGGTGTGCCGATAGAGGTCCAGATCAGGGGCAAGGAAATGAATGATGTGGCAGAGGCCGGCATTGCAGCCCATTGGCTGTACAAGACCGGTGAACGGAGCGCTACACATAAACGCGCCCGGGAATGGCTGAAAAGTATTATTGAGATGCAGACCACGGCTGGCAATCCACAGGAATTCCTGGAAAATGTCAAGATCGATCTGTTTCCGGAGTCGGTCTATTTATTCACGCCCAAAGGCAAAATTATAGAGCTGCCAAGGGGCGTAACGGCCGTTGATTTCGCCTACGCTATCCACACCGATGTAGGGAACAGCTGCGTAGGTGTAAGAATAGACAGACGCCTGGCGCCATTAGGGACCCGTTTGAATACAGGCCAGACTGTGGAAGTCATTACTGCCCCACGCGCCCAACCCAACCCGGCCTGGCTGAATTTCACTGTGACCGCCAAGGCCCGCTCTAACATCCGACATTCCCTTAAAGATCTGCAAACAAATGAAGCCGCTGCCCTTGGCAAACGCCTGTTAAACAGAGAACTGGAGATCCTGGACAGTGCTTACGATCAAATAAGCCCGGATCTGATAGCAAAAGTGCTTAAGGAAAATCACTTGCAGGATGCACAGCAACTACTACAGGAGGTCGGCCTTGGCAACCGCATGGCGCCGCTTATCGCCAGACAGTTAATCGGTCAAACCGGCCAGGCCAGACGTAAGCCGGTCAATAGCAAGGAAATGCCGCTCGCAATAAAAGGCTCTGAGGGGATGCTCATCAACTTCCCGAAGTGCTGTTTGCCCATCCCTGGCGATCCCATATTAGGTTTTGTCACTGCCGGACGGGGAATTGTCGTGCATCATCAGACCTGCCCGAATGTCACTGAATACAGAAATCATCCAGACAAATGGATCACTGTGGAATGGGAAAACAGGATTGCAGGGGAGTTTCCAACCAATATACGTATCGACGTGACCAATCAGCGAGGCGTACTGGCGATTATTGCCGCAACGATTGCAGATCAAGAGGCAAATATTGTGCATGTCGACATGAAAGATCAAGATGATCGCTACATTACCCTCAAATTTGTCATCGAAGTGCGTGACAGACAACATCTGGCAAAAGTGATGCGAAAGGTACGTAACATAAAACATGTCAGTCGCATCAGCCGACGTTAGCAACACTTGTTGCTACTACACAAAAACCCCTTCTGTCAGGATAGTCGCCCGATAGGCTATCTGGGAATCTAGGTTTAACTCAATTGGCCTGACTCATATCAGACAGACCTTTTCCTGCAATTTTAGTGATCAGCACCTTGATATTTTCGGAATAATTAACGCGCACGTCGATCAGGTGCACAGTACCGGCCGTGAAGGCTTTTTCGTATGTTGCCAACAGGGAATCGGTACGGTCGACACGGTGACCATAATGCAATGTGGCTTTTAGCGTACTCGTGCAATATTCGGGCTAGGTAAACATTTCTTAATCAGTTTGTGTACACTTGTCAGCTGATACTTATCTTAAAAATGGTGGAGGAATCAATGGTTCGAGAAATCATTTCGACAACGGACGCACCGCAAGCAATTGGCACCTATTCCCAGGCAGTAAAGACCGGCAATACTGTTTATCTGTCCGGCCAGATCCCACTGCTACCTGAATCCATGGAATTGGTGGGTGCTGATATGCGTCAGCAAATCAGTCAGGTCTTCAACAACCTCTCTGCCGTTGCCAGGGCTGCCGGCGGTTCATTGTCGAGTATTGTAAAACTGACTATTTACCTGACCGACTTACAGCATTTTGCTCTGGTAAATGAAGTCATGGCGGAAAACTTTCAGGAGCCATATCCCGCCCGTGCAGCGGTAGGTGTTGCACAGTTACCGAAAGGCGCCGACGTTGAAATGGATGCCATTATGGTCCTGGAATCATAGCGCTATAATTGATCATTCATTGTGGGTCAATTCAAGCCCTCTCAGTTGAGCGCTTCGGTCACCACATTAACCGGCGTCGGCACGGGCCTTGAAAAAAGATTAAACCGACTGGCCATATATACAGTCCAGGATCTGTTGTTCCACCTGCCCTATCGTTACTTAGACCGTACACGCTTGCTGCCTATTGGCATGCTGCAACACGGAAAAGAGGCACTGATACAAGGCACTGTCGAGTTAACCCAGATTAAATTCGGCAAAAGACGCTCGCTGCTGTGCCGCATCAGCGACGGCACTGGCGCAGTGGTGCTCAGATTTTTTTATTTTAATAATTCACAACAGGCAAACCTGGCCAAGGGGACAACTATCAGGTGCTGGGGACAGGCACGTCGGGGCGTCAATACCTTTGAAATGATCCATCCGGAATATCAGCGTATTTCTGAGGCACAGCGTGATCAACTCGAGCAAACATTAACCCCTGTTTATCCAGCGACAGAGGGTCTGGCCCAGGGCCGGTTTCGTAAATTGACTGACCAGGCATTACGGATCCTGGCAGAAAATCCGCAGCAGCTTGTCGAGTTACTGCCACAAAAAATACTGGCCGAATATGCATTGCCCGATCTATGCCAGGCACTGCAAGCAGTGCACCGACCGGATGCAGACACAGAGATTTCATTATTACAGGCAGGCACTCACCCGGCACAGCGCCGGCTTGCTTTTGAAGAGTTTCTGGCCCATCACCTTAGCCTGCGCACTATTCGCAGGAAAATACAATCTTTTCAGGCGCCCCGGCCAGATTCGGCACTACCTCAAGCCGACGACTTTATACATCGACTTCCATTCCAGTTGACTGGCGCCCAGCAGACTGTCTTGCACGAGATTCAGGCGGATCTGATCAAACAGCAGCCCATGCTCAGGCTGATACAGGGCGATGTCGGCTCGGGCAAAACGGTATTAGCGGCGATCATTGCCTTCCAGATCATCAAGTCAGGATTGCAGGTCGCACTGATGGCACCAACGGAACTACTCGCTGAGCAACATTTTTCCACCATAACGCAATGGTTCTCGAACTTCGATATCCGTGTTGTGTTACTAACCGGCAGGCTGAATCGTGCAAAGCGGCAAACTATAGTGGCGGATATCGCATCATCGACACCGTTAATGGTAGTGGGCACCCATGCACTGTTTCAGGAACAGGTAAAATTTAGCCGGCTGGGGATCGTCATCATTGATGAGCAACATCGCTTTGGTGTGCACCAACGCCTGAGCCTGCTCGAGAAAGGCGTGACGCGAACGACTTATCCGCATCAACTGATCATGACTGCAACCCCCATTCCCCGTACCCTGGCGATGACGGTGTTCGCCGATCTGGATATATCCGTTATTGATGAATTGCCGCCCGGCAGACAAGCAGTAAAAACAGCAGTTCTCGCTAACGATAAAAGAGCTGAAATCATCAAAAAAATTACCCAGGAATGCCGGCAGGGTCGTCAAGTATATTGGGTCTGTACGCTGATCGATGAATCTGATGCCATCCAGTCGCAGGCAGCAACGGAGACCTATGAATACCTGTCCGAGATGTTGCCTGATCTGGTGATTGGTTTAGTCCACGGCAGGATGAAAAGCCCCGAGAAAGAGCAGGTGATGTCTGCATATAAATCAGGCGCCATTCATCTATTGGTCGCCACAACAGTGATCGAGGTCGGTGTGGATGTGCCGGCCGCCAGTCTGATGGTAATCGAAAATGCCGAGCGCCTGGGACTGGCGCAATTGCACCAGTTAAGAGGCCGTGTAGGCAGAGGCTCGCAACAGAGTAATTGTGTGTTAATGTATCAACCACCTCTGAACGAACTTGCGCGACAACGACTGCAAATTATACGCAGCACAACAGATGGCTTTGAGATCGCAAAAAAAGATATGCAGTTGCGTGGACCGGGTGAAATCATGGGCACACGCCAGACTGGCCTTCCGCAAATGCGCATCGCTGATCTCATCCGGGATGCAGCACTGATCCCGCATGTCCGCAAGGCCGCTGAGTTACTACTCGAGGATTATTCTGATCGGGTAGCTGCCATCATTAAACGCTGGTTAACTGACCGTGCGGACTTCGGCAATGTCTGAAAAACACGCAAAGATGTGTTGACGATGCAGCGAGGACGTCATGACCGTCGATAATAAAAACACTGGAAATACCATTGTAATGATAATGCGTGGCTACTGGTCGACTGCAAAAAATATTGCACAAGACTATCAGGCCAGGCTGGTTAACTGGCTGCGTGACAATCAACCATTCATTAAACAGAAGCTGCAGCAATACGCGCTCTTGATGCGACTGGATAAACCCATTGGCGTATTTCTTTTGCTGTGGCCGACTCTCTGGGCCTTGTGGATAGCAGCAGAGGGCTTGCCCTCTGCACATCTGTTGTTGGTGTTTATTGGCGGCGTGTTCTTGACCCGATCAGCCGGGGTGGTGATGAATGATTATGCTGACAGAGACTTTGATGCGCATGTTGAAAGGACAAAAATGCGGCCACTGGCAACCGGCAAGGTCAGCGCCAGAGAAGCCCTGGCTGTCGCCTTTATTCTGACCGCTTGTGCCTTCCTGCTGGTGTTGACCACTAATCGCCTGACAGTGTTATTGTCTTTCGTTGCGATTCCGCTCGCGGTGATTTACCCCTATATGAAACGCCATACTTATGTTCCTCAGTTATTTCTGGGTCTGGCATTTAGTTGGGGGATACCGATGGCATTTGCTGCACAGACCAATGCTGTACCCAGGATCGCCTGGTTACTGTTCATCGCAAATATACTCTGGGCAATGGTCTATGACACGATTTATGCAATGGTTGACAGGCAAGACGATATCAAAATCGGTGTGAAATCCACAGCCATATTATTTGATGATGCTGATCGCGTATTTATCGGTATCTTTCAGACAATGTTGATCGCTGTCTTTATTATCATCGGCAGGCAAATGCAATGGGGAATATTCTATTTTTCAGCCTTGCTGGTAACAGCGGGCCTATGCATCTACCAACAATATCTGATCAAGGACAGATTGCCGGCCCAATGTTTTAAGGCTTTTTTGAACAACAACTGGCTGGGGGCTATAGTATTCGCAGGAATAATATTACACTATTTTTTCAACGCCTGACTGTCCATACAATCATGTATCAACGCAAAGATAATCGCATATCGGTATTTAGCAGCTATGCACCTGCTATTAGAAGCTCTCTGGCCGTCAACTGTTGGGGTCGTATCTGCCTGCTGCTTGGACTAAGCCTGCTACTCCCAACCGCCTTTGCTGAAGCCGCCAGGGATGACAGCATCATTGCTTACGAATGCCAGCGAATTGCCAATAAACTCGCCAGCGTAGGTTACAATGAATGTCTTCAACGTGGACTGATAAACTCCAGTGGTTTTTCTGTTAAAGGTGCGCCTATTCTTTACAAGGAATATCCGCCATTAGCGAGACGCAAACCATTGGGACGCGTGCTATTGCTTGGAGGTATTCATGGTGACGAATATTCCTCCGTCAGCGTTGTCTTCAAATGGCTGAAGATACTGGATGAATTTCATTCAGGGATGTTTCACTGGCACATTGTGCCATTGGTAAATCCGGATGGCCTGCTACAAAAAAAATCACGGCGGATGAATGCTAATAATGTAGACTTGAACCGGAATTTTCCGATGCGTGACTGGAAAACTGCAACCAATGATTACTGGGTCAATAGAACCCATCGTAATCCACGTCGCTATCCGGGACAACACGCACTGAGCGAACCGGAAACCAACTGGCTGGTTGCAGAGATCGAGACTTTCCGGCCTGATGTCATCGTCTCGATCCATGCCCCACATGGAATAGTCGACTATGATGGCCCCAAAGATGCCCCATACAAGCTTGGCAGGTTGTATCTACAATTGGTCGGCGCCTACCCGGGGTCGCTGGGTAATTATGCGGGCATCCAGAAACAGATACCGGTGGTAACAATAGAATTGCCTTACGCAGGCATCATGCCGACAGTATCTGAAATATCACACATCTGGCGAGACCTGATAAGCTGGCTTTCGAAAAACATACAGATTAAACCTGTTCGCACTGCAGAGGTTCAGGAAACAGAACCTTCGTAGAAAATTCGCCATTTACCATCCCTTTCCATCCGCCAATATTGTCGTTTCCTGTAACGTTTTTTGAACGTGTCACTCTTATAGTCCTGCTCAAAGGTAACCACCATGATATTGGCCTTGTCAGGATAAAGAAATATACTGGTCTGCGATAAACCCACGTTGATAAATTTTTTGGATAAATTAACCCGGCGTTTATAATTGACCCAGCTACCATAATCTTTTCCAAGGCCTGAGTATTCCTTGGAGTAATGACTCAGGTATAGATTCGTATCAAGACTTTCCCAGTCCTGTCGCCATTGCTCAATAAAATCTTTATATTTCGCTTGTTGTTTTAGCCACTGATCGGGTGTAATCCAGTCGATAGCCCCCGCCAGAATTACCGGTGTTCGTCCGATTTCCATATAAGACGCTATGGTCATGAAATCCTGGTTGCTGACAATTATGCAGCCGTCGCTATCTCGCGGAGGCCGACTGTAGGTATAACTTGGTGTGCCATGCAACCAGATACCAAAACCGGTATGACCATTACGTCTATCCCAGGCATTTGGGTAATTGATCGGAAAGGCGCCATCACCATAAAGATCAGGTAATTTATCCGGTTCAATAAAACCTGAAACAAAATAGACGCCCACAGGTGTCCTTTGATCACCCTCTTCAAACTTGCCCAGACCATTCTTGCCGATAGTGACATAAAAATCCGTCAGCAAATTAGGCGCGCCATTACGATTTTCAAATACATATAAACGCGGTTCACTCAAATCAACAATGATTGCATATTTTTGTTTCTCATCCAGCTGCACAAGCGCCCTGGGGATTTTGTCGGCAACTTTGGGGGCATGGTGATGCTGCCAGCGTGCCTGGGCTTCTTCACGCAAAGCAACTATATATTCATAGGATGCATAGGGCATATTACCAAAATCTGTTATAGGCCGTCCGCGTGACAATAACAGATCGGCATACATCAATTGTGCCAGCCTGAATTTAGGGTTTATCTTTACCAGATACTCAAGATCAGACAAGGCAGCTTCTATGTGACTATCCTTAATCTTAGCCAGTGCCTGGATCAATAATGTTTCATGCTTGCGCTCTATACTATTGGTAATAGTCGTCTGCACGACCAAATCTTGTGCCTGAGAACTCAGCGATAACATTCCAATTAATAAAAAACCGGTTGTCAGTGCAACGATACGCTTCATGATTGAATTATATGTTCTTGTAAAAAATAACTAGCGCGCATGATGGTGAATATTGTACATTATAGTGATGCATTAACTATGCCTGTAAAGTACACCTTTACCCAATCTCCACACTGCAGGGGAAATTCAGGACGATTTCTCTTCCACGATCAACCAGTTCCCTGCTACATATTTCAGCAGTAATACCTTTTTTACCCGATCACTGAAAGTATCGGATTGATATATCTGCATAAAGTTTACCCGGGCATGCTCTTTACCAAAAAAGGTGACCTTCGGATCAGTTATTTCAACCTTGATAAAACGCGGCTTTAGGATCCGCAGACGGCGTTGACTCGACCATTTCTCCCTGGAGAGCCCTTTTGCCAAGATAAACTCATTCGCATAATGTGACAAATACCCATCCACATCCTTTGCCGACCAGTATTCAGCCCAGCTCATAACGGCCTGAATCACATCTTCCGTCATAGACTGTTTATCAGCATTCACCTGCTCAGGGCTACGCGCAACCAGCATGGTCTGTTGCAGTTTTGCCAACTCTGCTCTAATTTTATTTAACTTTTCCTGTTCTTGTCTGACTTGTTCAGTGGCTTTTTGCTGATCTTGTCCGGCCAGCTCATCAGCTTCAGCCGTTTGCCGTTCCAGCATGACCAACTCCTCGCGTGCTTTTTCCACTTTTAATCTGGCTTGCCGCGCTTGCTTATCAGCCTTTTTCTGCTGAAGATCAATCTGTTCTGTTATTTTGATTCGCTGCTTCTCAAGCCTGGCAAGGTCAGTACGCAATTTATTCACATTGGCCTGTTCCTGCTTGGCCAGATTTGCCGTTTCTGTCAGTACCTGTTCCAGCTTGTTAATTTCGATCCTGGTTTTTTTCGCATCAGGTTGTCCTGTATCAGCCAGCAGTATCTGTGTGTTGGCCTTGGCTGAAAACAACTCACCAACCAACGACAGTTTTTCACGCGCTGTCTCATTATCCTTGTCCAGTTGCAAGGCCTGATTGTAGGCTTTACTGGCCATCTTTGCATAGATATCACCGATGTTCTCATGTGCTGTTGCGTAACTGGGGTGGGTATTTATGGCTTGCTGCAAAGCTTTCCTTGCCTTTACAAAGTCGCCTTTAGCCGCATAGACAACCGCCAGATTATTAAATGGCTCAGGTAACTCGGGATGCTTCTCCGTTAATTCGATAAATACATCTCTTGCCTCGTCCAGGGCATCCTGCTTGGTGAGGATCAAACCTTTAAGAAAAAGATAATTTACATCGGCATTATCTTCGACAAGTTGCTTATTGGTGAGCGATAATGCCTGCTGTAATTTTCCCTGCACGATCAGGGCTTCTATCTGGCTGACCTGGCTACTGGCAGCGACCTGTTGCGCCCCGACCACCAGCACTAACAGAACAAAATAGTAAAACTTTTTCACATTGATACTGTTAATCATCCGGTTGACAATAATGAACTGTTTTTTTAGCGTAAGCATTGTTCTGATATTAAATAGTATCCACCCAGCAAGATTAATTCTCGCCAAAGCGCAAAGATCGTAAAGTTACAGGATATTAGTATAAAAGCCTATTACGATTTCTTGCATGCGTCTTTGCGCCTTGGCGTGAAAAATTATAGCGTTTATGGACGGACACTAAATAGTTTACGAGATTTTCAACTTACAGTGTGCAATTTTATCCGGGCCTGTCTCAAACGGCTATTTCCGGACAGGCTCCTGGGACCTGGGCATAAGCATGGCAATTTTACTGCAATTAACCGGCACAGAATTATAGCGAGAGGGATGACCCTTGAAGATCTCATCGATGAGATCTAATTCAACCTGAAATTTTACATCAACCCAATAGATTCTCTTACCGTTGTAATAGGGCACGACGACAGGCTTATAGCCCTTTTTTTCAAGTTCACGTAAGCGCTTATTGACAGATGCCTGGCTGGAAAAAAGTCCAAGAGAAATAGCATTCTGAAGGTTACCTCTACTGATAAGCCGATAATCACTGACGCCTTTTTTTCTTAAATCAAGAATGATATCCATCGCGCCTGATCTTGATTGCCGAGGGGTAAGATATATCCAGAAAAACTTCTTGCCCTGCTCATCCGTGTAACGAATATTGGCGCTGGCACGGCGCGATTTAAACCAATCACTCAGGCCGGTCGCCAATATTTCCTCGGGTAATGGGCCAAACCTGAAACAATAGACCTCATCAGAGCGAGCATGTAAATCCGTGATATCGATGGCCGGCAGTTCAGTCACCAACTCGCTTATCGGTTCGGGAATAACAAGCTTGCTCTCATTCGCCTCATAATCAGTTAAGCCCTGTCCTTGAGCTGTACTTTCGATCTCTACAGGTTCCGTTTTAATAACGGGCTTAGGGTAAGACCCGGAATCCAGCTCTGCCAGCAAGCGTAACGGCTGGCTGTCGACAGGGATATTCACTAACAATCCTGTATTGCTGTGATCACTTTTGGTCTGCCGGTCAAGTTCCCAACCAAAATACAAAACATTCAGTAACAGAAAAGATATAAAAACCCAGCGCATTATTGACCATCCGCAATCAACTTAAGCCCATTCAATACAAGATGCGGCTCCAGATCAAACGCAGGCATGATAAGATCATTGATATAAGCAGCGTAACCACCTGTAATGATCCGGCAAAGCTTACTGCCTTGCTCCGACTCGAGCTGCCCTGCCATTCGCTCAACAAGTGAGACAATGGCACAGCTTGCACCGTTAGTTATACATTCAGTAGTACACCGCCCAAAACCGAGTGATGACTGGTTGTTACGGTCAACTTGAATCCCGTGAGTTTCCCTGCTCAACATATCTTGCATCATCCGTAAACCAGGAATAATCAAACCACCAAGATGCTGCCCGCCCGCTGACACGGCATCAATGGTTAACGCTGTTCCACAATCAATCACACAAACAGGGGCACGATATTTGTTCCAGGCCGCAATAATAGCCAGCCACCGGTCAACACCTAATTGGCTAGCTTCTTTATAGGCATTGACCACCCCGCAACACTGTCTCTGGGCCTTGACAAAAAGTAGCTTTGTTTGCCACTTCTGCCTGATAACAGCTGAGACGATTTTTGCCACATCCGCTCCTGCAACATTTGATATATAGACCGCATCAGGCGACGCGCTTGCATGCCAATGCTTTTTAAGTAAATCAGTCATGCTTTCCTTTTTATATTCAAATGCAGCATGATCGCTGAGCGTCATCCCTGCTGAAGACGCCCATTTAATCCTGCTATTGCCAATATCAATCAGTAAATTCACTAGTACTCCGTCAAGGTTGTATTGATGCAGTACTAGCTATCCTTAAACTGAGTTCACCACTACTGAATTCTTTTAACTGCCCTTCAATTAACATAACAAGCATTCCATTATCATTGATCCCCTGCACGCGGCCTTGAAGCATCTTGTCCGACAGCATTAATGTCGCCTGTTTTCCACGACCATAATCAAGCTCGCGCCATTGCTGCAGAAACGCTGCAAAACCATGAGTTGCGAACACATTAAGCATATCGATAGTTTCACTGATAATAGTGCCTGCGACGTCATTGCGTGATGGCGGATGTTCCATTAACCGGGCGAGATCAGTGACTGGCTGGCCGATGCAATCAATCACCTGCTCAGGCAAATCCACATTAAGTCCAATACCAATAACAACCGTGCTGGGTCCGGCTACTTCGCCACGCGATTCAATGAGGATGCCTCCCAGTTTTCTATTCTGGTAGATTATATCGTTGGGCCACTTGAGACAAACTCCTGCAACCCCTGTCTGCTTCAATGCACTCACCACTGCAACCCCCACTGCCAGTGACAGCGCGGTTAAAGAGTCTGAGGTATAGTCAAAGCACCAGCCTATCGACAGGCAGATACCCGCACCGGCAGGTGATATCCAGCGGCTGCCTCGCCTGCCCCGACCCGCTGTCTGAAATTCAGCCAGTATTAGCCTGGCATGAATCCCATGTGTAGACAATTTATCCAGCAGTTGCTGATTGGTCGATTCAGTTTCAAACATTATTTCAATATCGTTAATCAGGCCAAGTGCCTCACTTGAGCACGCTGATTCGATGCTTGACCTGTCGAGTAGCTCAATGGGTTTTGACAGACGGTAACCTTTACCCCGCACTGAATATATATCAAGCCCATATTTTTTCAATGTGTGAACCTGCTTCCAGATGGCGGTACGACTGATTCCAAGTGTATCCGCCAGAAACTGGCCCGAATAAAACTTCCCGTCCGCGAGGTAATGTAGAAGAACCTTTTTTCTTTTCATTAAAATTAATGCTTGTTATGTAGCCTCTGCTTAATTCAACAGCTGCTAATTTTTTAACTGGAACAAGGGCCATTGTACAACTAAATAGTTGCCAAGCTGTATTGCAGGAGTCTGACCAAGCAGGCGAAAAAAAAGCGGGCAAATGCCCGCTTTTCCCTGATTTAATCAGAATAAATATTTATCTCACCAGTCGTTCTTAGCCTGTCTTAAAACAGGCGGCGCCGGGCGCCTGATATCATTCAAACAATTAACAGTGTTGCGTACTGCCGACACATACGAATTACCCAGCTTGTCAAAATCCGCATTCGACATCACCGGGGTCATACCTATAGCATAAGATGCTTTCAATAAACCCATGCCATCCTTCTTGCCGCTACCCATCATCAGCTTCATGGTCCTGTTATGCTTATCACCCAGAACCTGATCATACGGTCCCCAGAGCTGCGGCGAAGAAAATGGACCGCCACCTACCATTACGTCCAGGACTATCGTCTCACCTTGATGATGGCCCAATGCGCCAAAGCCTTCACCTTCGTAATAACTGAATTTTTCACCGCCGCATTGTTTCGGAAACTGGTATTCATAACGATTAATACTGCCGCCAATATAGTTACTTGGCATGGTGATTTTTCTCGTGCTTATACGCTTTAGTTCGCCCCGCCGTTTAGCCTCCGAGGCAACCATCAGGATTGATTCCACGTCACCATAAGGTTCCGTCACAAAGCGTTTGCCGTTGCTGATCTTATATGACCGGGTCGATTTAAACCTCTTGCCCATCACATGCACTTCAGGCATTTCTTGCAGTACTGGCTCAACACTGGTAGAGGTTATTTCTGCCTGCGCAGCCCCCTGCATGAAAATACCACTGGCAAGGAACAATATCGGCATTGTCCTTGCCAGACGTCGCTCAAATCCGACATTCTTGTCAGTAGACCGTTCGTCCTGTTTTAACTTGAAGTTATTCTCCTCGGCAAATTGGCTAAGATTCGCATAGGCATCAGGCTGTTTTTTACTTAAACCCTTTTCATAAACAAGCACGCGCTCACCATCAATAATGCATGGGTGCACCGTTGTAGCACATTTGAAATCCTTATCCACATCCTTACTGTCCATCGACTGTAAAATACGATCAACCCATGATACTGAGTCATCAAACGAATTTACGCTGCCGTTGTTTGTCCTCCCCGGGGATTGTACTGCTGCTTCTATAGCATTTAGAATCATAACCTTTGATCTCCGTTGATAAACACGCTTTTCCGGGCACATACACGTATTAGCCCTTAGATGCTGTATCGCCATAAATAGTGATATCTTTAGGTGGGAGCAGCTGCAGTTGCTGAAAATGAGAAGCCGTTATCAAAATTAAACCGGCAGCCCCTGTTGCGACAAGCCGTCCTGATAACATACAGCTACAAACAGGGCTTAATTGTCTTTGTCGTCATTACTGTCTAACTTCCCCAGATCAATGAAGTTATCCAGTGATATGTTTTCATCGGAAAGTTCTTTGCGCAAGGTGGCATCGTCTTCCTGCAACTCGAATTGACCTGGCATCAGGGTCTCATCCTCTGAGCCAGACCCATCTTGCTCAGACTGTGCAAATTCATTGCCGGGTATCAGGGTCTCCTCTTCTGAACCAACGTCTTCGTTGGAAGAACCGGGATCATTGCCTGACACAGACGTCTCTGCCTCACTATCAGTTATACCTATGTCCTCAACTTCAGCACCGGCAGTCAGATCGAAATCTATATCCGCTGCAGCAATGCCGTTTCCAGCATCCGTCGCAGCGCCAGCTTTTATCTCCGTCGTATCGCTGGAGAAATCCGGCGTTTGCGTACCCAACATTGTATTCGACACCACAGTCATACCGGCATCGACCATCTCCGGCATTACAAACTCAAATTCAAATTTATGTAACCTGACCTTATCGCCATGTTTCAAGCGCACCTCGCTGCTGATTAACTTGTCGTTGACGAAGGTACCGTTAATGCTGCCCTGATCGATAATCCAGTAAGCAAAATCCTTGAAATCAATCAGGGCATGGCGTCGACCGATAGTTGTCTCCGGGATAACAATATAATCGAGATGATCGGTCTCCTTGCCCGCAACCCGGCCAAGCATGGTAGGTTTACCGCCCAATTTATAGCTTACTTGTGAAGTAAAACCATGGATATCATTAAGATAAGCCTCTGACTCAAAACCAGCCTCCGCCACTGCCGTGCCGCGACCCCGACGGACAAGTAGAATCAGTATGGCCAGCACGGTTACGATCAGGACTATCGCTGCAACGATGATAATGATTGAGCGGGGCCTGCTTTGGCTAATGGGCTGGCTCACCGGCACTTCGATAATGATAGGTTGCTGCGGGGCTTGAAGCACTGGCTGCTGGACTTGCGGAGCAGTCGTCGCTGCGATGATCTCAGGCTGCATAACCTGATTGATGACCGTATTCACCCGCTCAAAAACCGTCTTGAGATCTTCCGGTTTCAAGGCGCGAAAATATTCCCCATCTGTTTTCTGCGCCAGCGACTGTATCAGCTGAAAATCAGCAGCTTCGGTAAAAGCAATACCAAAGATTTTGATACCGGCATCAGCGGCATCAGCGGCCAGACTATCTTTTAACCATTTGGTCTTTTCCAGATCCACGTCTGCATTGCCCGTGTCAACAATGCCATCTGTCATGAAAATAATCAGCTTGCGAGCATCATCTCGACCATTATTCTTAAGTTCGTAGATAGCTCGTTCTATCGCGGCTGGAATATCGGTAAACAAGCCTCTGTAGTTGATCCTGTCCAGGCTGTTAAGCAAAGTTTGCCGCGATGCCGCGCTAATCTGTATCAGTGGCACTGCCAGGCTAATATCCTGATCAAAGATCACGATCCCCATCCAGGTGGAGTCATCCAGACCACTGATAAAATGCGTTACTGCCTGACTGGTGAGAAATTCAGGATCATTTTTTTTCATGCTGCCGGAATTATCCAGCACCAGAATGACATCTTTCACCACGGCTTGATCCTGAAAGCTGATGCCCGCTACAGCAGTATCAGCTTCATACAGGACATCTATATCGACCTCAGGATCCTCAAAATCCTGTTGCGCCAGCGTGTCCGGATCAGTGAATTCATCGATCTCCTGGCTGAGATCATCTGCCAGTAATGGCAGATCGATAATACCTGTAGCGTCCTCATCAAGCGCATAGGCCGCTGTCACGACCATGCCCAGCAAGACAAATTCGACAATTAAAGACATCAATTTAGATAGCATGTTCCCTCGGTGGCCTTTTTGGTTATTTATATATATGACTTATTCTATACCACCGGGCGCTGTAACGTTACTCATCACCCGTTGCAACCGGTCGCTCAGGGTCTGTGCACCATTCGCTCCAGGAACCTGCATATAAGCGTGCAGCGGCCAGCCCGGCATGTGCAGCAGCAAGCAAATTATGACAGGCCGTCACACCTGAACCACAGTAAAAAACGACTTCTTCCGGCCTGGTAGCGCCATAAAAATCAAGAAAATTCTGCCGGATCTGTTGCGGCGCAAGAAACTGCCCGTTTGCATCAAGATTTTTCCGCCAATAATGATTAATAGCGCCAGGGATATGCCCGGCAACCGGATCCATTGGTTCCAACTCTCCCCTGTACCTGGCCGGCTCACGTGAGTCGACCAGCAAGGCCTGATCTGGCACGGCCTCCGTGGTAACCAGCCAGTCGCGCCTGACGTTGCCTTCGAATTGAGCAGAACTGTTCTTTCTTTCTGTCTGCTCTGTCTCATAGCCGGCTGCTTGCCACGCCGGCCAGCCACCCTCCAGTATCGCGACCGCTTCATGCCCCATGTAACGTAGCATCCACCATAAACGGGCCGCAATCGAAGCGGAGGCGGAGTCGTATATAACCACCTGACTGTGTTGATGAATACCGAGACTGGAAAATACTTGATTAAGCCTTGCTGGCGCCGGCAAGGGATGGCGGCCTTGATTGCTCATCGCTGAACTGCTCAGATCATCATGCAGATCGGCATAGACCGCTGTGGGGATGTGGGCGTTAAGATAATCCCGGTAACCCGCCGATTTATCTGACAGATCATAGCGGCAGTCAACAACGATCCAATCGGGATCATCAAGATGCTGATTAAGTTCCTGTAGCTGGACAATGGTTTTGTGCATAAACCAGGAGTGTATCTTGTGAACTATCGTGTGTGAACTATCGTGTGTGAGTCATTATACGCAAAAAATTTCGATACGTACCTTGATAGTTATAACTGTGCCAAAGGCCCGGCAAACCGCTGTAATCAGTAATCCGGCATGATATTGTGTCTGTTATGCATGACCATTTAAAAATCATCACGTTGATATTCGTCATCATATGTTCAGCATCGTTATGCTCATGCACCACACTCTCTTATTACGGGCAATCCATTTCAGGCCAGCTCGAACTTCTGCGAAAACGCGAACCCATCGATGAACTGTTGGCAACATCCGGCTTAACCGATCAATTAAGAGCTGAGCTGCAACAAGTGCTTCAAATCAGGGATTTTGCCAGCGAAACACTGCAACTCCCGGACAACGACAGTTACCGGACTTATGCAGACCTCGGCAGGCCATATAGTGTCTGGAACGTGATCGCCGCCCCTGAATTTTCGCTTGAACCGCTTAAATGGTGTTTTTTAATCGTCGGTTGTCTGCCTTATCGCGGTTATTTCTCGAAACAGCAAGCCATGCGCTATGCAGAGAAACTCCGCAGCCAGGGATATGACGTCCACGTTGGTGGTGTTAGTGCTTATTCCACGCTGGGCTGGTTTGACGATCCGCTGTTGAACACCATGTTGCGAGACGATATTACCCACACTGCCAGAGTCATCTTCCATGAACTGGCCCACCAAAAAATCTATATAAAAAATGATGCCCATTTTAACGAAGCCTTTGCCGACAGTATTGCCCTGATAGGTGTCCGACAGTGGCTACGAAGCAAGCTGGATCCAGATGCGCTGCTGCAATTTGAGCAATCACAGGCCAGGGAAAGTGAGTTTATACAACTGATCCTGACGTATAGAAGTGAGTTGGAATCACTCTATCGTCGTCATTTATCCGTGCAGGAGAAACGTCTGGAAAAATCCGCTATCTTCAATCGCATGGGCTCGGATTACCGGGAAATACGTTCGGACTGGGGCGAACATGGTGATTATGACGCCTGGTTCGGTAACGGCATTAATAATGCCAAACTGTCTGCTATATTAACCTACAGGGACCTGGTTGCAGACTTTATGGCTTTGTTCACAGATACAGGGCACGATCTACAGCGCCTTTATGCAAGAGTAAAACAGCTGGGTCAATGTAATAAAACTGATCGGAGAAAGCGCCTGAAAGCGGGCCTTAATGCTCAAGACTGCCAACACAAATGAAAACAAAGTTATTACCCTGCCATATCCTTGCTGTTTTTCTGTTATTAAGTGCAGCGATACAAGCAGACGCAAAAGATCCCACTAGCGAATCCGGGCAAAGCAGGCCGACTGTGCTTGAACTATTTAGTAATCATCCGCCCCTGGACAAAGGCGTATTACTGATAGCCAACCGCAGTCTACATGATCCCAATTTTCGGCAGACTGTCATCCTGATCACGGAGTTCAGTGAAACAGGAACGATCGGCCTTGTCATTAATCGGCCATTACAACTGCCTGCAGATAAAGTCTTTCCTCATATCGGCAAGATTACAACGGCGTCAGGAAACCTTCATATCGGTGGGCCTGTGGGCATAAACAAACTGCAGTTTCTGATTCGCACTGAGACTGCATTGGATCCCAAAGATGAAGTCTTTGCTGATGTCTACCTGGTTAACACGCTCAAGGCCTTTACAAGCATATTAGATGGTGCCCCGGAAATGACCACAGTACGATTATATGCGGGCTATGCCGGCTGGGCAGCAGGTCAATTGGAATCGGAACTGATACGCGGTGACTGGTATCTCTGGCATGCTGATAACAAGACTGTTTTTAGCAACAGCCCGGATAGCGTCTGGCCTGAATTGATTCAGAAGGCAAGCGCTCAGTGGGTAGACTCCTGCCGCTTCAGATCAGGCTGCGCCTTGTGCCTTTTTAGCTGTATAATCCCCGCGCAGGATGATCAAACAGCCTCACTTTTGCAGTAAAACCAGCACCGGCGAGGGCAGCATATTTGATCTTTAAATTAACGATTTTATGTGAGATGATAACCACGAAGGCTCGAAGGCTGGTTTCATGGTTTTTAAGATACAATATAACGCTATACATTATATTTTCAAAGAGACGTCCTCGGCATGCTAAATAAATTCTTTGCTAAACCTATAGAAATCAAGCTCGGAGAACTGCTTCTCAAATTCTACTCCGTTGCAGATTTTGAATTCAGTATGTCGGGTAGAATTGCAGTGCCATCGAAAAAAATTGCCGAGATGGTGAAGTTTTCAATTGATCAACTCAAAAAAGAAGCACGCACCATCAAGGATATCGAAAAGCGATTCGTCACCATTCTGTCCAAATCAATTGAGAATACAAATAGCATCAACCGGGCGCTGCGTGAACTGGATCCACTGATCTTTTCACAGGATCACTGCTGGCGCGATATTATCGGCGCATTAAACGAAGGTGATGATGATCTGAACCCGTTTCGGCGCATTGCCCTGGTCAAATACATGCAATACCTTTCTTCACGCCAGGAGATCATCAAATACCTGTATTCGGAGAAGAAAGCCTTACTCAATGAGCCCATAGGAAAGGATACCGTCAATTCTCCGGAGTTTAAGGAAACGCTGATACTGGAAAATACCATATTTGAGCCTGTGCCGGCAGACGGTAATGACAAGGGCAACGCCATTGAACGGATGCCAAAGGGGGAGGCCGTAACCGTCGCTTTGACACCTGGGGAAGAGGTCAATGTCATATTATCGAAACATCGGTGTACCTTGTCGGCAAAAGACGGCATTCAGTTCATCGATCAGGCCGGCAAAACACACCCGCTCATTAAAGGACGCAATATCATCGGCCGGGATTCGGTCAGCAATATCGTCATCGAAGCCTCTTTGCGCGATGTCTCCAGATTACATCTGGTGATTGAGAATCAAGGGGAAAATATCCTGCAGCTTACTGACCTCTCATCTCATGGAACCTATATCCCGGTAAAATTCATCGAGCAACATACCGCCTAGGAGTCTGTCCTGTCCAGGATCTGCTGGCTCAGCAATAGCGCCTCTATTATAAAAATTACTCATATAGCTATAATCAGTTATTATTTATTGGTATATATAAATCCTGTTAGAATCATCGCCCGTTAACCTTCTATCAATGAATTTCAAACGCCTATGCAGAGAAAGCCCCATGGATATACAGGAATTTGACTGCATCGCCCTCGCTAAAGAATACGATAGCAGGCATCCCGGCGAGATCCTGAAGCTGGCGCTGGAAAGCTTTGATAATCTGGCGATCTCCTTTAGTGGCGCTGAAGATGTCGTATTGGTGGATATGGCTGTAAAGTTAAAAGCGGATGTGCAGGTTTTTTCACTGGACACCGGTCGGCTTCACGCCGAAACATACCGTTTGCTTGAGCAGGTACGAGAACATTACAAGCTCAGACTTGAGATCCTGTACCCTGACGCTAACGCGCTGGAAAAACTGGTCAGGGAAAAAGGACTATTCAGCTTTTACAAGGACACCCATAAGGAATGCTGCGGTATTCGTAAGGTTATGCCACTCAGACGCAAATTGAACACACTCGATGCATGGGTAACCGGGCAAAGAAAAGATCAGAGTCCAGACACACGTGCAGCAGTGCCTGTCGTTGAAGAAGACGCTGCATTCTCCAGTGCCGACCATCGGCTGATAAAATTTAACCCTCTGTCGAATTGGTCGTCGGCCCAGGTCTGGCAATACATTCGTGACAACGACGTGCCTTTCAACGAATTACATAACAAGGGCTTCGTCAGTATTGGCTGTGAACCCTGCAGCCGGGCAATACTGCCGAATCAGCATGAGCGTGAAGGTCGTTGGTGGTGGGAAGAGGCCACCAGGAAAGAATGCGGTTTGCACGCCGCTAATCTTGATAACGATAAGTAGCAGGAAAATCAGGCAAAAAAATGCATATCACAATGGTCAAAAAGATTAAGCACGATGGCTCACCCTGCCGTAAATGCGCTGAAGTTGAGCAACGCCTGCAGGAATCCGGGCTACTTAACAGGATCGATCAGATATTGATAGCCGATGAACGCGACCCACAAAGTGAAGGCATGCTGCTTGCGAAGCAACACCAGGTAGAGCTTGCTCCATTTTTCATCGTCGAGGATGAGGATGGCTCTGTCCGCATCTATACCGTTTATTTCCGCTTTATTAAGGAAGTGCTCAATAGCCAGACATCGGCACAAGAAGAAGCCGCTGAAATACTGGATAATAATCCGGATCTGGATTTCATCTAGAGGTAAACCCATCGATACTGCTCCATTCACAACCGGCTTACATGACAGGTCTGTTAATAGCCAGGTAATTCCAAACCCAAAAATAGCGCTTCAATTTCACTTTTTGAATGGCAATTCACTGCAGCCTGAACCACATCTTTAGTCAAGTGCGGCGCAAAACATTCAATAAATTCATACATATAACTACGCAAAAAGGTTCCGCGTCGAAATCCAATCTTGGTCGTACTGGCGGCAAACAAATGACTGGCATCGATTGCCAGCAGTTCACTATCCAGTACCGGATCATATGCCATGCTCGCGACAATGCCGATCCCTAAGCCTAATTTAACATAGGTTTTAATAACGTCGGCATCCACCGCTGTAAAAACGACCCTAGGGCTTAGCCCTTCGGCGTTAAAAGCCTGATCCAGTTGTGAACGACCGGTAAAACCAAATACATAGGTAACGATTGGATATGCAGCAATCTTTTCGAGAGTTAAGCTGGACGCCTGCGCCAAGGGATGATCGTGGGGTACGATGACACAGCGATTCCAGCGATAACAGGGCATCATGATCAAATTTTCAAATAACTCCAGGGCCTCTGTTGCTATCGCAAAGTCCACTGTGCCATTCGATGCCAACTCCGAAATCTGCACGGGTGTGCCCTGATGCATATGCAGCGCTACATCAGGATAACTGGCAGTAAACGCCTGGATAATGCCAGGCAGAACATATCTGGCCTGTGTGTGTGTCGTTGCAATTGACAACTCACCGCGGTTTTTATCACAGAACTCCTGGGCTATCTGTCGTATATTTTCCACCTGCTCCAGGATATTTTCAGCCTTACCGAGGATCGTCTGACCTGCCGGCGTGATCTCCGTCAGGTGCTTTCCGCTGCGATGGAAGATCTGGATACCCAGCTCATCCTCCAGCATACGGATCTGTTTACTGATGCCGGGTTGTGAGGTGTAGAGACTCTCCGCCGTGACCGAGATATTCAAACCATGTCTCGCGACTTCACAGATATATCTGAGCTGCTGCAATTTCATAATCGTTGCGGCCTCTTATCTATATATATATATATTAGTTCTAAAAATAGATTTAATAATTACTTTTAAGTATACACAACTAAGACTACAGTACATGGTCGTTTTTACACCGTTTGTTGTCAAAATCATACACACATGGATATCACTTACACAATTGCCGGCTTCGTGGTGGGTTTTATTGTCGGGCTTACAGGGATTGGTGGTGGCTCACTGATGACCCCTATCCTGATACTGGTATTTGGTTTCAAACCTGCTATCGCCGTGGGTACCGATCTGCTCTATGCTGCGATCACCAAATCCGCTGGTATTTTCGTGCATAATCGACGGGGCACCATTGAATGGAAAATAGTCGGCTTGCTTGCCACAGGCAGTATTCCTGCAACTATCATCTCGGTTCTGCTGCTGAAACATCTAGACACAACGGGGATTAATTATGATAAAGTGATTACTTACACTCTTAGTATTTCACTGATATTAACGTCTCTGGTGTTAATGTTCAAAAACCAGCTACAGTATGTCAGCCAAAATGAACGCTATGATGCAGTGCGTGCCCTGCATCGTCGCTTACGCAAACCAATAACCGTTCTGGCCGGTGCATTGATTGGCACATTGGTCACATTTTCCTCGGTCGGCGCCGGCGCCCTGGGCGCCGCCATCCTGTTTTTTCTCTATCCGCGCTTACGAGCCGCTAGCATTGTCGGTACCGATATCGCTCATGCGGTACCGATTACCGCTATCGCAGGCATGGGCCACCTACACATCGGCACGGTAGATTTCCTGTTACTTGGCAGCCTGTTGATTGGTTCATTACCGGGGATATATCTCGGCTCACACACAGGCTCCTATGTGCCTGATAAATTGCTCAGACCGATCCTGGCCGGTATGTTGCTTTTGATAGGTATAAGGATGGCTATTTAGTGTCCATCCAGGATGGATAATTCTCGCCAAGGCGCAAACACGCCATGCAAGAAATCGTAATATGCTTTTATACCAATATCATATAACTTTGTGATCTTTGCGCCTTGGTCAGACGCGTGCTCGAGCATACTACCTATGCCCCGCCCCGCTTGCGCAAGGGCGAGGAGTGTAAAATTATACTGGTAAATGCGAGTTAACAGTCAGGCATGGGCCTGACGATATTCTGTAATGGTGACTGCCATACGATCCTTCAACAGCAATTTTTCTTTCTTCAGGCTCTCGATGAAGAACTCATCCAACACGTTTGCGCCCTGGTTTGCGTCTTTGACTTGTTGTTTAAGCTCAATGTATTTTTTGTGGGTTCTCTTGAAATCTTTATCTTCATTTAGGAGTGTATCGACTATGTCTTGTTCAAATTCAAACATATTTTCCCCTCTGGTCTGAAATTAAAAAGAATAAACGTGAAACTGCAAAAAAGATGGGCGAACGCTCGAAACAGCACAGCCTGTAAACATCAAATCACGCCAGCCATTGTTGTGTTCCGCATGTGAACGAAAGGTTTTTCATACTCTCACTGTCTAAATCTAGTGCAGAAATGTCGCGGCGACAAGTAATAGTTGCTGAAATTTTTCTCCTACCCGCTCTTTTCAACATTTTCTTTATTGTTTTCATGCTATTAATTGAAATATTTAAAGTCCATATATGCAAAAATATCATATCAGACTAATTACCCATGATTTTTTAACAGTCCGGTATGATAATCCAGCAATCCTCAACGTTAATCCTAGATTCCGCAGTTGACCGCTATGAGTAGAACATAAGATGATGTTAAGCATATCTAATGACATATTATTTGGATTCACCGAATGGGTGAAGGCGCTACAGCATGTATACGCCTACATGGACGTAGGTGGTAGAGCAACGCA
>JADFPU010000145.1 GCA_022562175.1 Pseudomonadota bacterium | reverse complement strand
GGGGCTGGGTTATTGGTTACGGCCCGTTGGTGGCTATGTTTATTGCGAGGATCTCCAACGGCCGGAAGATTCGGGAGGTGATAATTGCTGTAGCCATCGTCGCACCGATTGTAACGAATTTCTGGTTTACCATCATCGGCGGTACCGGTCTCGCATTCGAACTCGCCAACCCCGGTGTTATTTCTGGGCCATTCGAGGGCTTCAATATGCCGGCTGTGTTGCTGACAATTACCCAGCAACTACCAGCCGGCTTTATTGTATCGGTGTTATTTCTGATACTGATTGCGGTGTTCTTGGCAACCACCGGAGATTCAATGACCTATACCATCTCCATGGTCATCACCGGAACCGAAGATCCGCCGGCACAGCTGCGTATCTTCTGGGGAGTCATCATGGGCGTTCTGGCAATGATTCTTATCTCAATCGGATCCGGTGGCATTTCTGCGCTGCAAAACTTTATTGTGGTCACGGCCGCGCCCGTATCCATCATTCTGCTACCGTCCTTGTGGGTAGGGCCTGTGATGGCCCGACGCATTGCCCGCGAACAAGGTTTGCTCTGAGCTGTCATGCCCTGCCCCTGGTCACTCACCTATAGCCGCATCATAGGTAGGATCTTAAGTAAATATGATCGCGAATGATTGTATTTGATTTGCCACAGAGGTCACAGAGAGCACAGAGTTCAACAAAATAGCTTGGTTCTCTGTGAACTCTGTGGCTATTTTGTACAGATCAACTGTCTCACTTTTCCTTAAGAACTAACCTATGATAGCTGTATAGTCTGATAGCCGTCTTCGACTTTCATCGGCCGGATGCCAGGAAGTACTCATAGTTTGGTCTGGATAGTGGCTCCTGGAAAACGTTGTTGCAAAACATCCATTCAGCCATCACTGCAAGCGTTTAAGTAAGCTAGAGGTATCCCAGCGGCCGCCACCTAGCCTTTGCACTTCGCCGTAGAATTGATCAACCAAGGCAGTAACCGGCAACTGCGCCTTATTTTTTCTGGCTTCGTCCAACGCCATGCCTAAGTCTTTGCGCATCCAGTCAACGGCAAATCCAAACTCAAACTGACCATTTATCATGGTTTGGTAGCGGTTATCCATCTGCCAGGATTGTGCTGCGCCCTGGGCGATGACGTCGACCACTGCCGCCGCATCTAAGCCGCTTTTTTGGGCAAAGTGCAGACCTTCGGTCAAGCCCTGCACCAGACCCGCAATACAGATTTGATTGACCATCTTCGTCAGCTGACCACTGCTTAAACAAGCAGGATAATTTAAGAATTACCATGATTGCTATACCCTTTAGGTACAGAAATACACTTATGAGCCTTGATTTACTGTCCAACTAATGGGGGCCACTTCATTCACCACGATGCTGATTTGACTAACGCGTTTTAACAAACGTGGCGGAGAACGATGCCTGAAAATCACGCAACGGTGTGTTTGCAGGCGAAAAATTAGTCACAACCGCGTCAGTGTGTGATCAACATTAAGCGAACTGACACAACGACAGAGAAAATGAAAATCAACGCCAAGATTGCCATATTAAAACTACTCATGAAATATCCAGGCTAGGCCGTATATTGCACGAGTACGCTGGAAATCGGGCAGAAACATATGCTTAGCAATGGTTACACCAGCATGAAGGCTCTCGGTATACCGCGTCGGTGTGCACTGGTTCGCTTATTTTAATTGGGGCAGGTAATCATCACCCAAGGTGGTGTGTCATCGCACTTGGCAGCAGCTGAAATTATCGAAGGTATGGGCCTCACCTATACTGGTAAGCGCATAACGCAAGCTGGCAAAGTATTCACAGCGGCCGGTGTATCCGCAGGTATTGATATGGCATTGGCATTAAGCGACGAAATTGCTGGCCAACTTACCGCACAGGCCATTCAGGTGGGCATTGAATACCACCCAGCACCACCCTTTCCCTACGCCGGGGATGATCCGGCATGCAAACAACGTGCTTTCGAAGTGATGAATTCAAGTAATAAATAAGGCTAACCCCCACTTATTTTTTTGTATTCTTTTTCAGGACAATTTCCTGCTGCTGACCAGGATACCGTCTTCATCAGCATATACATAAGCTGACGGCGCAAATGTAATACCGGCAAAGTTAACAACTATATCTCGCTCACCTGTCCCTTTTTTAACACTCTTTTTAGGATTAGTATTCAATGCTTTTACACCGATAGCGATAGTCGCTATGACAGCAGCATCGCGGATACAGCCGGAAACAATGATGCCAGCCCAGCCATTATCCTTAGCCAGTTGCGCCAACATATCACCGACCAGCGCACAACGCAGGGAAGCTCCTCCATCAATAACCAGTACCCTGCCCTGGCCCTCTTGTTCCAGTGCGGCACGTACCAGGGTATTATCTTCATGTACTTTTAGTGTTGAGATGGCCCCGCAAAACCGTTTATTACCGCCATAGTCATTAAACATTGGCTGCCCCACCTGTACATCATCAGTATATTCATCATACAGATCTGCAGTCGCAAAATGCATGCTTGTGTTTCTCCGGTTTCGATTGCGAATTTATTTTTTCTTCGGTCTTTCCCATCCCTTGATGGTTTTCTGTGCTGTTCTGCTGATAGCAAGCGTATTCGCTTCAATATCTTTCGTCACGGTTGTGCCGGCCGCTATGGTAACCCCCTCATTTACAGTGACTGGCGCCACAAGCTGTGTATCAGAACCCACAAAGACATTATCACCAATAATGGTTTTATGCTTATAAGCGCCATCGTAATTACAAGTAATGGTGCCCGCACCAATATTGACGTTCTTGCCCAGTTCGCTATCGCCAATATAACTAAGATGATTTATCTTGGAACCGCCGGCGACGCTGGATTTTTTAATTTCAACAAAATTACCAATATGCACACCCTCTGATAGTCTTGTTTCCGGGCGGATACGAGAGAAAGGACCGATCCTGCAATGGTTACCTATCACTGAATTTTCTATGACACAGTTTGCTAACACCGTCACACCGTCGCCAATATCTGCATCTTTGATCACACAATTCGGACCAATGCAGACATTATTGCCAATACTGACACTGCCTTCGATAACAACATTAATATCGATAACAATGTCTGCGCCAACCTCAAGATCGCCACGCAGATCGAATCGTGACGGATCCATCAAAGTAACACCCTGACACATCAAGTGCCGGGCCTGAACCGACTGGTAATAACGCTCCATCTCTGCCAGTTGCGCTCTGTCATTAACGCCCATGGTTTCTATCGCAGACTCGGGATTGATGGAGTCAATCACAAACCCTTCATTAACCGCCTTCTCGATAATGTCAGTGAGATAATACTCACCCTGGGTATTATCATTCTTGAGATCAGCCAGCCAACGTTTCAACAAGTCTGCCTTAACCGTCATCATGCCTGTATTGATCTCACACACAGAACGTTGCTCTTCGCTGGCATCCTTTTCTTCAACAATTCGCAGAATATCACCGCTCTCATCACGAATGATCCTGCCATAGCCCCCTGGATCATCAATATTAGTCGTCAACAGACTAAAGCCTGACTCGTGCGCAGCGTTAACCAGGCGATCCAGGGTTTGAAAGGAAATTAAGGGAACGTCACCGTAGAGTATTAACACATCATCTGCATCCGGCACAGCCACGATTGCCTGCTGAACCGCATGACCGGTGCCTAGTTGTTGTACCTGTTCAACCCACTGGACCGGCATGTGCGCTAACTGTTTTGGTACACGCTCACCGCCAAAACCATACACGACATAAGTCTCTGTAACCGGGAGTTGTGCAGCTGCGATATAGACGTGTTCCAACAGTGCCTTGCCTGCCAATGAATGCAAGACTTTCGGCAGCTCGGAACGCATCCGCGTGCCTTGCCCTGCTGCAAGGATGATGATACTCAGGCCCATGTCGTCATATTATCCGATAACTCAGTATTTCGTAAACTTCGGCATGAACGGCATGTCCTGTGCAGCATTATTCGTATCTCATAAAATGCGTGTACGAATTGCGTGCCGCGCTTATGACCTTCCTGTACGTTTGCGTAGCCGCTGAATTGCCTGTAGCTGTGCCGATAATTCTGCATTTTGCGCCAGCGCTGTTGCGTAATCCATTTCCGCTGCATGATCATGCAATTGCCGCTCGGCTTCTTCCTTGGCCTTTAATACAGCTGCCTCATCCAGATCTTCTGCGCGCATGGCAGTATCGGACAATATCGTCACAACATGCGGCTGTATTTCCAGCAAACCACCGGACACATAAAAGGATTGTTCTTCACCGTTGGGCAATTGCAGTCTGACTTCGCCCGGCGCCAGGCGAGTAATCAAGGGTGTATGCTTTGGGGCAATACCAACTTCACCCATGATAGCCGGGGCAAAGACCATTTCGGCCAGACCTGAAAAAATTTCCCGCTCGGCGCTTACGATGTCTACATGAATTGTCATGGCCATACTCTATTTTTCCCTTCAGCCGGATTACATCGATTTGGCTTTTTCGACAGCTTCTTCAATGGTGCCCACCATATAGAACGCCTGCTCAGGCAGGCTGTCATATTCACCCTCAATAATACCCTGGAAACCTTTGATGGTATCTTTCAATGAAACATATTTACCCTCGCTACCGGTAAAGACTTCGGCCACATAAAAAGGTTGTGACAGAAAACGCTGGATTTTTCTTGCACGCGTTACAACCTGTTTATCTTCTTCGGATAATTCATCCATACCCAAAATGGCGATGATGTCGCGTAATTCCTTGTAACGTTGCAGCGTATTTTGCACTGCACGCGCTATGTCATAGTGTTCCTGCCCCACCACCAGAGGATCAAGTTGGCGACTGGTAGAGTCAAGTGGATCAACAGCAGGGTAAATACCCAGTTCTGCAATCTGACGTGAAAGCACCACCGTTGCATCAAGGTGAGCAAAGGTCGTTGCCGGTGACGGATCCGTCAGATCATCAGCAGGCACATACACCGCCTGGATAGAGGTAATGGAACCTGTCTTGGTTGAGGTGATCCGCTCTTGCAGCTTACCCATTTCCTCTGCCAGAGTCGGTTGATAACCCACAGCAGAGGGCATACGTCCCAACAGCGCTGAACATTCGGTGCCCGCCAGGGTAAAACGATAGATATTATCGATGAAGAACAGTACATCGCGGCCTTCGTCACGGAATTTTTCAGCCAGGGTCAAACCTGTTAACGCTACACGCAGGCGGTTACCCGGTGGTTCATTCATCTGACCATAAACCATCGACACTTTTGAATTACTTAGATTTTCTATGTCGATCACTTTTGCTTCCTGCATCTCATGATAAAAGTCATTGCCCTCTCGGGTACGTTCGCCAACACCGGCAAATACTGACAGACCGGAGTGAGCTTTTGCAATGTTATTGATCAGTTCCATCATATTGACAGTCTTGCCAACACCGGCGCCACCGAACAGACCAACCTTGCCACCCTTGGCAAACGGGCAGATCAAATCAATCACCTTGATACCTGTTTCGAGCAATTCAGATGCTGGGCTGAGTTCCGTAAATTTCGGTGCATCACGATGGATAGCCCATTTCTCTTCTGTCTTAATTTCACCTCGCTCATCAATCGGCTCACCCAATACATTCATAATCCGGCCCAGAGTATTTACACCGACGGGTACAGATATCGGAGCACCGGTACCTTTGACATTCAGGCCGCGGGTCAAACCATCAGTCGACCCCATCGCAATGGTTCTTACCACACCATCACCTATTTGTTGCTGTACCTCCAGTGTTGTCTCAACACCCTCGCCTTCGACTATTAATGCATCATAGATCCTGGGGAGTGATTCACTCGAAAACTCCACATCTATAACAGCACCAATGATTTGTATAATATTTCCAGAACTCATTTTGTTAGTTCCTCTTGCTAAAGCTACTCAAATTAAAATGATTTAATATAAATCATATGGCCACCTGCTTCCCTGTAGTCATCTGTGGCTATACTTACTCAACCATATCGAATTTTATTGTTCCACTGCCGCCGCGCCACTAACGATTTCGGACAACTCCTGCGTGATGGCCGCCTGACGCGCCTTGTTATATATCAGCTCCAGTTCATCAATGAGCGTTGCAGCATTGTCTGACGCACTCTTCATCGAGACCATGCGAGCTGATTGCTCACAGGCTATATTCTCAATCAATCCCTGATAAACCAGAGACTCAATGTAGCGCTGTAATAAATGATCCAGCACCTCCTTCGCATCCGGCTCATAGATGTAATCCCAATGATGCTTAAGCTCATCCTCTTCGCTCGCCTGCACGGGCAGTATCTGCTCGATTGTTGGCTTTTGCGTCATTGAGTTTACGAATTCATTGGATACCAGATAAAGCAGATCGATTTTTTTTTCTTCAAAGGCATCGAGCATTATTTTTACCGTGCCAATGAGATCATCGATACTGGGTTCATCGCCAAAATGTGCTGCCTTGCCGATAATATTAACTGCCAGTCTGTTAAAAAATCCTGCCGCCTTACTACCGATTATGCACAAGTCAATCTCTATCCCCTGGCTTTGCCAGTCCTGCATCCGCTTTAAGGTCTCGCGAAACAGGTTTGAGTTCAGTCCACCACAAAGACCCCGATCAGTTGAAACGATAATCAAGCCAACTCGCTTTATTTCTTCGCGTTCAAGCAAGTAGGGATGATGATAGTCAGTCTGTGCACTACCAAGGTGGGCAATCACATTGCGGATCTTTTGTGCGTAGGGGCGAGCAGCCTGCATGCGATTTTGCGCCTTGCGCATCTTGCTGGCAGCCACCATTTCCATCGCCCGCGTAATCTTCTGAGTGTTCTTGACACTCACGATCTTGGTGCGTATCTCCTTACCTATAGCCATTAGTTCGTCGCTCGTATCTCGTGAAGCGCATCTCGACTCCGTCCTCGCGAGATACGGATAACGAGATACTGTTCCTGTTTTGCACAATAAACTTCTATTTGCATTAAATTAAAATTGACTCATTATCAGCACATTACCAGGAATGATTTTTCTTGAATTCTTCGATGCTGCTCCTTAAAGCTGCTTCGATATCATCATTCAGATCGCCGCTGTCATTAATCTGTTTAATGAGATCGCTCTTGTCACTGTTCATGAAATTATGTAATGCCGCCTCAAAATCACCGATCTTATCCAGCTCTATATCATCCAGAAAAGCATTTTCTACCGCAAACAGACTGACCGCCATTTCAGCGATACTCAAAGGTGAATACTGTTTCTGTTTCATGAGTTCCATGACGCGTTGGCCACGCTCAAGTTGAGCACGTGTCACATCATCCAGATCCGATGCAAATTGGGCAAAGGCGGCCAGTTCACGGTATTGCGCCATGGCCAGACGGATACCACCGCCCAGCTTCTTGATGATCTTTGTCTGGGCAGCACCACCAACACGGGACACCGATAAACCGGCGTTGATAGCAGGGCGGAAACCCGAGTTGAACAAGTCAGTTTCCAGAAAGATCTGACCATCGGTGATCGAGATCACATTGGTCGGCACGAAGGCTGATACGTCATCGGCCTGTGTCTCAATTATAGGCAAG
>JADFPU010000011.1 GCA_022562175.1 Pseudomonadota bacterium | reverse complement strand
CAGATCAACAAAACTGATTCGAAAATATTTGATACCTTTTTGTTTTGCGACTTTCGCTAGATCGACTGTCAAAATCGTCACCTCTTGGTTAATTGTTCAATGTACCTGTTGATTGTTGGCTCACACTAGTTATTGCCGGGGATCCAGTCGGTTCCAGCCAGTGGCACTTTTGCCATGGCAGAGGCTTCAATGGTGAGTGCAACCAAATCTTCCGGTTCAAGGTTGTGCACATGACTCTTGCCGCAGGCACGTGCCAAAGTTTGCGTTTCTAATGTCAGTACACGGAGATAATTGGCGAGACGGCGTCCACCCTTTATCGGATCAAACTTCGCAGCAAGCTCGTCACTTTGTGTTGAAATACCGGCAGGATCCTTACCATCCTGGTAATCATCGTAGTAGCCTGCAGATGTTCCTAACTTTCGGTATTCCTCTTCATACTCCGGACTGTTATCACCCAAAGCAATTAAAGCCGCTACCCCAATAGAGACCGCATCGGCGCCGAGTGCCAATGCCTTGGCGACATCAGCACCACTTCGTATACCTCCGGAAACAATCAACTGAACTTTGCGATGCATATCCATTTCCTTTAATGCTTGAACTGCCAGTCTCACAGCAGGTAAGGTAGGAATACCAACATGTTCAATGAAAACTTCTTGTGTTGCTGCCGTGCCTCCCTGCATACCGTCCACAACGATGACATCGGCGCCGGCCTTCACTGCGAGCATGGTGTCGTAATAGGTGCGGGTGGCGCCGACCTTGATATAGACGGGTTTTTCCCAATCGGTAATTTCACGCAATTCCTGGATTTTTATTGCCAGATCATCAGGCCCTGTCCAGTCGGGATGGCGACAGGCGCTGCGTTGATCGATACCCTCGGGTAGATCACGCATTTCGGCTACCCGTTTACTGATCTTCTGCCCCAGTAACATCCCGCCGCCACCGGGTTTGGCGCCCTGTCCTACCACCACCTCAATAGCATCGGCCTTGCGCAGATCGTCCGGGTTCATGCCATAACGAGAGGGTAATATTTGATACACCAGCTTGTCCGAATGGCCACGTTCTTCCGGTGTCATACCGCCATCACCCGTGGTGGTGCTGGTGCCGACCTCGGATGCGCCTCTTCCGAGGGCTTCCTTGGCCGGCGCCGATAATGCACCAAAACTCATGCCGGCAATGGTAATCGGGATTTTTAATTCAATCGGCTTTTTTGCGTAACGTGTACCCAGTGTCACGCTTGTATCACAACGTTCACGATAACCTTCCAGCGGGTAACGTGACATGCTCGCGCCAAGGAAAACCAGATCATCAAACGTCGGCATATGCCGTTTCGCGCCAAAGCCGCGTATATCATAGATACCGGTACGCGCTGCCCGTTGAATATCTGCAATCACCGGTAGCGGAAAAGTTGCGGATTCACGCAGCCATTTTTCTATGGTTTTTTCAAACATCCATAACCCCTCCCTAGTAAGCGTCCATGTTATCGATGTTAAAATTATAAAGCTTGCGTGCAGAACCGTAACGCCGGAATTCTGCTGCATCACAATCTGTGATGCCTGCTTTGTCCAGGAGTTGTTTTAATTCCGCTCGATGTTTATCTTCGATTGGTTTCTCAATGCAGTCTGCTCCCAAACCAACAACCTTGCCTCTTACATATATTCGTGCTTCATATAATGAGTCACCCAAGGCATCCCCTGCATCACCACAGATGACTAAACGTCCTGACTGGGCCATAAAGGCACTCATGTGCCCAACTGATCCATTTACAACAATATCGACACCCTTCATGGATATGCCACAACGGGAACTGGCATCACCTTCGATGATTAATAATCCACCATGTGCCGTGGCACCGGCATACTGCGATGCACTACCGGTCACACGCACCATTCCTGACATCATATTTTCTGCCACACCGGGCCCGCAGTTACCATTAACAGTGACTGTGGCATGCTTATTCATCCCAGCACAGTAATAACCTACATGCCCCTCAATATTCACGCTTAACGGCGCATCGATTCCGACCGCAATGGCGTGTCGACCTTTTGAATTAGTGATACGCCATTCTGATCTGTCTTCTGTCCCATTTAACTCATGTAGTGCCTGATTAATATCACGCACACTGGTTTTCTCAAGATCAATATTATGCGTTGCCATCAGTGATTCCAGCTATATATCTTTGCGGGTGCTGGTTCCCAGCATTCAGCATTATCCGCGCCGGGTAGTACGGCAATAGCGCGATATTCGGATGCCATCGCCACCCACTCATCAGTTTCAGCCATAACAGCTGGCTTACAGGCAATCGGATCACGTAAAACGGCAAAACCATCTCGAGTGCCAATAGCAAAAGTGTAAAAACCATCCAGATCTTTAAGCGCTCTTTCCAGCGCCTCATCCATACTATCGCCCTGGCGCATGCGCTGCATCAGATAGCCAGCTGCAACCTCGCTATCATTGTCAGTCCTGAAAACAATACCCTGCTTCTGCAACTGTTCACGCAAGATATTGTGATTGGATAATGAGCCGTTATGCACAAGGCACAGGTCTTGTCCGGTTGAAAAAGGATGGGAGTGCTGAATCGTGACAGCACTTTCAGTCGCCATACGGGAGTGTCCCAGGGCATGGGTCCCTTTGAATTGACTTACCTTGAAGCGGTTTAAGACGTTTACCGGCGGACCTTTGTCTTTATAAATCTCTATCGTTGTGCCGGAACTATTGATGTGTAATTCAGGAAAATGTAAAAAAAACCAATCGTAAATATCTTTGGGTTCGGTGTGGAGAATCAACACGGCATGATTAGCATTTATTTCCATTTCCATGTCGCTATCGATTTGTTCAAGCAATCCATTTTTTAGATCATGCCAATCATAAGCATTATCCGGCGCCATCACAGTCAACTTGATACTGTCTGTAACCGGGTTTCGGTACACGGCGATACCGGCACTATCCGACCCCCGCTCCGTCATCTGAATCAGCATTTTGGCAAGATGCGCACCCAATTCGGCTTCAATTGCCTCTGATTTTGCAAATAATCCTACAATGCCGCACAAATTAAGATCTCCTCAATGAATATTGGATATGGTTGTTTTGGACAAATCAGGGGGAGATACTACCTGATTAATTTACTAATAGGAAGTATTTTTAATCATTAGGAATAATTCTAATTATCGCCCTGATCCTTACATAGTACTGCAATGAATCGGATCGGTAGTTTGATCAATTCCTCAGGCCCATGTGGGGCATCGGAATCGAAAAATAACGAATCCCCCTGCCGAAGATGATAAGTTTGATTGGCATGTCGATAGATAACTTCCCCTTCCAGCAGATAGATAAATTCAATACCTTGGTGTTGGAACAAGGGGAAGACTTCTGACTCATCCATTAATGTGATGAGATAGGGCTCCGCATTAACTCGACCACCGATATTATGCCCCAGCAATCGGTATACATGTCCTGCACGGGTACCATGTCTTTCAATCTCCAGTCCTTGTCCGGATTGAACATAAGTACAGTCACGCTGTTCCTCATATTTTCTGAAGAAAGCTGTCACTGGAACGTTTAAAGCATTGGCAATTGCTGACAATGTATTTAATGATGGCGAAGTAACGCCCCGTTCAATTTTCGACAACATGCCAGGGGACAATTTTGCTTGTTTCGCTACATCAGCGACTGTCATATTTAATTGTTTGCGAAACACACGTATCTGTGCACCAATGGCATCCGCCAGCCTTCCATGATCAGAAAGTGTTATATCTGAGTGTTGTGTTGCTCCTGATTTATTGTTCAAAGTTATAATGTCAATTTCCGTCAAAACGCTAACTTATATAACACATCATACTTAAAATACACACTATACAATATTTTGTCACCCCAATATTTACACTTGAAGAACGCAACTGGAGATTTCAGCAAGATAGATAAATCCGTTTTATGCCGCTATCTCCAACACTTCAGTAACTATTACTAAGGGCAATTCAATCCAACAAATGGAGAAAACCCCTCAATTCATCTGTCATTGTGGATTGCTCAGGGAAACACGTATCAGAGACCGGACTGTATGGCGGTGGTTGCAGTTAACAGCGGCGGATGTTTACTTTGGACGATCTGAGAAGATCCTGAACTGGCAGGCAAGGATTAAAAAACAAACGCTGGCGCGACGACGTCAAGTATACTACCAGCAGAAGGCAGCTTAACAATCATAGATGAGCGAGAGACTCTCTTAAATGCAGACTTCACAAGTCCGAATTATTTTGACGACGGACAACATATTTCAAAGAATAAACCGGTCAGAGAAGCGATTAGATAGTGTTGATCTGATTTCCGCAGTGAGCTTTTCAACTGAATTCGATTTACCGGTAAAATTCAAAAAAGACATAAACAAAAAATTAAAAATGAAGGGTTCTATCTTGAGCCTATTGCCCGAATTGGGCGCGATGGATTCTGAACGGAGAGCGGACGAGGTAACTCGCCCCTCTACCAGCCAGGCGGGATAAACATGCATTTGTCCCTGGACGTTACCTTACGCTCCTGCCTGAAATTTATCGCCGGGATGTGGTTAATCCTGTTTTGTTCATATGTGCCTGCAGATGTACTGAATGCCCAGGCCGATTTTCATATTCCTCCACAACCACTCGAAAATGCCCTGCTTAACTTTTCAAAACAGGTGAATATCCAGGTTCTCATGGACGCGAATGAAGTGAAGGGTATTCTCAGCCAGGGGGTATCGGGGACCTATCGAACCGGTGCTGCTTTAGATGAATTGTTGGGTCAAACCGGGTTTGAGTACGAATTGTCGGGACCCAATACCATTACGATCCATACACGGGTGACCCAACAGGACACCGAATCGAAATCTTCAGCAGATTCGAGCAAGAGCCGTGCATCTGATGATCCACCTACCAGGATAAGGCGCGTTCTTGAGGAGATAATCATCACGGCACAGCGACGTGCTGAAAACCTGCAAGATGTGAATCTCGCTATTTCTGCATTTACTCAGCATGACCTGGACAGGATGGGCGCAAACAATATCGAACGACTCGATTTACTGACGCCAGGCTTTGAATGGGGGCAGTTCGGCTCAGGACCCCGCCTTTCTATCCGTGGTTTAGGGCGCGCTAATTTCGAAGCCAATACCGACGGAGCAGTAGGCTCGTTCGTCAACGGCATATATCGGGGCCGTGGGCAACAGACCTGGCTGGCTATGGTTGATGTCGAGCGGGTTGAAATCACACGTGGGCCGCAAGGCACACTCTATGGCCGCAACACAACCGGCGGCAATATCAATGTGGTCACCAAAAAACCTGATGATGAATTCGAGGCCTTCGGCGATGTGATGTACGGCAATTACCATCACATCCTGACACGCGCCACGCTCAATGTGCCCCTGAGCGATACGTTTCAGGCCCGGGCCAGCGTGCTGTACGAAAATCACGATGGATTTGTCGACAATGCCAATCCAAGTGGCAACGATCTGCTGGACGAGGACCAGGTCTATTTTCAAGGTGCGCTCAGGTGGATGCCGACTGCAGACTTGGAAATTATTGCTCGCGGTCACTACTGGAATCAAGGCGGGAATGGTTATGCGTTTTCAGGCCATAAACTGCGTAACCTTGCTGGTGAAAACAACTCCGTTGTGGAATCCATCAATACTTTATGTGATGCAGTCCTATTCCCGGTTTTTGGACTCGACGCCCTCGTAGGGACGAATGCCTGTACACCGGGACGCAGCACCGGGGTAGCGGCTAACGACCTGGACCCTTACAATATCGATTATGATTTTCCTTCTCAACGGGATGTGAAGGAATGGGGGATCAGTACCCATATCAACTGGGATTTTAATAATGTTCGATTTACGTCTATCACATCTTACACGAACTACTTCCAGTTCAGCGAAGGCGACGTTGACTTCTCGGACGTTCCGGCCTGGATATCGTTGATCCGGGAAGACGTTCAGACTTTTTCGCAAGAGGCCCATCTCTCCTCAATCGCTACTGATCCGCTGGAATGGCTGGTTGGGTTCTACTATTTGGATGATGAGGTAGATGAGCTATTTTCCAATACGCTTGTTTCATTCCCCGCTCAGTTGGTTGATCCGCGGCTAGCAGTAATCGGATCAAACGTAGGTTCAACTGGGCTGACACGCAATTATCGGGATGCCAAGGCCAGGACCGAATCGTGGGCCGTATTCGGCCAGGCCACCTACTCCGTGACCGACCAAATCCGTATTACCGGTGGCATTCGCTACACGGAGGATGAAAAATCCTATGAACAGACCGATATCGATCCGGGTCAACGCAGTCTCCCACCGAGTTCCAAAACTTTTTCGGAAACTACCTGGCTGGCCGGGATCGATTGGAGTTGGACGGACGATAACATGGTGTATTTTACCGCTTCGACCGGGTTTAGGGCAGGTTTCTTCAACCGCTATACGACCATTTTGCCCGGTCAGACGGACAGCGTTGGACCTGAAACGATCGATAATTATGAGTTCGGTTCCAAGAACCGGTTTTTCGATGACAGGCTCCAGGCCAACCTGGCAATCTTCTGGAACGACATCTCTAATGCACATACCTATACATTTGATACATCGGTGCCTACGTCTGTGGGTACCGGTGCTGGTAAGGCAGAAACCTGGGGCGCTGAACTGGAGATACAGGCTGTTGCCACCGATCGACTGAGTGTCACTGCAACGGTGGCCTATCTTGATGCCATTTATGTCGTCTATAAAGACTTTACGGATGGAACGCCTGGAAATCTGATTGATGTTTCCGGCCATAAACGCGAACACTCCCCGGAATGGACGGCAAGTTTTACCGCTGCCTATAACATTCCCCTGGGCGATTGGGGGGTCCTTACCCCCTATGTGCAGTGGGCATACAAGGATGATTATTATGTAACGGCCTTGAATGATGCGTTTCTCGATCATCAGGAATCATTCAGCCAGACCGACTTCCGTCTGCTGTGGGAAAGCAGTGACGGTCACTGGAACATAGAGGCCTTCATTCAGAATATCGAAGATAACGGTGTTATAGTCGGTGGATTCTATGCATTCGGTGGCGTGTGGACCACCAGTGGTCCCGAACCCCGAACCTTTGGAACCAGGATCGGCTATCGACACTGACGACTTCTGGGCCGGAAATCATTCAGTTGATCAAACCTCGCTCACGGTTTTGCTGCAGCTGCTGTTTCCTCCAGGATCATTCTGTGGTATTGCGGGTCGATCCGGTAGCGCAGAATGATCAGCGCGGAAAGAATAAACCCAAAAAACGGCGTCAGTGTCATGATCCCTTTCAAGCCCTGCAGGGTTGCTGCGGACTGTTCAACATTCGGCACAAAACCGATCCAGGTCTGCAACGTCCCCAACAGCCAGCCCGCGACACCAATAGACAATTTGTTCGCCAGTGATAAAAATCCGAAGGTCAAGGCCTCTACCCGATATCCGCTCTTCCACTCGCCATAATCCACCGTGTCCGCTGTCATCGGTAGAAAGGTCATGAGAAATCCGTTTATCCCGGCAGCCGCAAAGTAAATCAGCAGGGTAACCAGCCAAACCCCGGGTTCAGGAATAAGGTAAAGAGTGATAAGCGACCCGGCGGCGAGACAGCAACCCAGAAACCAGACAAAGCGGTTGCTGGTCCTGGAGATAACGTACATCCATATGGGAACAGCCGTCAATCCTGCTATTGCTATGGCCGTAAAGGCCATTTTTGCGGAACCCGAGTCGCCGATATTGTATTTGAAGTAATAGATGAGCGACTGCATGATGATGCCGAATGACCCGGAAGCGGCAAACATCGCGGCCAGGACGATCCACAACTGTGTATTGTTACGAAAATAGGTGAGCACCTGGGCAACGCTAAGACCTGTGCTGCCCTCTCCTGTATTTGCGGTGGTAAATTCCGGTGTTAATATATAACAGCCAATAAAAGCAACACAGGCGATCACCGCAATGATAGACATTGTGTAGAGAAAACCACTGGCCTCATCACCGGCGCCCAGTATGACTACCAGGGACAGTACGAAGTAGGAGACCGGCAACTTGGCCAGTGCAATAAAGATCGTTTTATAGCCGCCGATATTGGAACGCTCCTGCGAGTCTGTCGTAATCCGGGTTAACATGGATGTATAGGGAATGTAGGTCATGGTCCAGAACAGACGGAATATGAGATTTGCTATCAGGCAATAGATAAAGGGGTTAACTGAAGGCGGCACGTAAAAAATAGCCACGAAGCTGAAACAGAAAGGGATCCCGCCGATCAGAACCAGTGACCGGTAGCGTCCTCCACGGGCGACAATCCGGTCTGTTATGGCTCCCATAATGGGATCGGTGATGCCATCCCAGAGCAGCGATATCAGAAAAATTGTGCCGGTTTGTGCGGGCGTCAGGCCGACAACATCGGTATAGAAATAGAAAAGAAACAGGTTCGTTGCATACCAAAAGTACATAATGCCGTGAATACCGAGGGCATAACCGGCTTTTTGATATGCCGGTAACCGGTGCGGTTGAGACACGACCGCGGATACTTGATCAATATCTTTTATCATGATTTCCTTTTTGCTATTCGGCCAATACCCACATCAATGGGCTGGATTTAACCCGCTCATACACTACAAAAAACGGACAAGAAGTTGGTAAAACAAGATGGCGACAAACGTACCACACGCATAACCAAGTAAGCCTGCCAAAATTGCCGGTACAATGAGTCCCTGCCAGCCACGTGCAACGGCAATGGCTACGGCCGCCCCTTGTGAAGTCACGCACGCCATCATCGCTACAATCAACTCGGAAAGATGTAACCGCAACAGCCGGGCCAGGCACAGAGCGATAAACAACTGCAGAAAACATGCCGTCAATACATAAGTGAACTGTTTGGGTGCCTCATTGATCACTGTATTGATATCGGCATAGGGCCCGATGACAGCCAGATACAAATACATTACAAACGTTCCAATCGGGAAAGCGTTTTTGGTATAGGGCTTAATCCAGTTGCCGCTGGAGGCAATGGCCAGTGTCACAGCAGTCACTGCCAACAGTCGATACCTGGATAATTCAGTTTCATTGCCCTGCTCCACGAAACTATTGATCAGCCACTGCAGAATATCGATGAGGAGGTACGATAGAGCTACAACCCCTGCGGCCAGTGCCAGAAGACGCGCAAGATCCATGACGGTTATAGGGCTATGAATATCCAGATTTGATGAGTCACTCGCCGTTTCATGCATCCCCTGCTCTAATGTAAATCCGAAAAATTTGATTAAGCGGGTGAAACTCGGAATAGCAAATAGCACAAACATAAACAAGCTTGCACCCACCATGAATGATGCAATCGTCGTCACCCGCAAAGTGGATTCTGCGGGGACTTCAAGAATATCCAGGGTGCTTAATATATTTATCGATCCGCCAATTAAGCCTGCTGATTGCGATGCCGCGATAATGCCGCCAAATTCTTCAAAATCGAACAGCAACAGCAGTAGTGATAAGCTCAACACCGTACTCACAACAACCACCAGGAACGCCAGCCCGGTACGGCCAATTTCTCCAAAAAGCTGGCGTAAATCAGCACTGAATAACAATAATGGGATACTCATCGGCAATAAGTACTCAAAGAAAGTTTTATACAGCGGTGCGTCGTGCGGAATAATTCCCGTTGTTGCCAACAAAAAAGGCCCCATGATCGTGATCAGCACACCAGGAAACTTGCTTGACCACGGTTGCCGGTCTGCCCACAGACCCAGGTAAACAAATGCTAGTAATATCGCCAGTAACTCTAGCGTCTGCTCAGGAGCAATCAGGGGCGTAGATAAATTCACGATTCAGTTTTCTTTTCGAGTCGTAGCGATTTAATGCGCCACCTATGGAAAAAAAAGAAGGGGCCGAGGCCCCTTCATCTTGTTTACAACCAGGTTTGTCTGGTGTGAGTTTTTCTAATCCCAGCTCCCCTGGAAGCTAATCCCGTAGTTTTGAGGGTAGAGGTAACCAGTCTGTATATTGTCTTGTGAACCGTTATTACTGCGAGATAAGACCGCTTCATCTTCAATGTTCTCGATGTAAGCCGCCACCGCATATTTCCCGCTTGCCGAACGCCATGTCAGGCGCAAGTCGGTCTTGGTATAACTATCCTGTTGCACGCTCGGGTCAGGTGTATACAGGTTGCTAGTGTTATAGTCACTACTGTAGGCGAACATAACCGCTGGCGTCAGCGTGCCATTTTCCCCCAGGTCGATAGTATACTCACCTATTAAATTGAACACTAAATCAGGTGACCAGCCGGGGGTTAACCCTTCAACACTTTCAAAAACTGTAAGCACGCCCCGGGTGAGCTGGTAGGGGCTGGTTTGACCAAATTCGCCAAATTCCGCATCAAGCCAGGCCGCCGTAAGTCCTAGCGACAATTCAGCCGTCGGTTTGTACTGCAGTTCCAGTTCAATACCCTTGGCTTTAATGTCACCACCATTCCTGGTAGTGGTTACGGTTCTACCACCAGGGGTAGGAGTCTGTAACTGCGCCACCAGGTTTGTGTACTCGGTATAATGACCCGCGAGATTGAACATCAAGGTGCCATCCATCAAGATGCTCTTGATGCCGATCTCGTACATTTGTGATTCCTGTTCGTCGGTAAGCGTTGCATCGTTGTTCAGCGCTCCCGACAGAAAACCGGTCGATGCAGTAAAATAAAACATCATGTCATCATTGACGTCATACTCCAATCCGGCTCTCCACCCGACGTTACTATAGGTTTTACCAATTGCATTAGCACCGGCTGCAAATTCGTCGAAGCTAAAAGCCTCTAACCGAGATCTCGGAACTTGGGCCGCACCGGCGGCAATGAACGTCACCGGCGCTCCACCCGCAGTAAAGTTGCTGCCACCACCGTGCGCATCTTTTTCTTCATAGTTGTAACGCGTACCAGCGATAAGACGCAGAGCATCCGATACGGAATATTCACCCTGAAAAAACACAGCATAGGTTGAGTCATCTATATAATTACTATCGGCGAAGGGGGCACCGATGACGGTTGACCCATCCACGAGGGGTGTGCCGTTAAGAACTGTAAGGGTGCTACCCTGAATTGTCACTGTGGGACGGACACTATCATCCGCAACATTTTCGCTAAAAATCCAGAAAGCGTTAAAGTACTCGTCTTTTGAGTAATAGGTACCTGCTGTCCACTGAAAAGCACTATCGTAGTTTGAGCTAACGACAATTTCCTGGGTGAACGATTCCACAAACTCATCAAACCCACCGACGTCATGGGGGGTCCCACTGTAGTCAAAATCGAAGGGAATTTGATTCTCGAAATCAGTGTACGAAGTGATGGACTTCACCGTTACTGGACCTGCATCCCAATTAATTTCAACGGAGAACATATGTTCTGAGAGATCGTTATCGGGAAGGAAGTCCTGTGCAATTTCATATTCATCAGTACTGCCAAGTGGCGCTCCGCTCGTACCTCTATGCGGATTCTGACAATCTGTAACAGAGCCAAAGGCGTCTGTGAGCCCTTGTGCGTCGACTTTACGGCAAATATTTTTATAACCAAAAAGACCTGCCGACGTACCTTGTTCCTCGATATACGAATAGCGCAGGAGTATATCGAGATTGTCGCTTGGCTCAAACAGCGCGCTAATACGCATGCCTAAACTGTCGGGGGCACCGGCATTTGGACCCGCGGTGTTTTTAATGTAGCCATCACCATTCTCAGTATAACCCGCTACACGTACTGCGAATGTATCACTGACGGGAAGGTTAACGAAAGCCTCCGTTCTAATGGTATCGTAGCGCTCATAACTGGCTCTGAGGCCGCCACTGATTTTCTCGGTATTGGGTTTATTGGTATGCAGATTGAGCGCGCCTGCAAAGGTGTTACGACCATATAGCGTACCCTGCGGACCTTTGAGGAATTCTAGTCGTTCAACGTCGAAGAACGCACGGGTTTGTTGTGAAGCCTTGGCTTTGTAGACACCATCGACATAGGTGCCGACGATGGAGGGGTTATCTCTGAAGGTATTGGTGGAGTTGGCGCCACGCAAGTTAAATTTAGCATCGTTTCCAGCGGTGGCATAAACTAAGCCAGCCACCAGAAAACTGAGACGGCTTACATCGGTAATACCGGCCCTCGTCAATCCTTCGGCGTCAAAAGCCTGTACCGACAAACCAATATCCTGCACACTTTCCGCACGCTTTTGAGCGGTGACGATAATTTCTTCCAGGATTCCGCCTTGCGCGTAAACACCTGCTGATGATGCACCAAATAATCCTGCAAATATAATAACAGCAAATTGCTTGTAAATTGATTGATTGATTGGTTTTTGTCTATTCATGGTTTCCCCCTCGCTTGAGTATTTGTTTGTTTTATTCAACAAACACGTCGAAATTTAGTAGCTTTTGATTAACTTGTCTACACATGTTATAACAACTCAGGCTTGCCTGAGACTGAAAACCCCAAAAAATTAATGCATGTAGAGTTAAAGCACAGTTCATATTAAGCCCATAAATATTTGTTAATTATATTATTTAAGGCCTTATATATTTACACAACAATTTAGATATGTCGAGCAAACTTAGCTAATGAAACTTAAAGAAAAAGTTGCAGTGATTACAGGAGCGGCCCAGGGTCTCGGCGCGCATTTTGCCGTGGGTCTTGCGGAGGAGGGGGCTAATGTGCTTGTTGCTGACATCCTTGACGGGGGTGAGGTAGTGCAGCGTATTAACGAAAATGGAGGTCGAGCCGCTGCGATGATCTGCGACGTTTCTGATGAGAAGGACTGCAACAAGATGATTGAAACTGCCGAAAGCCTCTTCGGTGGTGTGGATATACTTGTCTCCAATGCAGCAATTTTCAGTGAACTGAAATTACAATCAATGATGGATATCACTGTTGAAGAGTGGGACCGCACGATGGCTGTAAATATACGCGGAGTCTGGTTCAGCGCAAAAGCTGCGATTCCGGCCATGCAAAAACGCGGAGGCGGTTCGATTATAAATATAGCCACTAACCGTGCACTCATTGGGGTGCCAATGATGCTCCACTATGACGCATCAAAAGGCGCGGTACTGGCAATGACGCGAGCCATGGCAGCGGAATTAGGTGACAAAAATATTCGGGTTAATGCCGTTGCTCCTGGATTGACTATGTCTGAGCAAGTGTTAAAACGTGAGGGCATCGCTGAACGTAACAGCAGCATAGTGAATAAGCGCCCGCTCAAGCGAACGCAAACCCCTGAGGATCTGATTGGGTCGGTGGTATTCCTGGCATCGGATGCCAGTGAGTTTATTACCGGACAAACAATTATTGTCGATGGTGGAAGCGTTATGCGCTAAGGTAGAATAATTTGGGACGGATTATAGTCATTTATCCATTGCACTATGCCACGTATATCTTGAACTGGGCAAAGTAATTCTTGCCAGAGTAGCAGGATGTCCGAAACTCCAAGTCAATCTTTGCACGAACAAACAAGGCTCACCCTCATCGATTTCCATATACTTTGTGACAGGTTCTTCTGCCTTCACTGCGAACACACGGTGTTCACTCCGTTCACAAATTGCCCGTTCAAAATAGTAGTCAAGAATTGAATTTTGAGTAAAGTCCTGCTCCATGAAGTCTGGAAAGAATTTACTGACTATATAACGATCTTCATAGGAAATTGGCAGACCATCACCATTCTGCATAAGTGTTAGATGAAATACCCGCTCTCCTTCAGCGAGGCCGAGCAAGCCACGGATATCTTTCGCCGGTATTTTTTCTTCATGGCATAAAACCTCGCAATCATGGCGTAATCCTTTTGAGATGATTTCCTTGCCGATATCCTGAAAATGCAAGGTAAACAATTTTCTTTCAGGATTCGCCACGAACGTCCCTGATCCTTGAATTCGTCGAATCACTCCTTCGGACTCTAATTCCTGGTAGGCCCGGCGTACGGTAATACGTGATACACCGAGCTGTAGCGCCAGGGCATTCTCGGAGGGCACCTGTTCACCTATTTTTAATTCACCGTTGTAGATCGTTTGCAAGAGCTTATCTCTAACGGATCGATACAGTGGTATATCCTTCTTCGGTTTTGATGGTGTCTTTATTTTTTTTGATTTTATATTCATAAAATTATTACTTGGCTTATGTACTGAAGACACTCATGCCGGGTTGCTTATCGTTAATGCTTATAGGAATGCAGTTTATATTAATTACTACTGTGACGTCTGCTAAATTCTTCCCTTATAAAACCGGTTTCAATTTATCCTCGATAGCGGCAGACTCCACGTCTTCCAGTAATTGTTCAAGCAAGGCAGGATTCACACCAAACATCTCTGCGGTCTTATTATGCGAGCCCATGCAATACCGGCAACCGTTTAATGCGGACACAAAGGCCCCAATCAATTCTCTCTGCGCATAACTTAGCAGCGAGGGGCCACGCATAATTTCTAAGCTGGCCACATGCTATAAAGCTTGTAAATATGTGGATACCTCGAAAACAAATGCGGTACATGCGCATCTTCAGGCAGGGATTTTAAAAATGGCATTTTTCGATTTCTCCCGGTTTTAGAAACGGCAATTTTATTGCCTATTGCCCGTAACAACATGCCATTGCGGCTCTGCATTCTTGATGGCGGAATTAATCTCATACTCCCTAACGGCGGCCTGCATCATTATTTCTTGCTGCTATCTCCTCGGACATCTTCTTATGTAGTGCAGCATTAATAGGATAGAAAATCATTAAAAACATAGATGCCAGTATCCCCAGGCAAGGGATTAGGGTTACAGATAATTTTATCCCCTGAAGAGTTTCCGGAGTTTGTATGGTATTGGCAATGAAACCGAAATGACCAAGCAAAAAGCCGATCAAACTTGCGCCAACACCTACGGAGGCTTTTTGTGCAAAAGCCACAAACCCGAACAATCCCGCCTCGCAACGCACGCCGGTTTTCCATTCACCATATTCAACCGTATCGGCGAGCATGGAATAGTAATTCATTAAAAAGGCGTTAGTGCCGATGGCGAGCACAATATAACCAATCACTATGCCGGTAATCGCGGTAGGAGGCATCAGGTAAACAATTACTAATCCCGTAATAGTGAATAGACCGCTCATAATCCAGATAAAACGTTTACTCATTATAGTTGTTAACTTTATACAAACGGGCACAACCAAAAGGGCCATGGCAGCCACAAGTGAAAGGATCGTCCCTATCATCTGCTTATCACCAATATAGTACTTCGCATAATAGACGACACCCTTCAGGATCATTGCGTAACTCATTACAAATAGAAACGTCCCCAGGAAGACAAGCACAAAAGGGTAATTCGCTTTGAAGGACAATAGTAAATCGGAAACTGAATAATATGTTGGTGGTTGCCCTTTTCTGTCCTGAAGCAGTTCTTGACTGGTACCTCGATAACACGCGAAGATAAAAAGCACACCGATCACGCCGGATAACAATGCAACCATACGAAAACCCGTTGCATCATTACCCCCGCCAAACCAGTCAACCAGTCGTAGTGTAAAGAAAGAAACACTCAGGGTAGCTAGCTGGGTAAAGATAACTTTATAACCGGTAAGACTGCTTCGCTCATTTGAATCACTGGTTAGTTTGGCGATAAAAGCCGTGAAGGGCATATAAACCACGGTAAAGCAGGTTCGAAACAGCAAGTGCGTAATCAGTACATAGGTCACCAGCGCCTCAGCAGAAAGCTCCGGTATGGAAAATGCGAGGTAATAACTGATAGCCAGGGGTATCGCACCGAATAAAAGATAGGGTCTGTATTGCCCCCAACGTGTCCTTGTTCTGTCTGCAATCATGCCCATAACAGGATCGGTTATGCCATCCCAAATCATGGCCAGAAGAAAAATTAAACCCGCTGTCTCCGGCTTGATCAGCAAGACATCCGTGTAGTAATACAGCATGAACAGGCTGGCGCCGGACCAGAACAATATAAGCCCATAAGCGCCAATGGCATAACCAATTTTTTGCTGTGTCGTTAACATATCGGTATTACATAAATGAAAAAAGTAAGCCTGATCAATACTATCGAACCCCGCAGATAACCGCAGTTATCTAGTCTCTACGGGTAAAGCGGGGAGTGTCTTTCGCGAACCGGTTAATGCCTGTAACAACACCATTAACAATAATCCGTTGGGCTAATCCTCTGCCTTGGTAATTTCGACAATGCCGTTATCGGCATCTACCTTTACCCAATCACCGCTACTGATCACCTCCAGGGGATCTTGATCCAGATCGGTGATGGCCGGAACCCGGGTAACCACGGCGCCCAGGGCTATCTTGGTGGTCATGACATTAAAAATCATCGCCTTGGGCGCGGCACCGGTCAAGCGCGTCGTCTGAAAATGACTGGCCCAACCGGATGAGCCTTTGGCCCCGGGGAACACCAGGATTTTATCCTTGAAGGATTGTCCCCTCAGCTCGTGTCGCACCTCGGTAATAATGCCCGTCTTGGAATCAATACCACCGAATCCGGAAATGGTGTGTTTGGTGACCAGCGCTTCGCCTTCCGCGATACCTGCTACGACAGGTCTTCCATGCAAAGTGATTGTTTTACTCACGAAAGATCTCCTTGCCAACGACCGCTGATGGCTGCTTGCACACATTGCTCGGTTGTCCCCAGCCAAGTTTCGAATCCGAGGATAGCCGGTAGGTAATGGGCCTGTTTACAGGAATCTGTGGCGGCTACCTTGGTACCTTCCGGGAACACTTTACTTAATGCTGCACAACTGTCGGTCATCAGGTAGGCCCCCGCCATTTCGAGTGTTTTTGTATAACCCATTCGATCCGCCTCGGTTTTGAGCGCGCGCGGCGTAAACATCCACAGATCTGTGTTTTCAGAAAGCTTTTTGCCTTCTAACAAACCGGCAACTAATTGGACTTGTTCAAGTGATGCGTGCGGGCAACCCAGCATCACAAAATCCACATTCGGATCCCGTCCGGTATTAAAGTACTCATACGCGGTTTTACGTTCACCCGCACCAAAGCGAAGAGTTTCGACCGGCTTGCTGCCACCAAAGGCCGCCTCGAGTGTTGGTGCTTCCGGGGTAATACCGATCAGGTGATACATTTCCACGCCACCGGAACTCGCGGCTGACGCGCCAAAGTGCTTGAGTTTGTCAGCATGAGGGACACCGCTAAGACCGGTCAATACGGGAATATTTTCGTGCACCATTTCACCCAGGTAGTATCCCAGCAGGCCCCAATCCAGCATGTCGTCCACGGGGTATTCAACCTCGACGAGATGAGTGCCGAACCGGTTTTCCGGAATATGGTAGCCCCAGTAAGGGATCTTCCCAACCAGCGCTGCGGCCGCTGTGCTGTGGGCGCCCTCAACATTCGAACGGGCGCCGATGACTGAGTTGATGTATACAACGGCCGAGGATTCCATCCAGGCACAGTGCTCACCGAACACCGGTACATTGCCTACCTGATAGGGTGTGCAGGTATTGCTCTGCTGGATGCCAACCCGTTTACAAAATTCGCTGGTGTTTTCGACCAGGCGGCGAGTTTCTTCACTGACACGCTGGACTTTGTATAGATCCGGATCCATCGCTTCGATCAGCTTATAAGTGTTTGCCTTGACCGGTGGAATTTTCAACGTCTTATCACTGTCCAGATTCAATAGTGAAAAAACGGCGTCCATATCCATCTTCTTGTCGGGGGGCAACACATCCCTGCGACCCGGCAGCGAGCCGACAACGCCACCGCAGACATTATTCGTATCCACCAGCCTCTCAGCACCCAATGCCTTGCCATATCTGACCAGCAGATCCATGGCATGTGCGCGTGCTTCGCCTTCCTTACCCGCTAATATGGCTTGTTCATCATCTGTCAGTATCATGGTCATTATCAACTGGTGTTGTCATTACTAGATAATAAAGAATGTAGAATATTATGCCAGGTTTGCTAAACAGGCTTGCCCGCAACCGCATAATTACCTTTTGCTACTTCGTGGATCACGACTCTTACCTGTTCCGGTTTTGCCTTCAGTTCTTTTACGCATACATCTGTAATCCCTGCAATCAGGCGGTTTTTAACCTCTGTGTCCCGTCCTTCGATAATAGTGATAGTTATAATGGCCATGTTTTTTTTCCTCATCGCATAATATCGCCGCTGTCGACGATCAAAAATTTAAATAAGTGATTCGAGTGCTATCATCCAATATTTGAAATATCGCTGTAACGATCAAACCTTCGAAGGGCTGAACCCTGTTATGAAGTATCCCCCAATTTATTAATATTTATCTTTGCCAATGGAATGACTGTTGTTTTGGGTTCAGTAAAAAAATGCATACTATACTTTCCTCCTTCTCTATCAATACCTGAGTCGTTAAAGCCACCAAACGGTGCATTTTTTTCCCGTTGCATGGTGGTGTTGATCAACACATAACCGCTGTTCAAATGGTCTGCAACATTGAGTGCACGCTGTAAATCATTGGTCCACAAATAGGCGGTCAAGCCGTAGCGAGTGTCATTGGCGATGGCGATGGCTTGCTCTGCCGTATCAAAGCTGAGGAAGGTGACAAAGGGGCCGAATATTTCTTCCTGGCAAACGCGGGTGTTGTTGTCATTTACCCGTGCGACCGTAGGTTGGACATAAAAGCCCTGCTCAAAGCCAGTGGCTCGACAGCCACCGCTTAAGATTTCTCCACCTTCACTTTGCACGATGTCGACATAGGACAGCACTCTTTCCATGTGCGCTTTCGATGACAAAGGACCCAGATCAGTGGTCTTGTCAAAGGGATTGCCGATGCGGATCTTTTCGCTACGCGCGACAAAGTCTGCAATAAACTTATCGGCAATACCATTCTGTACCAGGATCCGTGAACCAGCAAGACAGCCCTGGCCGTTGTTGCTGAAAATCGCCACCAGGGCGGCGTCCAGAGCCTGATCCAGATCGGCATCATCAAAGATTATATTTGCGGATTTACCCCCCAGTTCCATTGTCACTTTGGCGAAGCGTTTACTCGCCTGTGCGGCGATGAGACTTCCTGCCTTGCCGCCACCGGTGAATGATATCGCCCTGACATCAGGATGATTACTGAGTGCCGCACCCGTAACAACACCACGGCCATTGACGACATTGACCACGCCATCAGGAAGCCCTGCCTCATGCAGTAATTCCACCAATCGAACGGTTGCCCAGGGACTTTGTTCCGAGGGTTTTAAAACGCAGCAGTTGCCAAAGGCAAGAGCCGCCGAGAGTTTCAACGCCGCTGACATCAATGGGATATTCCAGGGGCTGAACAATCCCACCACACCCACCGGTTCCCGTGTCACCAGCGTTTTTGTGTTAGGCAATTGTCGATAAAGATCTTCTTCCAGGGTTTCGATGAAGCTAGCGAAGTATTGAAACCAGGCGGCAGCGGCAAATACCTGTGGCAAGGTGGAATGATGATAGGGTAAACCAACACAGAGTGTATCCATTGCCGCCAGTTCTGCCGCGTGCTCCCGGATTAGTGCGGCACACCGCAATAAAACTGACTGGCGTTTATCTATTGCCACCCGTGACCAAATGCCTGCAGCAAAAGCGTCTTTTGCGGAGCAGACTGCTTCATTAACCAGTGTTTCGTCTGCTTCCAAAAGTTCTGTAACGACAGATTCATCGCTGGGATTAATGATCCGGATCCTGTATGGATCTTTATGCTGAACGGTTTTGCCGTTGACAAAACTGGATACGCTAGCTGGGACGTTTAGCTTCAGGCTGTCGACATTGATATCACTGTTCATTTGGATTTATTGATTTATTGATTTATTGATGGGGTCAGATCTTTTTCAAAGATTTCCAGTCTTTCAATATCTCCCGGGCAGCGTTGTGGCCGGGTAAACAAGAGACTGATCCGCCCGGGTGGGACGAGGAGGCGCATTGGTATAGTGCTTGTATGGGTGATCGATAATCCGCGTAGTGTGCTACCGGCCGCTTCCAAAATAATTGATCGAGTGATATCTCTCCATGACCGGGGTCGCCACCGGGGATGCCGAGGATTCGCTCTATATCAGGTGGCAGTAATACCTGCATATCAATGATACTGGAGCTAAACCCGGGGGCAAATTCATCCATCACGTTCATTACATTTTTGACAAAATTGTCCCGTTCAGTCTCCCACGTGGCCCCTGTTAACTCATAGGAGGCATGGTTACCGGAGAGCGTCACCACATGCTTGCCCGAGGGAGCCAGGCTATCGTCCAGCATAGACGGGACAATGGGAGTCATGAAAGGTTTCGCTGAGTACCAGCCGTATTTAGCGTCATCAGCGGCACGCTCCAGGTAATCGACGCTGAGGGCAATCTGTGTATAAGACGGGTAGTCAATGCCGCATTTGTCAGCATCGAATGCGGCGTACTGTGGCGCACGATCTACAGCGATGTTTATCTTGAAGGTGGTCGAGCGGGTTCTATAGTTGCGGAGGTCTCGCAGAAACTCTGCTGGTAGGTGTTCGGGAGCAATGAACTTGTCGAAAGCCACCTTTGCATTGACATTGGTGGCAATGACTTTAGCGTGGTACTCATCACCGTTTTCCAACACCACGCCGGTTGCTCGACCGTTTTTCACCAGGATTTCAGAAACTGCCGCTGAAGTACGGATCTCTAATCCATAGCGTTTTCCCGACTCGGCTATGGCGTCCGAGATCTTGCCCATACCACCCCGGGCAAAACCCATCCCACCTCTTTGTTGTCCCATCAGGTGATAGAGGATGATGATGGCAGTGCCAGGGGCACGGGGACCATGATGAGTGCCAATGGCAGCCCAATAGCAGAACATCGCTTTGATGACGTCGGATTCAAACCACTGCGCGACGAAGTCATAAGCACTTAAGGACACAGCATCTATTAGCCGGTAAAAGTGCTTGCCGAGCTTGCGATAACGCCACAGCATCTTGGCAGCTTCCTTGATGGTATGCCAATCGCGTCGGCTTGGGTCAATGGGTGTTTCCAATACAATCGAGCGAAGTATCTGTGTAGTCTCACCCATATATTTGAGGAACTCGGGATAGATTTCTGCGTCTTTTTTGGAAAAACGGGCGAACTGTTGCTGTGTTTTCTTAACGTCCTTGCTACGAATGATGTAATCACCATCATAAAGTGGAGAGAAAACCTCCTGTACCGGTATGGCCTCTAATCCAAATTTCTCGAGTTCAAGCTCGTCGCTGACCTTGGGGTGCACATGACCCATGATGTAAGAAAAAGTGGAGGCTCGAAAACCTGGCGTAAACTCCTCGGTAACGGCCGCCCCACCAACGATATGACGCCGTTCAAGCACCAATGTTTTTAACCCGGCCTTGGCCATATAGGCACCACACACCAGGCCGTTATGCCCACCGCCAACAATAATCACATCATATTTTGAGCTCATTAACTTTTTAACTTTTTCCAGTCTTTCAAAATCTCCCGGGCTGCGTTGTGCCCAGGTACCCCGGAAACCGCGCCGCCAGGATGGGTCGATGCACCACATTGATACAGTGCAGTCACCGGTGATCGGTAATCCGCATAGCCCGGTGCAGGCCGCATGAAGAACATCTGATCCAGTGTCAAATCGCCGTGCTGGGTATTGCCGCCCGGCATGCCAACAATTCGTTCTATATCAATTGGCAGCAACAACTGATAATCCAGCACCGACGACGAGAACCCCGGGGCAAACTCATCCATGACATCCATTGTTACTTTTACCAGCTTATCGCGCTCATCGTCCCACGAAGCATCTTTGAGTTGGTACGGTGTAACCCCGCCGTAGAGTGTCACCACATGCTTGCCTGCCGGCGCCAGGGTATCGTCGTAGTAGGTGGGCACAATGGGAGACAAGAAAGGCTTTGACGAATACCAACCATACTTGGCCTCGTCGTATGCCCGCTCGAGGTACTCACAGGTCGGTGCGATATGCGCGTAGGCCGGATACGAAACGCCTGTTTTCTCCTCGCTGAAACCCGCGTACTGCGGCAACGCATCGACCGCACACAGAATCTTGAAAGACGTGCCCTTAGCGCGAAAAGTGCGAATGTCGCGGAGAAACTCCTCCGGCAGATGCTCCGGTTTGACCAGCACGTCGAAGGTAAGCGATGCATTGACATTCGATACAACCAAGTTGCTGTAAATCTCCTCACCGCTTCCCAGACGCACGCCGTAGGCACGCCCGTTACGTACCAGGATCTCTTCGACCGAGGAGGAGATCTTGATTTCCATGCCAAATCGTTTTCCGGAGGAAGCGATCGCTTCCGAGATCTGGCCCATACCGCCCCGGGCAAAACTCATTCCCGTCTGGCCTATCAGATGCGCCACCAGGTAGAACGCTGTACCCGGAGAGTAGGGTCCTACGTTACCGCCAATGGTTGCCCAGTAAAGAAAAGTCGCTTTAACGACATCGGATTCAAACCATTGTGATACGTAATCGTAGGCGCTCATCGACAGCGTATCAATAATTCGATAAAAATCTTTGCCTACGTTTCGGTAGCGCCACATAAACTTTGCAGTTTTCAATCGCGATTTCAGATCGGTTTTAGTTGGGTCGATAGGTGTCTCAAGCTGGAGGCGACGCAGCAAGTCTATCGCCCCGGACAGGTATTCAAAAAATTGTGGGTAGACCTCTGCATCTTTTTTCGAGAAGCGCGCGATTTGTTCCTGGTTTTTCTTCGGATCTTTGGTAAAAACGATGCAGTCGTTGTCGTACAAGGGATAAATTACATTTTCGACTACCAAACGTTCCAGTCCGAGCTTCTCCAACTCAAGCTCAGCTATCACCTTTGGGTGCAAATGCCCCATGATGAAGGAAAACGTGGAGGCGCGAAAACCAGGCGAAAACTCTTCAGTCACCGCCGCGCCGCCGACGATATGTCTGCGTTCAAGCACTAATGTTTTTAACCCTGCTTTGGCCATATAGGCACCGCACACCAAGCCATTATGTCCACCACCAACGATGGTCACGTCATATTGATTTTTCACCTTGCACCCCTTTCAATGACTGTTAACTTATTTCACTTCCAGATCACTTCCGGAAAAGTTTCTTCGAACATATTAAACTCGCAGTGTTTCGCTGCAAGTTTACTAATATAGAGACCTATCGGCATTTTTATATAACACCACACATGCACTGATGCTTGTCATCAAACTCTTAGGATTTTACTAAGCTGTGGCCATGCCCGTTTACCACCATCGTTGAGCACTTTTTGATATGCCGGGTCGACCCACCTCAAAATACCCAATTCATAACTGGGTCGTTGCTTGAGACGATTAAACCAATCTGTCACACGCGGCCGTTCAGACCACATCCTCTGATAACTCAACATCTCCAGCCTTGTCATATATGATGTATAAGCAATATCGGCGAGGGAATAATCAGGGCCTGCAAGCCATGTCGACTGATTCAGGATTGCCTCGAAGTCATCAAGTAATTTATCGATATTCTTTATAGCGGACTTAAAGCTTTCCGCTTCTACCCCTTCATGAATAGTCTGTTGTAGCCAGCTTTTACTGGTTGCATTCATGGATTTATCTATTTCCGCGTCGAGTTCTTGTTTTTTTTTCACCCTTTTTATTAGTTGTTCGCGATATGCGGAACCAAAACTCACCACCGACATATCATGATGAATACCATCACTGCCATCGTCCAGTCTTTTCAGTAATAGCCGCATACAAGCACGATCATATGCACCAAACGGACGTATTGGTGGATCCGGGAAGGCATCATCCAGGTATTCAATGATCACATTGGACTCAACAATTACCTTATCATCATGAACCAGTGTCGGCACAACAGACTTTGGATTTAACTTTATATAATCCGGTTTAAATTGATCTCCACCGATCAGATTCAGTAAATGCCCCTTCCATTCCAGTCGTTTCTCTGTCAGAGCGATACGTACCTTCGCCGCACAAACAGACATGTGATTATGATATAGCTCTAGCATGCCCTAACGTGAACAAACTTAATCGGCGCGATGGTTAGTACGATTAAATGTAGTGTTCGATGTCACCCGTGGTAGGTCCTATGGCATATCGGGGAATTGGCCTGGGTTCCCGCCCGTCTTGTTCAGATGAGAACAGGGAGACACGGTGTATTAATCCACGATCCAAATGTGTATCGGCAATATTGACCTGGTAGATTTCGGGCACATTGATCTGATGCGCAATGCCGGTTGTTGTAGCAATTATCATTGCTCCTCTTGGTAGCTCCGTGCCTTGCGGATTTAACTGCTCAATTAATGTTGCCGGTGATGGAAATCTGCTGAAATCTATTTCCTCAATAATCTGCTGCTCGGAGACAGGACCCACCTTTATAACAAATTTCATTTTATCGAAATGATCCTGCAAATACTTGAGACGCCAGGCAAACCTCGCCACCAGTATAAAATTAGCATTTGTTCCCTGTGTCTCGTCATCAATTTCCGCGCCCACTCCAAAAAGAACACCACCTCCGGCGGCAATAAGTACGTAGGCTGGAGTGATTGTGAGTTTGGATGCACTGAATTGCAGCTCAACACTGCTTGTTAATTGTTTCACTCCAACCCCCAGCAGGTCGACGCCGTACTGTGTATTCAAGGTCCGATATAGCCGATCGATAAGGATATCCGGTGTTGTGATGTTGTTGCGACCATGGACATGTGGTTTGTATAAGTAATGTGTCATGTTTATTCTTCTCCTTAGCGATTATTCCGGTGTTGGCGCCCAGGCAATCATGCGGATCTCACCAAGCACCCGTTGCATTTTTCGCCATGACTCACCGCCATCCTGACTGCGAAATATCTGACCAAAGATAGTACAAAGAAAGATCAAATTTGGATCGGCGGGATTGGTCGAAATCCACCAGATAGTACTGCTAACCGGTTCCGGAAGCGCCGCCTTTTCCCAACTCTGACCCTGGTCCCGGCTAATTAACAATATACCAGCCTCACCTGATGGTTTATCACCGACCGAGGCAAATATTATATTGCTATCGTTCTCTTTCCGTTGGATAGATCTGAAATACAGCCAAGGTGCCTGTGGAATATCCATATATTGCCACGATTTTCCCTCATCAATACTTTTGTGAAGTCCGGCTTCAGTCGAACAAAGAATGGTTCGGCGATTATTGCCATTTAAGAAAACCAGATTATGAGTGTCATTATCTCTTAACCCATCAATCAAGTGATCCCAGGTTTTACCTCTATCCCTGGAACGGAAAACACCGTCAATTTCAATTGTGATCCAAATGGTATCGGCATCGGCAGGGTCAAATTGAATCGAGGTTACACGGGTAGTGTTGATAAACCAGCATTCAGTCGCAGCATTGAGATTACTCCGTTGCCAGCTTTTTCCATCATCTTCAGAGATAAAAATTTCAGCGGGGCGGGTACCGCATATTATGATTTTCGGATCATCCGGAGATTGTGCAATTTGCAGGATATGCAGATCATCCATCGGAGAAGGAATGTAATTCCATCGTTGTTGTTCATGACTCCAACGATACAGTCCTTGATCGGTTCCTGCCAGAACTTCGCCCGGGCGCTGCGGGTGCGTACATACAGCCCAACAACGGATTTCATTATAAAAACCACCGGTAGGTGTGGGCGGACGAAGCCAGGTTTCCCCCATATCTTCGCTAAACCATACCGCTTGCATTGTTGCAGCATATGCAGTTATTTTCACTTCAGCCCTCCAGGTTAGTCAACTCCTTGTATCATCATATTACTCTAGCATTCATGCATGACGCCGTACACGTCTAACACATTATGCGTATTCGACAACCAATCACTGCGGATTCACCTTTCAATGGCGTATGCCAGCGGCTGTCCGAGCTTAAGCGCGAGACCGATAGTTACCGCGGGCATAATCCGAGATCGGACATGGACCGACGGTGGCGCGCACTTCGGTTTGCACATGCCTTTCGACTACCGGCTTGGCCGACCCGCCGTCCGGCTCGCCCCAAAGAACAGTAATTTCAGTCCCGTCAGCGCTCAAGCTTTCATCGACCATGGCAAGTGAAATCCAACGACGGAAGTTCGAAGTGTATATCGGATAGCAGGAGATGCCGACCATGTTTCCGTCATGAAGAACCATGTCGTAGGGGAAGGTCGCATAGTGTGATGCGGGTATGTCCATGAATTTGGCCCGGTCTCCGTCCTGGAACAAGGTCGCGAATATGCGGATGACGTCATCGTTGTTCCACGACAGTGTCACCTTCTTGCGGTGCGGCTTGTCCTTGAGATTTTCCAGCGCTTCACGGCCGATAAAGTCATGGTCGAAATTGACGATGTGGCCATAACCAAGGTCCCATGGCGTCAGGTAATAATCCTCGATGTTTTCGGATACGAAACTGCCGCCAAGCGACGCATTCGCTTCGAAGCCATCGGCGCTGAGCCATTCACGGTAGGGCTTCATCTTTTCACCTGAATAGATGGCCGGAAGCTCCGAAGGTATCCAACCGGACTCGTGGGCAACAGTCGAGTATGTCTTCGCGCCAGCCTGCAGGAGCCCGAAGTCCTTACCGGCTTCGAGAAGAGCGGCCTTGATTTCCTCGCCTTCTTCCATCGGTCCAAACAGCTCGAGTCCGGGTGCACCCGCCATGCCATGCCGTAGTGCACGCACCGTACGGCCGGCAACCTTGATCTCGCCCATGTTGAAGAACTTTATGTCGGTAATTGGTCCGCCATTGGCCTTTTCGAGAATCTGCCAGGCGTTTGGTCCCTGTATTTCGTATCGGTAACCCTTGCGTTGTTTGGGGTTAATGAGGCTGCGATCATCACGTTCGACCTTTACATCGTAACCGCCGGTCGTTGCATGGAATTCCACCCAGTTGCCGCAAGCCGGACGGTTGACTATATTGACCTTGTGGTCCTCCAGGCCGAACAAGATAGCGTCGCCGATGACGTAGCCGTCGTAGTTGCAGACCACGAGTTGCTTGGCCTTGTTCCGGCCAAAATTCTTGAATGAGTTAATACCCAGATCGGACAGCAACCGAACCACGTCCGGACCTTCTATGTAGTGATCGGTCATGTGATAGGACTGATCCATAAAGATGGCCGTCTTGCGCCAGGACTCCTGCTCGTCGCGCCAGTTGGTAAATTCGCTTTGAATCGGAAAGACATACGTCCCAACCTGGGCATTCCGCAACATTTCGACCGGGTTTCCCTGCCGCTGAATTTTTTCCTCAAGTGAACTGTATTTCATGCCAAACGCTCCTTCTTATCAATTACCGGGGCTATTCCCGAAGATACATTTTCGTTTCAACAACACATTGAATTCTTGGTCAGATCGGTTTATTATTATTTGCACATTCGGCAATTTGATTTGAGCAATGCCAGAAATCAGCGAGCGTGCAATTAATCCTTCGTTACGCGAAAAAGGAATACACACATTCGAACGCTTTCTTTCACCCGGTTTTACAGAGCCTTACGGACTGTTTGAGCACGAGCGACTGTGCTATACGCGACACGGCCGCAGTTCGCTCATACTGCCGGATCGAACTATTGCAATTTCGGAAAACCAATTGATCTACATTCCCTCAGGGACTGCGCATTACTGGGAAAATCAGTCTGATAATTCCGCCATGCAGTTGTTCGTATGTTTCTATCCACCTGCCCTGAAACCATTCAAACCCGCTGCCCAGGCGATCCAGCAATTTCAACGGATTTTCCCACGGCTGACATCTTATGATATTGCCGATGCCCACCGTAAAGCAGGTATTTTCAATAGCATCCGCTTAATGCGTTATGAACAGCGCCGGGCCCAGGTGAGTGCCGATGCGATGATTTGGGCGCAACTCATCGAATTACTGGTGATGTTGACGCGCGCCCGGCAAGAGTCAATCGAACATGAAGCACTGTCTAGCAGAGAACGCACCTTCGCCCGCAGTCTCGAATATCTGAGAGAACAATTGCATGAACCCCTGCAAATCAAGGACCTCGCCGAAATCGCAGTTCTTTCGTATCGACGTTATACCCAGATCTTTAAGGAGAAGACCGGCAAGACGGTTAATCAATACATTCGGGAATTGCGCATAGAACAGGCAAAAACGCGGTTGCTTGAAACTGAAAATATTCTCCATGCAAGCATAGAGGCGGGATTTGGTGATCTTGCTCATTTTTACCGGGTTTTTAAAGCGGCTACAGGGTTGACACCCAGGAAATTTATCGCTTCTAACCGCAACTTGTGATTGATTGCGGCGATGACACCCGCTGTTTACAAAACTATTTTCACGCCGACACCCTTTTTCACGGCACGCTCATAGGCAGTTCGGGCCAGCAGGATGTCATGTCCCGCC
>JADFPU010000144.1 GCA_022562175.1 Pseudomonadota bacterium | reverse complement strand
CCACTCAGTTAATCTCGTTTCTTATCGGATCGATATGACGGATTTCGATGAAAAACAAAAAATGACATTAGAACAATATGGTGGCACGGCGCTTCCTTTTGCGGTTTTGTTTGATAAGGACGGTAACATTACGCGGAGGTTTAGTGGTATGTTTTCAGTTAATACACTTATCGAAGCGATCTATAATGGTCCGCAAGGATAACATCACGAAATAAGACAGATGATTCGACACATCTACCCTTCTGTTGCACTAGCAAGTTGAATCCACGGATCCTGTAGTGAGGTTGCTGTTAATCATCGATCGAAAATGAAGCAATCCAGCCGCGTTGTACGAGGACGGGCAATATATTTTCAATATCGGCTATTGGTTTATTTTCAGATAAGATTGTACATAACGAGTCAAAGCTATGACCCGTCTCGATCTGCTTGAGTATGGACCACTCGACATCATCCATGGGATCAATGCGCATGGTATAGTCTTGCCGCCAGATCAGCAGTTTAATACCGCCTTCATCCAGATCCACACGATCATCGCCTTCGAAATCAGACTGATTAACCTGCCAGATATGCTGGATAGGGAATTCCGATGCAATCAGGCTTGCCGATACGGGCAGGTAAAAAACGATGTGTGGTTTATCTGTTTCTGATACTTCATCCAGTGCAGCGAGATCAAGACCGGATTCATCCGCCGCATGAAACGCCCTGTGCCAGGCTAACTCAAGCTGTGCGACATCGGCAAGGTAGGGCAATTCCGATGCATGCTTGAACCCTGAAATAAATTCAGCAAAGTCTCCACCGTACTCAGCGAGATCTGCCGAGCATGACGGATGGCTGCGCATATATTCAGTACCCATGCCGTTGAAAAATTTTTCACCGACTAACCGGCAACAGACGGGATAGATTTCCCGCAGCGCCCGGTTCAGGGTGGCAATGATGCTGTCCCGGTAGATGTTGAAATGGTCCTGTGCGTTAAGCCCTGGTGTTGCATTGATGTATTCAGAGATCTCGCTTAATGCTGAACTGTCTTTCTTACGGTCAAATACGGCATCGTAAAACAGACTCTGTATGGTGTGCAGTGATGTCATGCGACTGCTCTCATTAATTGGTCAGCTTTGGATGCCTCTTCCATTAATACATTGAACCCAGGTATGTCGGTGTCCCATTCAATCAGCGTTGCTACCGGACCAAAATAGTCGAGTGCGGATCGGTATAATTCCCATACCGGTGGGTGCACACGATAACCGTGGGTATCGAACAGGTAGTCCTTATGATCTTCGTAACCGGCCAGGTGGATCTCCTTGACCCGCTCCGGGGGGAGCGCCTTGATGTATTCCAGGGCGTCGAAACCATGATTGACAGCGCTGACATAGATGTTATTTACATCAATAAGCAAGTCACATTCAGTTCTTGCAACGACTTCCCGCAAAAAATCCCACTCGGTCATGTCTGCGCAATCAAAGCCGAGATAGCTCGCGGGATTTTCGATCAACAGACTACGGCCAAGATAGTCTTGCGCCTGCATGACATTATTGACAAAATTCTTCAGGGCCTCTTCCGTATAGGGAAAAGGTACAAGATCATGGACAAAATGCCCGTCGACGGAGACCCAGGCGAGATGATCGGAGACGTATGCAGGTTCAAATCGCTCGATTAGCCTTTTCAATTTTGCCAGGTAATTATGATCTACCGGCGAAGTAGAGCCCAATGACATGCCGACGCCATGCAGGGTGATTGGGTAGTGCTCACGGACCTTCTCCAGGTGATGGAGTGGTAAGCCGCCATCCCCGAAATAATTTTCTGTCAGCGCCTCGAACCAGTTTACTTCGGGCTTATCCGCCAGGATTTCCTGGTAATGTTGTGAACGCAGGCCGATGCCTGCGCCGGATATTACTGCCTGTTCAAACTTCGCCATAATCAGCGCCAATAAAAACAAAGCCGATTCCGGATCAGGAATCGGCTCACAATCTTATATATAATGAATAGAAGAAAGGCTTACGTCTTGGGGGCAGCTTGTTTTAGAGTGGCGTCGGCGATCTTCTCGCAAGTCCCTTCCGGGACATATATCCACTCATCTGCCCCCCCATCCGTTTTCGCCTGCCCGGCACAGTCGTGTTTCGCCGTACCGCAATCATTCATCCCGGCCTTGACAATGCCGGCACATTTTTCGAAACCGGCTTTGGCGGCCTGGGCATCGTTGGCAATACCACCCATACCCAGTGCCACAATACCAGCCAATGTAACATTCATAAGGATCTTTGTGTCTTTCATATTTGTTTCCTCCTTCATTCTAAAAGCGATTCGTTAATTGTTTTCTGATTAGCAACCATCACAACAATAATAATGATTAAATTATCTGACAAAATAATGCGTTTATGGTTCCTCCTCTCTACCAGAACTTGCGGTTGAAATCGATACGGAAACGGTTGCCATCTTCCGAATTGTTATTGGATTCTACCATATAGAGCCGGGCCAGCACCTTCCACTTCCAGGGCAAGACATAGCCAAAGCGGAATTCATGGCCGTGGAAATCACTCGCTCTGGTATCGGTTGCGGAGCCCCAGCGCATCCAGTCGTCCTGCGCGAATGATGAGTTAACTGCCAGGGTCTCGATATCGGCATAGGTGTAGCCAACTAACCAATCACCCGGTTGTTTTTGTTTACCCAGGTACACAAATACATCAAACCCTTCGATATCGTTGGCGCTGGTGCCGGCCGGTGTCCCGGCCAGTTCCGCTGCCGAGTAGTCTTCGCTGTTATGCATGTAATCGAAGCCGAGTTTGATTGGTATATTATTAATTTTTGTTTTGACCTGCAGATTGCCGATCCAGAGGGTATAGTCGCGTGCCTTGTTACCACTTTGCAAACCTCCCTTGCTAGGACTGCTGGCGCCATCAAGGGCCAAAACGCCACCGGCAGCAGTAAAATCAATATCGCCAAGCTTGCTTGTGTAGACCCACTGGCCGATGCCCATGCCGCCGTAGTTATGCTGCATGCCATCCGGTAGCCGGCTGTAGCCTGCATTAAGGGAGAGTTTGCCGGGCCCAAGGTCATAGTTCTTCAAGCCAATTGCAGCACCAATGACCGTGACATCATCGTCCCATAACAGTTCGTTCTGCTTCCAGAAAGGCAGGCTGTTTCTACCTCCCCAGGCCCAGAGCTTGTCTTGCTTCAGCTTCAGATACCATTTATCGACCACGACTTCTTTAGCGCCGGTGGGGTTATTGGAAAAATCAACAATGGTGAAGTGAGGCGACTGTTGGCTGTTCTTGTTACCGGTGCGGATCCGGGTGGCAAACTCAAAATGGTCGTTGGGTGTTATCTTGACACCGACACGGGCACGGATACGCATGCGTGATCGATCACTACGTTCACTGCTATTACTCCTGCTGGAATCCCAATCATTCTCATAACGAAAGCGGAAACTACTGAAGATATCGATCATATCAAGACCGCTACGTGCTGAATCCGCAGCATGACTAATAGCAGATAGTAGAGTCAGAAAGCTTACCAGGCACAAGGTGCAAGGTTTCATGATGTTGAGTCCTTGTATATTCTTATTTAATTTATCTTTCATCTCTTTTCCTTATGGTTGGTTATCCGGCAAACTGTAGTTATTGCCCTCTGATTGTCCCCACTGCATACAGGAAACCTCCAACGACAAAGAGTAAAAGATAAAAGTCATTTGATTGCATACCTGCACGCCATAACAGCATGCTGTCCAGAATGCTGAGGAAGATCATAATCAAACCAAGCAACCGGGTCTTGACTCCTCTCTTGGCGGTGGTTTGCTCAGCCACGGTGGGGCTGCCTACTACGTGCCCAGAAAAACAGTAAAGCAAAGATAACGACAATCACCAGCAGTGCTGCGATGATGGGCTTTGCGCCGGTAGCAGGCTTGAGCAGCAGCCAGTACCAGGTGGTCATGGTATGGCGCGAGCCTTTTTCGCTGTTGCTGCCGTCCCAGGCGGCAAAGGCAATGGGGATGAATTTGCCGCTGACAAACTGCAGGTCCTTATCCGATTCTGCTGTGGTCAACGAACGCTTCATGACTACCCGCCATGTACCCTCGGTATAAAGGCCTTTGGCGTGAATACCAATAGTTGCTGCATCGCGCTTTTCGATTTCTTTAAAACCTTTGCTGTTGAGCAGGCTTATACCCTCCGTTGTCTCTGTTGTCCCGCTGTGCCAATGCCAGATATTGACCGGGTTGTTGGCATCTCCCATGCCGAAGTATGGTTTTTCCATGCTGTCGTGAATTTCAATCGGAAGTTGTATGGCTACGGCGTCTTCGCCGATGTCCGCATCAGATATTTTTTCTGCCAACTTATTTCCGGGGATGCTCTTGGTACGATCATCCCACTCCAACAGAATGGCAAGTTCGGTATCACTATAGAGTGCCCGCACGGTGATGGTGTCATTGGATGGAGTAAAGAAACGCTGCTTGGCAATGATCTGTGGAACTAAAAAAAAGGTAGTGGGTTGTGTTGCCTGCCAGCGAGGATCGTCCGGGGAATCCGGCAAGTCATCGTCGATCTTCTCCGCCTTCACTACGGTATTTTCAGCCCTGACCACCTGTTCGATTTTGGCCAGCGACTGGACATAGTTGGCAATATGCCAGCGCTCCTCAATACTGAGTCTCTTTTCGCTTGAGGGTTTGGCGAAGGAAGTCATCTGGGTGCCGGGTATGCCGGTAGTTATGCGGGTAAAGATGTCCTTGGGATCGTTACTGGCGCGAAAGGTCCAGGGTTTGGTCTGGTTTCTCGGCCAGGTACGATCACCGTTGTCGTCCTTAAGACGTTTGACGGCGTTGCCTTTACCATCCTTGCCATGGCACTCGCTGCAACGATCCTGGTCATGGTACAGCGCCTTGCCTTTTTCAATGCTTTCCGGTGAAGAGGGGATCTGCTCGCCGTAATCCAGTTGTTCGCCAGGTTCCTCCCCTTCATACCCGGCAAAGGTCTTGACATAGGCGACCAGGTCCCAAATCTCTTGCTCAGACAGGACATCGGCCCATTCGGGCATAGCGGTGCCCGGCATGCCGTCGCGGATCATGCGGAAGATGTCTTCGTCTGCAGGCGCCATATCATCGAAGCCGGTGGTCTTGATCTTGTAGATGCCGGCGGTGAAATCCCTCGGTGGCGGATTAAGCCGCTCGGCGGCCGGACCCAGGCCATCGCCCTCATCACTGTGACAGAGTACGCAACGGCGGGAATAGATCTGCTCACCCTGTTCGGCATCGCCTGGCTTCGCCGGGGAGTGTGTTGCGACTGCCAGCAAGAGCACGCCAAGCATCAGCCTGATGTCGCCGTTAACGATATTCTTATAGCCGGCCATCTTATTCTTCACCCCAGGTCCTGGGTCGATGGCCGGTATAGTCGTATAGATAAAGAATGACTTTCCATATCTCCTCTTCACTGAGAAAATCCTGCCATACCGGCATTGAGGAGATCCACGGCGATGCTTCTTTCGGCAGACCGGGACCACCGCTGGCGATACGCCAGAACAGATACGATTCCTGCAACTGGGCGATGGTCCCCACATCCTGGAAATTCATTGGCATAGGGTTCAGGCCCTGTGCGTAAGGTCCCTTACCGTCCAATTTGTCGCCGTGGCAATACTGACAGTTACGGATATAGACGGCGCCTCCTTCGGCAATCAGTTCCTTGAAACGTTCAGGGTCTTCTTTCTCGAACTTACGGTAGGGATTCTCCAGGTTGAGGATGTCGTATCGTTTACCGTATGCCTTGAGCGAGGCGGGTGGCGCCGGATGGATGGTGCGTAATTCGACCGGGGCATCGAAGCTGGGCAGCAGCTTGTTATAGGTATAAGCGCCTCCCAACAGGGGCAGGATAATAAAAACAATATTCCTGTTAGTCTTATTGTTCGGATCTTCTACCAGGGCCTTGATCGGTGCCAGCAGTTCTTTAGCCCCCTCTTCAGTGAAGGTAAAGACCATGAACACACCGGCGACGACGAAAAACATGTACATGTTCAGCAAACTGGATGGGATCACCTGTTTCAGGATGACATCGAACAGCAGGATGAAACCGAAATAGACACCCAGAAGAACCAAGACGGCCTGTAGTAACCTGGGGATCTTCATGATTTATCGCTCATGCGTTTTCAGGTCACTTTAGCGCGGCCAGGTAATCGACCAGCACTTCCAATTCACTGGCATAGAGTTGGGTTGCGTAAGTGCCGGGCATCATATTCGGCATGAAGCCCTCGGCGATGTCCGCATTAGGGTACAGGATGGCACGACGCAGATATTCCCGGTCACGGCTGGCTCCGATCGATGTCAGATCCGGTCCTATCTGACCTACCTGCTCGGCGACCTTATGACAGGCCCCACAGGCATGTTTACTAATGATCTCATCGACATTGGTGAGTGGTGCGCTGGGAGTAGCCGCCACTACCGACTCCTTTTCTTTTTCCACATCCTGTTCGACACCAGTGGGGATCTTTACGGTTATCTCGACACCACTGAGCTCCTGCAGATAGGCAATGACCGCTTTTATCTCTGCATCCGATAAACCAATGCTACCGGCTGAGGCATCAGGCATCGGGCTCACGCTGTCACCGCTGCCTGCCTTACCAAAACCGGCTACCACATAAGCCGAGGGTTCAAGCATGGATTCATAGATATAAGATTCTGCATCTTTGGCATCACCCCGATAACGTGAATCCTGCAACCGTTCCCCTGCAACCACCGCCACCCGGTCCAGCATCGGCGCCCGGCCGCCTACGACATTATGGCACAGGGTACAGGTGCCTTTGCCGTTGAAGATCCGATCGCCCAATGCGATGAAGCTGTCCATGGTCATGGCGCTCAAGTCCAGTTTCTCTTCCTTGGGCGGTGCTGCCGGTTCAATCCGGGGGATACCGTAGTTGGCGAATCCGGCAAAGAAACCTATGGTCAACAGGCTGAAGAGCACGACTTTCAGAAGATTCTTCATCGCTGCCGCTAGCGCCAGTAGCCTTCGGTAACGGTCTTCCTGGTGCTCACCTGGCTGATCCAGAAGATAAAGATCAACATGGCCATGAACAGGATCGTACCGATAGAGACAATATTGGCGGCATAGCCTAGAGTAGGTGTGAATGCTTCCACCGAGTTATCGCGGAACACCCCGGTGACATGCCAGTGCTGGCGGATGCCGGAGCGGATGTAGCCCATCAGGCCCATTAACCAGGTAAATGCGACTGCCAGCAGGAACAGGGCATATTGGGAACGATCGGGAACACGTCCCCAATGCAGCGGCGCCACGATCCTGGCATTCTTATAAATCAGGGCATCAATGAGACCGCTGGCGACGATCAGGATGAGGGTAGTCAGTACCTGGGGTATGGAGGAGGCAACCTTGTATGCCGTATTGGTGAAATAGCCGTGATATATGCCTAAGAACAGGATATTTACGATACCGGCACTGAACAGCGCCACCTGGATGGCATTGCCGGTGCTTGCCCAGGAGACTGTCGGGATCTTGTTGGCGCGGCGGTAGATGAGAAAACTCAATGTCGTGAAGATGATCATGATATTCACCGCGCTATTCTTGGCCGGCATGAGACCCAGGGGGCCGAGGAATTTATGGTAGGGACCAGCAAGCGCCTTTAGCTCGGCGTTGGTCAACACCAGCGTGTGGGGGGTGAACCAGACCAGGAAGGCAGCAACTAATACAATAGCTATATATTTAATGTAGCCGTTATAACGGACCGCACCGTCGCTACGGCCCATGCCACACCACAGGTAATAGTTGGCTGACAGGAACAGGGTGCCGATCAGCACCGCCTGGATGATGAACAACCAGGCA
>JADFPU010000143.1 GCA_022562175.1 Pseudomonadota bacterium | reverse complement strand
TGAACGATAATCTGTACCGAATTGCGGCAAAGGAAATAAACGGCAGTAATGTCAATACAGCCCCCTACTTATCAGTTGAAGGACTCGAACACTTCGACAAGGTTGTGGATATTGACCAGAGTCCTATCGGGCGTACACCACGATCAAATCCTGCTACCTATACAGGCTTGTTCACACCGATCCGCGAACTGTATGCAGCGACGCAGGAAGCCCGTTCTCGTGGCTATAAGCCGGGACGTTTCAGCTTCAATGTAAAGGGCGGGCGTTGTGAGGCCTGTCGGGGTGATGGTCTGATTAAGGTGGAGATGCATTTCCTGCCGGATATTTATGTGAATTGTGATATATGCATGGGCAAACGTTATAACCGCGAAACGCTGGACATACATTACAAGGGCAAGAATATCCATGAGGCCTTGACGATGACTGTGGAAGAGGCACGAGAATTTTTCGATGCAGTGCCTGTCCTTGCACGCAAGTTACAAACATTGATGGAGGTCGGGCTGTCATATATAAAGTTAGGACAAAATGCGACCACGCTTTCCGGTGGCGAGGCGCAACGTGTGAAATTATCACGGGAGTTATCAAAACGCGATACAGGTAAAACATTATATATTCTTGATGAACCGACAACCGGTCTGCACTTTCACGATATCAAAAATTTATTGCATGTGTTGCATCGCTTACGTGACCATGGCAATACCGTGATCGTGATTGAACACAATATGGATGTGATTAAAACTGCTGACTGGATCATCGATCTGGGACCGGAGGGAGGTGAGCGTGGCGGTGAAATTATAGCAACGGGAACACCTGAACAAGTCATACAGGAAAAGCGATCCTATACCGGCCAGTACCTGAAGGCAGTGTTAAGGAAACATGCAAGTTCCAAACGAAAGTCCAGGCGTGAATCCGCTCAGCAGGAGTTACTGACTGAAGCGAACTAGTGATCAATACTGTAACCAATATGAAGAAACTTGATGAGTCGTTTTGGATCGGTAAGACTTTCGATGATTTTTTATTTCGACCCCAGAAAGGTCTGAGTGAAAGCCGGCGTCATATTAGCCTGGATTCCAGCTTGACTGACCACATATCGATTGATTTACCTATTGTCTCGTCCAATATGGACAGTGTTACCGGTGCCGATATGGCCAGGGCCATGGCGATGGAAGGCGGCATCGGTGTGGTGCATCGGGGCATGTCAATTGAACGCCAGGCAAGAAAGACGGCGCAGGTAAAACGTAGTCAAAGCGCGGTCATCGAGAATCCCCTGTGCCTGCCTCTGGGTACAACCATCCAACAGGCGATAGCGTTTGGCAAGAGCAATGATATCACCAGTATTCTTATCGAAACGGAGGCAGGCAGTGGTATTCTGGCCGGGCTACTGTCCAGGCGTGATCTGCCATGGACAAATGATGCTCTGGATCGGCCGGTCGAAGAATTCATGACCCCGTTTGAACGGCTGATAACAGAAAAGCCTGATATCAGTACGGAAGAAGCCTCACGTATCCTGTTTGAGAAACGCATAGAGCGACTGCCGTTAGTGGATAGCAAGCGACAGATTCATGGTCTTATTACCCGCAAGGATGTTTTTTCTATGCGCGAACGACCTTATGCCAGTAAAGATGATAAGGGTCACTTGCTGATAGCCGTTGCAATCGGTGCTCGTGGCGATTTCATTGATCGTGCCGATGCCTTGCTTGAAGCCGGCGCCGATTGTCTGGTGATTGATATTGCACACGGGCATTCGGTTGTTATGGAACAAGCGGTGACATCGTTGCGTAAACATTGCGGTGATATACCATTGATTTGTGGCAACGTGGCAACGGCTGAAGGGGCTTTATTCCTGAGAGACATCGGCGCCAGTGCAATCAAGGTGGGTATTGGTTCAGGGCGAGGTTGTCGCACACGACTGGAAACCGCTGCCGGCGTGCCGCAACTACAAGCTATTCGTGAAGTCCGGCAGGCAGTTGGTGAAGCTGTGCCTATCATCGCTGATGGTGGTATCAGATATGACAAGGATATTTTTCTCGCTCTCATTTGTGGCGCCTCGACAGTGATGTTGGGCAGTGCGCTGGCCGGTACTGACGAAGCACCGGGTCGTGTCATCGAGGATCCCGCAACCAATATGAAAAAGAAGATCTACCGGGGCATGACCTCCCCTGAAGTCATATTCAATACTTTATATGATGAAGATGATAATGATGAACTGGATAGAGCATTAGAGACACCTGCAGAAGGGCAGGAGATGCAGGTTCCCTATAAGGGCAGCGTGGTCGATATTCTGTCGCGCATTCGCGGGCATTTACGTTCTGCTGTCAGTTATGCCGGGGAAACATCGCTGTCTGAGGCACGCAAGAAGATTTTAGCGGAGCCTGAGCGTTATTTAATCCCACTATCAGACTCATCCCGGCACGAATCATATGAGCGTTGAAGACGATTCGATGAAAACTGTTCGAGCAGATTTGTCTGAAGCACCTCAGATTGATAAGGCGGAATGGCTTGTCAGTATCAACAATAACCTGAGTCTTTTCCATTAATCTCTTAGGGATAGTTTATCAGAGTTCCTCTGGTTCCTAATTATTCTTCCTGGATGGACACTAGTTAGCCTTGATACGTATGACTTGTTAAAGATATCTTTGTTGCAAAATTCTCAACTGCCATGATCAATGAATTTGCTGTGGCTGAATTTGCACTGAAGTCTGCTGGGGCTAGATTGGAAACACGTCCATCTTCAATAAATCCCCAGGCGCGTCCCCATTTTTCGCGGTTGGCAATGTCGTAGACGCCTAAAGCTATACCTCCACCTTTCTGGATAAGTGAAAAACACGGAATATCCGTATAACCATCTCCCACCATAATCATCTGGTTCAACGGGATGCGCAGCTGTGCATTATCAAATTTTCGGTTTACTTCAAATGGTTTGCCGCGAAAGGCCGGGCCGAAAATGCCTTTCTGGATTTGAAAGATATAACGTGTTTTGTCGGTAAAGCTGACGATCCGTTTCGGGAATGTTATTTTGCCGTTTTCGTCGTAGACAAAATCCGATGCCCAGATATCACTGAATTCATGGGCAATACTGGTGTGTCTTAAAACTTCTCCTATGCCGGAACTGATTAAATAAAATTCAACGGTCACGCGCGGGTTGGTTTTTCTACATGCTTCACGAAGTCGTTCGAAGATCGTTTCAACACCTTCATATAATGTAATCTCCTTGCCCCAGCTTATTAACGACTCCCTGGTGATGGGGTCGACACTCCCCGAGTTGGACATATCAATCATTTTGTAAAGATAAGCCGGCACAGGATCCCAGTCCTCATCCATTAGTGGCTTTACGTCTTCTTGCCAGAACCTTGGCACATCAATACCGCAGCGACTCAGATAACCGGAAGTGCTATCCGGCGCCAGGGTCTCGTCAAAATCAAAGATTACGCATATCGTCTCATGCATCGGCAAACTCCATATGAATCAGGAAATAGGGCACATTCAGGTTTTAAAATCCCGGATATGAAACCGTGATCGTATACAGAAAAGCACAATGTGCCTTTTTTTTCTGTCCCCTTTTTCCTGAGGTATTCCTGAATTTTTGCTGCAATTGCTCGTGCTTGTTTGCGCACGCGGTTTTTATCTATCGTCAATACCTCTTGCTCACGCATCAATACTTTACCATCAACTATCACGCTTATCACATCTTGTGCATCAGTCACATAGGCCAAATGCGAAATGATGTCATCGATCGGCAACAGGTTTTCTGAAATTCAAGCACCAATTATCTGTGGAAAACAAGATATATCATAAATTGACAAATGATAGGGGCTAACCAAATAATACCAGTATAAGCACTATAAGAAGACATCGTTCCATAAGATGAACTTATTCAGGCTGATGCTCTACCTGAGCGATATAACAATGCGCGCTCTCTGGGTGGCGCGATTTATCTTCTTGAAACGACTAACAATTCTCAGCGATGCATAAACTGCCTACTGATGAACTTATTAGTCAATACTCAATCCATATAGAGAACCTGACGATGCCTTCAAAACATATCAATGCACAGCCTGGGGATTTTGCCGACACGGTATTGATGTCCGGTGATCCTTTACGGGTAAAATATATTGCGGAAAAATACCTGGATAACATCAAACAAGTAAACGATGTGCGTAATATGCTGGGTTTTACCGGGGAATATAAAGGCGCCCGGATTTCCATCATGAGTCATGGTATGGGTATACCTTCGATTTCTATTTATGCAACGGAATTGATTACCGAATACGCTGTAAAAAATATCATTCGCGCCGGCAGTTGCGGTGCCGTTAGCCCATCTATTCAATTACGCGACATCGTCGTTGCTATGGGTGCATCGACCGACTCTTCAGTCAATCGTAGGCGTTTTAAGGGTTATGACTTTGCCGCTATTGCGGATTTTGACCTATTGGAAAATGTCGTTACCGCTGCCAAACAAAAACAAATCAAGGTTCAGGTTGGAAATATGTTTTCTGCGGATTTGTTTTATACCCCCGATCCGGAGATGTTCGATGTTATGGAAAAATACAATATTCTCGGCGTGGAGATGGAAACCGCTGGTCTGTATGGCCTGGCGGCAGAGCTCGGCGCCAAGGCTGTTAGCATTTGTACGGTCAGCGATCATATCCGCACCGGCGCGGCACTATCCTCAGAAGATCGTCAAACAACATTTGATGAGATGATCGAAATCGCCCTTGACGCTGCACTACTTGCCACTTAAACGAGCAATCATAATGGCTCAATTTGCCGGTTTAATCGACATCGCCGTTATCTTTTTGGCATGGTTCTGAGCTATATGTGTCGTCCTGAAATCTATGTTATCCCAAACAGCAAGTGTATGGGCTCAGGTTGACACACAGGGCCTGCAGGTACTCGGCAAATAGTCTTGCTGTCTGCTCGGCACGTTAGGCGTCTTCATTGCTATGGTTCAATTCATCAATCACAGAGAATAATCGAAACATTCCTTGAATTTATCTGCAAACTCCTGTTTTTCGAATTTGTGATTTTGCGTGCCGTGGTGCTCAATTTTAATTGAGCTTATCAAAGATGCAATACGTCCTATTGTTTGCCAATCCATATCGTTCATCAAACCATATAGCATGCCGGCACGATAAGCATCGCCACAACCCGTAGGGTCGTTAATTATTTCTGTCTTGACCGGCGGTATTTCGTAGCTATTAGCTTTGCTGTAAATAACAGAGCCTTTGCTACCCAGTGTGACAACCAGTGCATCAACCATATCGGTTATGGTGTCTGTAGACAAACCGGTTTTTTGCTCGACAAGTTGCCATTCATAATCGTTAAAAGTCAGCCAGGTGGCATGTTCAAAACATGTTAGTAACTCATCCTTTTCCATAATGGGGACATTTTGTCCGGGATCAAAAATGAAAGGAATACCTGCCTGGGCAAACTGCTGGGAGTGTTGCAGCATACCGTCTTTACCATCAGGCGCTACGATCCCGATAGAAATGGAATCAGCGTCTAATATTGTATTTTCATGTGAATGGGCCATGGCGCCGACCTGAAATGTGGAAATTTGGTTATCATCCAGATCAGTTGTGATAAAACACTGTGCGGTAAAGGCGTCGTCTATGACTTTAATATAGTCGCGCGATATATGATTTTTATCCAGCCAACTCGCGTATCCCGCAAAGTCTTTGCCCACAGTACTCATAGGCAGCGCTTCAGCGCCCAGTAATTTCATGCTGTAGGCAATATTACCGGCACATCCACCGAATTCCCGTCGCATATCAGGCACAACGAAACAAACGTTCAGGATATGAATTTTTTCAGGCAGAATATGATCTTTAAAACGACCTGGAAAGACCATAATATTATCGTAAGCGAGAGATCCACAGATTAGTGCAGTCATGTAAGCTGGGCCTTTTATGAAAAATTGAAATATATAATGAATTCTGAAGCTGCAAAGTTTAATTTTTTTAAAGATTTAATCAATCAATATTTATCGCGAAATAAAATCCCGTGCGTTAGCATGGGGAGATTTAATTTTTCAGCGTTTTTTGGGCCTGTCAGACTAATATGTAAGAATAGATTTTTGCGGCCAATATGCCGCTTTCCCATCCACTTTTAAAATATACTGTAGCGATGATAAAAGACTGGTGCAGACGATATCCTCATCGGTATTCGCTGAATATACCAAGGCACAGGGCATAATGGAGAAAATATTTATAAACGCACAGGATCTTTTACTTGATTCCTTCAAGCTTGCCGCGCAGATTTATGAAAGCGGTTACAGACCTGATTTTATCATCGGCATATGGCGTGGCGGCACGCCGGTTGGCATCGCGGTACAGGAATATCTGGATTATAAGGGGATAGTTACCGATCACATCGCTATCCGCACTTCATTTTATACCGGTATCAATGAGCAATCAAAAACGGTTCGTGTGCACGGTTTACATTACATTATCGAAAACATTAATGCTGAAGATTCCTTGCTCATTATCGATGATGTCTTCGATTCAGGCCGGAGTGTTAAAGCGGCCATTGAGCAGCTTTCGGCAAATACACGAAAAAACATGCCGAACAATCTGAAAATAGCATGTCCCTGGTATAAGCCGTCGAACAACAAGGTGGATCTGATCCCGGATTATTACATCCACGAGACGGATAAGTGGCTGGTGTTTCCACATGAGCTGGCCGGCCTGACGATTGATGAAATAAAACAGGGCAAACCGGGGATTGCAGAGATATTTGAAGAATAGATTCCTGCTGTTTGATTTTTGCGCCTTATGGTTAACTGCGGATTCTAGGATAATGGTGGTGAGATCATTAATGCTTAATGGGAGCATTTTAACTCCGGGATGCTTAACTCAGATGGGCAAAATTCGGGCGAAAAATGCGCTGCCGCACGCGTCAAACGATCAAGCACGCCACACCATTGCGAGTGTTCCGGAGGGCGCTGGATCAGCGTGATGGCTGCCAAAACACATTTCGATGTTTGATGATGGGGTATGCGGCTGACCATACATTAATTTTTAATCCCCATGCCAGGCACTTCTTTAACTGAATATCCAATGTGGTTTTTTCCAGTAACAGCAGTGGTGTTGTCGGTGCGTAGTGTGCCTTATGCAAACCTGGAGTTCGAGGACTTTGTTGACGGCTGCTGACTGCTTAAATCCAGGATGGTCGATTCGATCCCTACCGCGCAAACACTGCCATCAACAATACCATCAATGTCATCGCCCAGTTCGTCAATAACATGTTGTGGTTTTGTTGGGCTGACACGGCCAAAGCGGTTGGCTGAAGGCGCGGCCAGGCCGCGTTTCAATGCGATCAATAATTGCAAGGCTTTTGGGTGTCTGGGGATGCGTAACGCAACCGTATCCTGACCTCCGGTGATCAGCTCGCTGACGTGCGGCTTTTTTTTTCAATATAACCGCTAATGGCCCCGGCCAGAATCGCTCGGCCAATGGCCAGAGCAGTTCCGGAGTATCGCGTGCCCAATCCTGTATTTGAGCACCTGCACCGATATGAATAATTAACGGGTGGTCAGCGGGCCTGTCCTTTATTGTAAAAATGCGCGCTACGGCTTTCGGCTGCCAGGCCGTAGACGGTTTCTGTCGGTATGGCTACCACGCCACCTTGTTTTAAACGCTCGATAGCCTGTTCGATGCTTAATTTAAGGGGCTGCTTTATAGCGCCAGATAAATGTACTGCCATTATAACTTTACACCTGACTTGCCAACAGGCTGATTTGTGATACCACGCGCTGAGCCAGATTTTCAACCGTTTCAGGCTGATCTGAGCGGATGGTCAGATGCCCCAGTTTTCTTCCCGGCTTCGGCTGCTTGCCATATTGATGATAATGACTGTCAG
>JADFPU010000142.1 GCA_022562175.1 Pseudomonadota bacterium | reverse complement strand
ATCCTTGGGGTCGTACCGATTACTTCCCTGTAATCGTACCTTCTGCACACCCCGCAAGGGTACCGAGGTCCATGCAGTCGTGGATTCCCGCTAAGCTTGTGCCCAGCTTGACTGGGTAAGCATGCGGGAATGACGCAGTTCTATTTTTCCAATCTCATGAGGACTGTTGTGTATCTACCCACAGATTCTGCTGAAGAGCCTTATTTTAGTTGAGCCCGCTTCTATCAATCCGCCAATGATAGTCATACTAACTGATTACCAAGCACAGAGCTACGCGCTTCGCCTTTACTCAGCATTCAGTCTGGCGCTCCCCTGCCCTAAAGATTCGGACAGTATTGCCGCCATAGTAAACACCTTTGAACACGTTCACTCGTGTCCTGCTGACAGCTATGAAAATAAGTGCCCACATGAACCACCTGGCTGAAAATTAAAGGCTTGCAAAAAAAACTTGTCAGGGTGACCTTTGCTTTTTTTCTGATCAAGGGATTGCTCTGGCTGACAGTACCCGCAGCAGCGGCATTGTTCTTTATATGAACCAACCGTTGCCAGCAACGGCGCATTAATCCCTTAGAGAGTCAATCTCTCAATTTATCCCATCTATTATTATCAGTCGGCTGACGTTATCATCCAGCTGTCTTAGCCGCTGTGAGAATAGTCCGTATCCGCACTGCGGCATGATCAGTTTCATTCAGCAACTGTGACAGTTTTTCACAACGACAGTAAAGGACGCATAACGATGCGCAGACTATTCAGGTTCACTGGGTTTTTACCTTATATCTTGGTGATCTTCCTCAATGCGTTCATCGATCTGGGCCATAAGATCATCATTCAAAACACCGTCTTCAAGATCTATGACGGCCAAACCCAGATCATCCTGACAGCCATCGTCAACGCCCTGATCCTGTTGCCTTTCATCATGTTGTTCACACCGGCTGGCTATTTATCGGACAAATACCCGAAAAACCGGGTAATGCGTATCAGCGCCTGGGCAGCCTTGGCGCTGACCGCGTTAATCACTTTGTTTTACCATCTGGGCTTGTTTTGGCCGGCCTTCGCGATGACATTTTTACTGGCGGTACAAAGCGCTTTTTACTCACCATCCAAATATGGCTATATCAAGGAAATGGTCGGCAAGGAGCATCTTGGCATGGCAAACGGCATGGTCCAGGCGACAACGACTATCGCGATTCTTGCCGGTACGTTTGTATTCTCAATCTTGTTCGAATCCTATCTGGTGGGGGTTACTTACAATAACAAGCCTGAATTGATACAAGCCATCGCGCCGCTCGGCTGGTTTTTAATGTGCGGCGCCTTGATCGAATTAATATTAGCCTATGCAATACCGCAAAAACAGGCCGTCGATGAGGCCATGCGCTTTGACTGGCGTCAATATCGACGTGGCATTTATTTTCGCAATAATATTAATGTCGTCATCAAACGCGAAGTCATAATTGCATCCATTATTGGTCTGTCTGTGTTCTGGTCCATCGGGCAAGTGCTGCTGGCCGCCTTTCCTGCCTTTGCAAAAGAAAGTCTGGGTTTGACCAATACAGCCATTGTGCAAGGCATGATGGCCTGTGCAGGTATCGGCATCATGTTCGGTTCATTAATTGCCGGGCATTTTTCAAAAGATCATATTGAGACCGGTTTAATCCCGGTTGGCTCATTCGGTGTTGCCTTCTGTTTGCTGCTGTTACCAGAACTGGCAACGCCTGTCTCGCAAGCAGCAAATTTTCTCATGCTCGGACTGTTTGGTGGTCTGTTCATCATACCGTTGAATGCACTCATCCAATTTCATGCCGGCGAGCACGAACTCGGCAGAATTCTGGCTGGAAATAATTTTATCCAGAATATAGCCATGTTGTGCTTCCTCGGCATGACGGTTGTTTTTGCGTTTTTAGGTCTTGGCAGTAAAAGTATTTTCACCCTGTTGCTGTTTACAGCAATATTCGGCGCCTTTTACACTCTTTACAAACTGCCGCAATCCCTGGCCCGTTTCCTGTTCAGCTTTATCATTGGCCGAAGGTATACACTGGAAGTCATTGGCATGAAAAACATACCTGAGCATGGCGGAGTATTGATGCTGGGCAATCATATCAGCTGGATAGACTGGGCGATTATCCAGATGGCCTCGCCACGTCCGATCCGGTTCGTAATGGAGAAAACCGTCTCCCCGCGATGGTATCTTACATGGTTGCTGGATTTCTTTGGTGTCATACCCCTTGCTGGTGGCGCCAGCAAGGATGCTATCAATACTATCTCAGCCTTAATCAACCAGGGCGAAGTAGTCTGCCTGTTTTCCGAAGGCAGCATTAGCCGCTCCGGACAACTGGCCGAATTCAAACATGGCTATGAGAAATCCGCAGCCGATGCTAGCGGGCTCATCCTGCCTTTTTATCTCAGTGGACTCTGGGGCAGCTGGTTTTCACGCTCCAGTGATAAACCCAAATCCATACGCAGCGATGATATAAAACGAGACATCATTGTCGCCTTTGGTGCGCCTTTGCCTATGAATACCCCGGCAGAAGATTTAAAAAAACGTATCCTTGATCTGTCTATTGAGATCTCATAGCTTATCAGTGCTTAAGGAAAAAGTGATTAATCATACTCGACCGGATTTTTGGCGTGTTTCACCAGATAATCAATAAATATCCATATACAAACGGGAGAATAAGAAATGTCAGATCAACCTATCGCTGCTGATGACAAGCCTATGGCAATGGCACTGCAGGCCGGTAAAGAATATTACTGGTGTGCCTGCGGTAAATCCGGCGGTCAGCCATTTTGCGACGGCTCGCATAGAGACACCTCTATCACACCGCTGCCATTTAAGGCCAAAGGTGGAGAGGCGCATATATGCATGTGCAGAAAGACCAACAATCCACCTTATTGTGATGGTTCACACGCACAATAGTCCGGAACTCTCGGACCGGGCAGCATAAGCACTGTCTGCACACTGTTATGACACCGCTGAAATGAGCAGGATTCGAATCTGGAGCCTGATACTCGCAGCCAGCTGCTGCGCTTGTACGGCGCCGGCCAGGGATGCATCCGCACCGAGTGAAGGCGAGCCGCGCAATACGATCTTTCTGGTCAACCACGGCTGGCACGCCGGGATTGTGCTGCGGCGTGCCGACATCCCTGACAGCGTCTGGCCAGCACATGGAAATTTCCCCGATGCGGAATATCTGGAGGTGGGCTGGGGAGACATGAATTTTTACCAGACACCGGATCCCAACATGGGGCTTGTCCTCAAGGCGGCCATGTTGCCTACCGCCAGCGTCTTGCACATTGTCGGTTTCAGTGGCGCTGTGCCAGCCTATTTCCCCTTGAGCGAGATCATTAAGATCGACTTGCCGTCTGTCGATTTTGCACATCTTTTACGAACCATTGCGGCAAGTTTCACCATTGACGCAGCCGGTAACGCCACATCACTGGGTCCCGGCCTCTACGGAAACAGCCACTTCTACCTGTCCAGGGAGAGCTATCATCTGTTCAACACCTGCAACGTCTGGACCGCCCGGGCGCTGCGCGCCGCCGGTTTTCCCATCAGCCCGGCACGAACCATTACTGTGAAAAGTCTCATGTCCCAGGCGCGCAAGTTTGGAATGGTGGTGCAATCGGGGCCGGAACCTTCGGAGTGAAGTCTCAGGGGATTCATAACCGGCCAAACATCATTATAAGGCCACAGACTGTGGCCATTAGAGAATGATATGAAACAGTTCATTTATCAATCCGCAGTAGCGTCTGCGTCATGGGTAAGCGCGGATTGCAATAGAGGATGGCCAACAGATACTTCTGTCAACCTTGCTTTGACGGACTACCAGACGGCATGAAAAACCGAATAATAAAAAACATCCTGCTCCTGCTACTTGGGCTGGCCCTGTTAAATGGTTGTATGTATTTACAACAACCCTCGATGATCTTTTTCCCTCACGCAACGCTTGGCCAAACACCGGCGGAGTGGGGGCTTGCGTATGAGGATATCTTCCTGGATAGCGAGGATGGCGTGCGCTTGCATGGCTGGTACATCCCACGTCATGGATCGAAGCAGATCCTGCTCTTTTTTCATGGTAATGCGGGCAATATCTCCCATCGCGGCGCCTCCGTAGAGATCTTTCACCGGCTTGGCCTGAATGTTTTTATCTTCGACTACCGGGGTTATGGTAAGAGCCAGGGCAAACCTGATGAGAATGGGCTTTATAAAGACGCCAGGGCAGCCTGGCGCTATCTGACAAATGAGCGAGGCTTCGATCAGGAAGACATCATCCTGTTCGGTCGCTCGCTTGGTGGCGCCGTGGCGGCAGAGCTGGCTGCGGAGATTCAGCCGGGAAAGCTAATTCTCGAGTCCACATTCAGCTCCGCGAGGGATGTGGCCAATGTGATTTTTCCTATTCTTTCCCGATTGATTTTTCTGCGTTACGATTTCAATGCTGCGGCCCATATCAGGCGGGTGACGTGCCCTGTGCTGGTGCTGCACAGCCCCGACGATGAGATCATTCCGTTCCGCCTTGGAGAGAAGATATTTCAGGCGGCCAATGAGCCAAAATCCTTCGTGAAGATGAGGGGCGACCATAATAGCGGGTTTCTTATCAGCCAGCCGGACTACGAGTGGGCGCTTGGCGCGTTTATCTCTCCTGCGAATTAGAGAAAAGATCTGACTTAACCTGAAGGGTCCTGCACATCGATATAGCCCTTTTCAATTGCGGTCTCCAGTTCCCCGGAGCAATGTAATAATTCTTCGTATGTCTCACGCAATTGCTTCAGATGTTGCACCTGGGCCTGATCCGGTAAAACTTTTGCCACGGCCTTTGTCATATTAAACAACTCAGCAATGTATGCAGCTCTGGCACGCGCTATCATCTCCATGACCGGGGTAAGATCGTTTATGGTAAGCGAACGTATAGCAGGGCTGATTATCTGGCGATTAAGCTCACGTGTGGTTCTACTTAACCCCGGTAAGAGCAAGTGCAGCTCGCGTGTTTTCTTTGCGCTTTTCAATGCCATGATATATAGCCTTTGTAGATTGCCCCGTTGCTGCGATCAAAATTAATATGTTCCTGTCATTTAGTCGGCAGCAAACCTCAATACTTTAAGCCTGGATTCATAGCGTGCCACTTGTTCAGGCGCCGGCACAATAGGCTTTTTCCAGCCGGCATCGCCGAGTGATACAATTTTGCTCATGACACAATTACCTATCACCGATTTCGATAAAATATACACTATCAGATCGCCGCTTCTATCGCCTTAGCCAGTTCAATAGTGGAGGACGCGCCGCCCATATCCCGAGTCAAATTACCACCTTCACGCAATACGTTTTCAATGGCCTTTATGATACTGTCGTGCGCTGCCTGATAGCCAATATGTTGCAGCATCATGGCGCCGGCCCAGATCGTCCCGACAGGGTTGGCAATGTTCTGCTCCGCGATGTCCGGTGCGGAACCATGCACCGGTTCAAACATGGATGGATAGGTCTTCACAGGATTGATATTGGCAGACGGGGCAATCGCGATGGTGCCGGTACAAGCCGGACCCAGGTCAGAGAGTATATCGCCAAACAGGTTACTGCCGACCACTACGTCAAAATGTTCCGGCTTAAGCACGAAGTTGGCAGCGAGGATATCGATGTGATACTGGTCTACCGAAACGTCCGGGTATTGTTTGGCCATCTCCACGACCCGACTATCCCAAAAGGGCATGGTGTGAATGATGCCATTGGATTTTGTCGCGGAAGTCAGATGCCTGTCTAGACGAGACTGTGCAAGTTCGAAGGCATACTTTAAGACACGATCCACTCCGCGGCGTGTGAATACACTTTGTTGCATGATCGTTTCGTACTCGGTGCCTTTATATTGGATACCGCCTATATCGGAGTATTCGCCTTCGACATTTTCTCGTACCACATAAAAGTCTATATCACCGACTTGTTTGCCGACCAGGGGACAGGGCACGCCTTCAAACAAACGCACCGGGCGTAAGTTAATGTATAGATCAAATTCACGGCGGATAGGGATCAACAGACCCCATAGCGAGATGTGATCGGGCACGCTAGGAAAACCCACGGCCCCCAGGTAGATAGCATCGAAGCTGCGTAACTGCTCGATGCCATCTTCCGGCATCATGTGACCGGTCTGCAAATAGGTCTCACAAGACCAATTGAACTCTGTCCACTGAAAGTCCAGGCCGTGTTTGCTGCCGACTGCTTCCAACACACGGATGCCTTCGGGTATCACTTCTTTACCGATACCGTCACCCGCTATCACTGCAATTTTTATTTTCGCTGTCACCAGTAAGCCGCAAGTTATAGTTGGTATGTTAAGCTAATTTGACCGTAGTAGACATTGTCTTTGACTGCATTTGCAGTGCACAGAGTTGCATTTACCTTAACAACTAACTCATGATTATTTCTTTTTCGGAATATATAAATCCGTAATAGTCCCGGCAAAGATCTCTGCTGAAAATGCCAGCGTCTCTGACAAGGTTGGGTGAGGATGTATGGTCAGGCTAATGTCTTCTGCATCACAGCCCATTTCTATCGCCAGGGCAGCCTCAGCGATCAGATCGCCGGCATTGGGGCCAACGATGCCAGCGCCGATAATTTGTTTCGTTCGTTTATCAAACAATAATTTAGTCATACCCTCGTTGCGACCCAGACTCAATGAACGGCCACTGGCTGCCCAGGGGAAGACCCCTTTACCGTAATCCAGATCGCTTGCCCGTGCTGTCGTTTCCGTCACACCCACCCAGGCGATCTCAGGGTCTGTGTAGGCCACGGACGCAATAACCTTCGCATTAAAACGACTTTTCAGACCCGCAGCGACTTCAGCCGCAACTTTGCCCTCATGCACGGCCTTGTGGGCAAGCATCGGTTCTCCGACGATATCGCCGATAGCAAAAATGTGCGGTACATTTGTCCGTTGTTGTTTATCTACCGTGATAAAACCCTGTTCAGTGACAACCAGGCCGGCATGCTCAGCGCCGATATTATGACCGTTCGGCCGCCGCCCCACCGCCACCAATATCCGGTCGAAACGCTGCTTTTCCGGAGCCACGGCACCATCAAACGTCACATCCAGGCCGTGTTTGCCTGCGCTGATACTGCTGACGCGGGTAGCAAGATAGATATTCTCATACTGTTTTTGAATCCTTCGTTGCAAGGGCTTCACCAGATCTGCATCTGCACCGGTAATGAGATGATCAAGCATTTCCACAACCGTGATGCGGCTGCCCAACTCTGCATAGATGGTCGCCATTTCCAGACCGATAATGCCACCACCGATGACCAGTAAACGCGCCGGGATCTCTTCCAACTCCAGCGCATCGGTTGAATCCATAATACGCGGGTCATCCGGTGAGCCGGCAAGCCTCGCCGCCTGTGAGCCGGCGGCAATGATCGCCTGTTCAAAGGCAATGCTTTTTGCACCTGAATCTGTTTCAAGCGTTAATTGATTAGCTGAGGCAAACTGTGCCGTGCCCTGCACCACTTCAACTTTTCGTTGTCTGGCAAGACTTTTTAAGCCATTGGTGAGTTGTTCCAACACACTTTGTTTCCAATCCCTGAGCTTGGTTTTATCTATTTCAGGCGCACCAAAGTCTATGCCAAATTCCCGCATTTCTTTTGTTTCACTGATGACCTTTGCAGCATGTAACAATGCCTTGGAGGGGATACAACCGACATTGAGACAAACACCGCCCAAGGCAGGATAACGTTCAACCAACACGACTTTTTTACCCAGATCAGCGGCACGGAAAGCTGCCGTATAGCCCCCTGGACCGGCGCCCAGCACCACAACCTCGGCCTGTATATCAGCCTGTCCAACTATTTTGCGGGTCGCTGCCGGTTGCGTCTGTTGCCGGCTATCCTCATCTGCCTGCTGCGA
>JADFPU010000141.1 GCA_022562175.1 Pseudomonadota bacterium | reverse complement strand
GCCGCGACCGAACTCGCCCCGAACGTGTCCTTCGGTGCGCCATCCTTGGCAGTGAGTTTTTCCTGGGCAAACTTGCGAATGGTCAGGCACGGTCCGCGTAGCGCCAGCGGCGGGATAATGGCATTCACGCGCGAACCATCCTTGAGACGAGCATCGACCATCGGTGAACTCTCATCTATACGTCGGCCCAGAGGTGAAACGATACGTTCTATGGCCGTCATGACGGCATCATCGCTGGAAAAGGTAATATCGGATTTGGTCAACTTGCCGGCTCGCTCGATATAGATATCATCATACTTATTGACCATGATTTCAGTGATGGAATCATCGGCGAGCAATCTTTCCAGTGGTCCCAGTCCCACGGCTTCATTCAGCACATCAGCCGCCAACACTTCCCGATCAACATCAGCGGGTAATTTGGAAGCCATTTCCTTGATAATTTCATCGATCATTCCTTTAACGTGTTTACGCAGCTTTGCTTCGTCCATGTTGCTGATATCCGTTCGGCGCAGGTCCATCGCCGCCAGTAATTCTTCATGCACCCGGTTGCGCCACTTGAATTTCTCGTTGTGTTGAATGGCAATTAAGGTCTTGCTGAGTTGTTCAGAATCTTCCAGTACGTTATGGCTTTGCACACCGATGACGGTCTTTAAGTCTTCGAAATCATCTTTATCCACATCATTATCAGTATCCAGGCTGGCACCGGCTGTAATATGGTAACCGCCGATGACGATGACATCGGACGAACGAATAGGACCGTACTGTTCTATGTCCTTACCGTTTACCTTGACACGGGCCTGGCCGGTTTTATCATATATAAACAAACCGTCAGATGTTCGATGTATCTCGGCATGGTGCGGGGCAATTTTCCAGCCACGTAGTTGGATAAAATTATCACGGGCCTTGCCGATAGTGCATTCACTAACCGGACAAGTGAAATTTTTTATCCGTTCTCCTTTATGGTTATTAACAATTACATTAAACATTACCAGTCCTTATTTTAATCAATGATTTCCAGTGATTTTTCACCAATGGCTTCAATAACGGATTGTATGCCTGCTTTACTATATTCTATCGCTTCTTTATTTAGATCAGAATCAGCATCAAAAACGGTTGGTGTGACAAATATAACCAGTTCGCTCTTCTGATCACGAAAGGTCTTGGATCGGAATAATGCACCCAGTATCGGGATATCGCCGAGGAATTTCAGTCGCGAGATATCCTTGGATGCCTGTTGATTAATCAGGCCGGACATCACCAGGGTTTCGCCGGATCGCAAACTGACATCGGTAGAGGTTTTGCGTGTGAGTAAACCGGGTACATCACCCACAGAAACAGAGCGGTCTATTGCGCTAATCTCGGTCGAGACATGGGCACGAATATTATTATTCGCGTCGACCACGGGTGCAACGCTCAGGGCAATGCCGAATTCCTTGAACTCAATGGTAGTGCCACTGATAGTGGAAATTTCGATAGGAAATTCACCACCCGCCAGGAAGGTCGCTTCGCCACCACTGCGGACCGCCAGCCGGGGTTCAGCCAGGATCAGGGCATTACCGGAATTGACTGCGAAGTTGATGCGTGAGGTTATTTCGGTAGCAATGCCGAAGAAACCCAGGGCCTTAGATGTTGGTAGAAGATCCTTGAATGTGTCACTGGTTGATGGCACAGCGAATGGAGTACCACTGGAAAATTTCCTTGTCGTGAGGTCCAGACCAATGGCGGCGGCGGGACCGGTAATGTTACTGGCCCAGTTTATACCCAGGGTTTCCAGGTAATTCTTGTTAAACTCAGTGATCTTGATATTCATGATCACCATTTTGTTGTCCGGCAGGCTCATGTCCTGCACAGCACCTTTCTGGCTCAGATCCATAACCTCAGGGAAGGCCGCCTTGATGGTATCAATTGCCGGCGTGTACACAGTATCGATCAGACCGGAAAGTACGATGCGCTTACCGACAATCCTTACATTTAGACCGGTAACGTCTTCCAGCAGGGTTTTGACTTCATCTGCTTTTTGATTTAACAGGCCATACACCTTGCTGATATGAACGTAGAAGTCCTGCTCTGTACCATTGTCAAACCAGATATGTACATTACTGTCGCCTTCGCCTTCGGCGATGAGCAACAGCTGACCGTTATTTAACATAGATGTGCTTAACAGTTTGGAATTGCCGACTGCTATGCGTTTTATATCGCCGACATCAAGGATCTTAATCTCGCCCAGATAGAGTTCTATCATCTCATCAGCAACACATAGACAGGTCGAAAACAGTAACAAACTCCCGATGAATATTTTTTTTATCATGCTATAAAAACTCCCCGTGTTTTTATCATGCAGTCATGAAATCTTTAATTTTTTATAAAGATCATTTTCTTTTTGGCAACACCGTCTTGCCCCTGACCACCAACGATCATTTCAATAGCTGCATTTTTTGAACGTTGCCTGGTGTTAACTGATGTTGCAGCTGATTTGGTCTCTGTATCAATTTCTTCGTCAGAAAACTCTCCTGCTTCAAACTCTATCACCAGGCCGCTACCCGTTATTTCTGTTTCAATTTCCAAAACGTCAGTCGATGCATCCTCTGCATAGCAGATCATAGCGCCGAGCATCAGTAGAAAAAGTCCGATTAACTGGCGCGCAGTCATCTATTACCAGCTCTGTTATTTTGCAATCGACAGCTTCTGGACTTTTGCCACACCTTCCTTGCTGGCGCCACCGATTATCAGATCATATCGACCGGGCTCTTTTCTTGTCCCGGTTATAGGCGTATTTTTGGCAATTCGGGCAAGATCTTTGCTTGACACGCTATTGCCGTCTGCATCGACGATTTCACCCTTGTCATTAACCCTCAATCCTGCAGCAGCGAGTTGCTGTTTACTGAGAACAGTACCATCGGGCCCGGTAATCAGATCGTTGGGGTCGACCACATTGCCGTCTGCATCAACAATTTGTCCGTTTTGATTTATCGACAGCCCGGCAGCGGCCAGTTGCTGTTTGGTCATGACACTGCCGTCGGATGCAACGACAACATCATCTGGTGATATAACATTGCCGTTTTCATCTATGATCTCGCCGTTTTCATTGATGCTTAGTCCGGCTTTTGCCAACTGTTGTTTTGTCATAATACTTCCGTTAGCTGCAATTACGATATCCTTTGGATCAACCACATTACCGTTTTCATCAACGATCTCGCCATTTTCATTAATAGTTAGACCTGCAGCGGCGAGTTGTTGTTTAGACATGACCTTGCCATCTTTGGTGACAACGACATCTTCTGGTGAAATGATGTTACCGTTTTTATCGACCATGTCTCCGTTTTCATTGATGCTGAAACCAGCCTTGGCAAACTCTTCCTTGGAGATGACATTGCCATTTTTATCCACGATTTCGCCCTTTTCATTGATGGACATCCCTGCTGCAGCCAGTTGTTGTTTGGAGATAACAGTTCCATCTGCAGTGACAATAATGTCATCAGGTGAGACAACTCTGCCCTGGCTGTCTACGATATCGCCCTTTTCATTGAATGACAGTCCGGCAGCAGCCAGTTGTTGTGTAGTCATGATAGTCCCGTCTGCAGCAACGATGATGTCACTGGCTGAAACCACATTACCGTTTGCATCCACTATCTGGCCGCTTGCATTGACGGTGAACCCGGCGGCGGCCAGCTGTTGCCTGGTCATGACGCTACCGTCCGGACCAATGACGATATCATTGGCGTCGATCACATTGCCGTCCTTATCCACAATCTGTCCATTTTCATTAACGATATAGCCTGCGGCCGCCAGTTGATCACGGCTCATCAGTATTTTACCGTTGGCATCGACAAGATTACCACTGGCATCAACCCCGGCAGCAACATCCGCCCTGGAATTTCGCTGTCTTTCTTCTTCTGCCATTTCCGAGGCATTATTCAGTAAATCCCGGATGGCAACGTAGGTGAAATTGCTGGCACTGTCATCGTTGCGGTTACGTAACAATGCAAGCAGTTCTCCCTTGTCCAGAGCAAGCGTGATAAAGGCCGCCTGTTCGGTATTAACTTGTACCGTAATGTTGCTGAAATGACCCTCCCGACGACGCTGGGGTTGCCGCAGTTGATCCAGTGTCTCTTCATAAGGGTCCTTGCCGGTCGCCAGCACACGTACGTTCTGTACCACAGGCAGTATCATTTCCTTTGGCCAGGCCCCGCTTAGCAATTGTTCAAAGACTTCCGGATCGGCAACCTGATTCAGGAATTCAGCTGGGATAATGTCTGATATCTGTTCCGGAATGGGCACGTTCAGTCCCTGTGAGAAAGCCACAGCAATTGATTTTGTATCAAAACTCATTGGGATATTGACGAACAGATCGATATAGTTGCCCGGACGTAAATGGCCGCCTATTGAATTGACATCATCGACTGTGATGGTCATGGCCCGTTGACCCATAGGAATGATATCGGAGAAATCGATGGGAAAGCTTTCATCCATAAAGCTTTTCAGCAGGGCCTTGCCCGAGCCCAGACTGGCAGTCAGTGAGCGTCCTAGATAATTGTTGAATTCATTGGGGGACACGGCATCCTGGTGGACGAAGTTTTCCGGTATCTTACGTACGGCAAACAAATCCGCGTTAATTTGTTGTCCTTTTGCCAGGTTGCTCTTGGCAACAACAACCGATATGTCAAGCACCTCCGGTCCTTCCAGACTGGCCCGGATCGCTGCTTCACGGCTTTTTAAGTAAAGGACTGATAATAAGGCAGCTGCTATACCGAAGCCGATTGCTCCGATCAATAATGGCCAGGTCTTGTTGTCTTTATTCTTTGCCATGATCCGCTCTTTAATAGATTAATTAAAATGATGGATGACAAATAACGCTAGCTTCAATGTACTAAAAAAAATCTCCTAAAAGAATGAGCCGACGCCATCCAGTACGTCTGCAGGACTGTTAGGAAAACTTACCCCGGCTTGACTCATCACATCATCAAAATCAGGCAGGGTTGGGAAGCTGGTAAATCGTTGTAATTCACCGACGATATCATTCGGGTTGATGGCATTGGTTTCATTTATTAAATATTCTCCAAGACTGTCATAGACCGGTGGATATGACAAGGAGACACTGTATGAATAGCCCTGGTATTTATCCTTGATGACATTTGTTAGCTGCAGGATCACGTCACCACCCGGTCCTGTCGTCAACACCATGACCCCGAACACCAGTACCACTGTATATTCAACCATCGATTGACCTGCCTGCCGGCAAGCCGTATGTATGCTGCTGGGCATTTTCATCTCATAGAATTGAGTGGGTCACTGCATTAATGACTATCCTGGTCGAATTGTGATCGCCAATGAACATGATGTTAATGCGTTTTCGTCTGGATTTAAACACCAACGTGTGCATTTTCCCCCGGGAAACTTCGCGATCGATATCTGTGCTCCAGCCTTTGCCTTGATAATGGTTCCGGTAAAAACTGACATTACTGGCAATGGAATGCTCATTTGAGACGATCAGAGTCCGGCCCTTTTGGCCCAGGTCTTCGGTCTTCAATTCGCTGAGAACACTACTACCGCGCATTTTCGGTATGTTCTTACCGGGTTCAATCTGCAGATCTTTGTCAGGCAGGGGGCTGATGGCCAGATAACCCCAACTGCCGCCGCGATCGGCCTCCTGTATCTGCACGGTCATCAGATAACCGTCTTCGATGCGGGTCAGCAGGTACCAGGGCGCCATGGCGCCGGTCTCCGTATAACCCGGTAGTTGTTCATCCTTGTCGCCTCCATCAACCGGTTCTTGCCACTCCTTGCGATAGAAATCGGCAATTTTCTCTAATGATTTTTTGCTGTGAAAGGCACGAATATCTGAGCGTATGCCATTCAGTTGCATATTCTTGCCGACCCATTCAACGCTGGCCTTTGGGGGCGCAGGAAAGTCCGGCTCGGCTGCCAGCTGGATCGGGAAAAATACCCCGAGCAGTGTTAACACCACTTGCCGCAGGCTAATGCCCTTGTGTGAATAAGACACAGCACTGCTCATGGTATGCAGTCCCACAAATCATCGGGCCTCGGAATATTCGGTACAAAATCACAGCGCCCGGCGTCATCACAGACATGGCTGCCGCCGCCGGACAGGCGATCCGGGTGAACGGCATCGATGTCGATATGGCCCCACCACAGGCTGCCTTTATCAGGACTACCGAAAGGTTGCAAGGCAGGGATACTGGGATGGCATCGGCGTAGTTCCGGCGCCAGAATCGTCACCACATCGTAGATTGTGCCCAGCACAGGCAGGTTAAGCAGTTCTTTCAATAATACAGTGGGCACGGTTCCCCCTGCCTGGTTATAGGTGTGTTCCACGCCGCCCGCATTCCAGCCATCGGTCAGCACACCGGCGGAGGATGAGAACATCAGGTTACCCTGATTCAGAGCAGTGATATTGGCAGCCGATGGTCCCGTCATGGCGCCCATGTCAATAAATTGCGGATTGGATGTAACCGCCAGAGAGCTAGTCGCCTTGGCATAGCCGTCGGTATTGATGGCAGTGAAGCCTACAGATGAACCAATAAAGTTCATTAATGAACCGATGGCGCTGAAGGCAAAATCGATGATATCAAGCAGGCTATTCATGACATCGCCAATCACAGGTATGGTCGGTGTGGGCTCGGAACTCTGTACACTTGCAGCGCTACCGTCTAGCCCGGAATAAAGACGATTACCCTTATGATCGGTCCACAGCCGGTTTCGATCCGCTATTTGCCAGCCGGTATCGGCATCATTAAATCGTATCGGCAGTGAATTATCGGCATCCATGGGATCGGTAAAGAAGCGTCGGCGTGTCTCATCCCGGACCCGGTTAACGGTTTTCAAAGGCTGTGATGTGGCGCTAAATCCGGTCATGGGTTCAGTATTATCGGCGTACCAGACGGTGTATTCCCAGGCCTCATAACGGGCCGCCTGGATCGATGTCTGTTTAATATCGATATATTTGGCCAGCAGTGAGTAGCCCAGCAACATGGGTAACAGCACGAAGGAAGTACAAATCAGAAACTCGGTCATGGCCTGACCGCGATAGCGAGATATGATATATCTGACCATCGATTAAGGCCCCCCTGGCAGATATGACAGGATGTCGCTAAAAAACAGGTTGAATGACTCCACCAGGTTGAGGAAACCGGGTTCTTTCTGCTGTATGAACAGCGCAATTATACGGTCCGGGTAGCTGGTGTCTATCAGTCGCGCCTGCCAATAGGGATTAAAGCCATTGCCGAATTCTGTCTGGCCATCGGCGCGGAAGAAGTGACTGGCGAATTTATCAGTGGGGCGTGAGAAATATAATTCTGATTTGGCGATCACCGCCAGTTCATTATCAGCCAGTTGTTCAGTCAGTCCCAGCCTGCCCACTGGCTCGGTTTCCGCTCCGCTGCCTGCTGCATTCATATCAAAGTCATCTTCATCCAGAACCAATCCGATAATCAGGTTCGGTGCGCCGATACCGAGGAAAGACTCATTGCCGGTGGTGTCGACATAATGGGGCAGACCGGCGTAGCGCTTGTTAACATGCGATTTGGTTGCGGTTATCGGGTGATCCGGGAAATAGGAGACCCCTACCGGCGCCAGCGGAAGTATGCCTGGAGATTCCCATGCCAGCAGGTTATTGGCGGCCTCGCCGTAGTGCTCGGGCTCTATCGGGCCGATCGGGGCCAGCGTCATTTTCGGTTTATGAAGCTTATTGGGTGTTGTTTTGCCGACCTGGGCAAAACCGGCCCCAAACGGTGCCGAGGTCGGGAAAGGCATGCCGGGTATGATTTCTATTTCGATGCCGAGAATTTCTACTGTGACGTCGAGGCGTGAGTTGGCCACCGACACACTCCCGCCTACGGAAGCCTCTTCACAGAGCCCGAGGGCGCATAGCTCT
>JADFPU010000140.1 GCA_022562175.1 Pseudomonadota bacterium | reverse complement strand
CTACAGCATGTATACGCCTACATGGACGTAGGTGCTACGATTCCATGGACGCCTATACGGAAGTAGGCGGTAGAGCGACGCAGGAAGCCAAAGCCGAAGGAATCGGTAGAGTCGAGTCTGGAACACGACCACATGGACCTCGGTACCCCCCTTGTGGGGTGTGTGGAAGGTAGAGTTGCGCCTGGAGCAGCAACCGAGAGACCGAGAGCAACGCACGACTCCAAGGACCTCGGTACCCCCTTGGTGGGGTGTGGAGGAGGTAGAAACGCGTCAGGAACAGCGTTCGAGGAGCAGTTGCCGAGCAGCCCTGTTTGCCCGCCTGGCTATGTGAAATCATCGCTCCTGCGCGTCCTGCGCTCGCGATATTTGTGCACACCCCACAAGGGGGTACCGAGGTCCATGCACGTCAACTCACTAAGGGAGCGGCCATTAGCTCGATTTTTGCGTGGAGCAAAAAACCGGCCCAACTGCGGATTCCAGGATAATGGGATTAAAATTAATGAAGCGTTTAATTTTTCTACTGGCGGGTGTCTTGTTTCTATTTTCGTATGCTTTAGCCGATAGCAATACGGCAGAACAGTTCGAAGCCGTGCCGGCGCCGCCTGATATTCCGGATCCTCTGGTAAGCGGTCAGCCGATTGAGCCTGAAATCACTATTATTCGTCGTGAAGAAGCAATATTCGAGGAGTACAGACTAAATGGCAGGTTATATCAAATCAAGGTTACTCCGGTAGTGGGCAAACCTTATTACCTGATAGACAAGGATGGCGACGGCCTGATGGAGACGAGGAGGAGCACCGAACTGTATGGTGATTTTGTCGTGCCGCAGTGGGTGTTGTTTAGCTGGTGATGCTAGATTGATCGATTAGGCTTCGGTATTTATTTCATGCCACGCTGCAGACGTTGCATTTCTTTTTCGATCCTTTTTTGTTGTTCTTTTATTACCCGGGCAGTAGGAACAGTGTAGCGAGGCCGAGGAAAGTCATGAAGCCGACGACATCTGTTACGGTAGTCAATAATACCCCGCCGGCGATTGCCGGATCGACCCCGATGCGTTTGAGTGTCAGTGGGATCAGTGCGCCCGCCAGCGCGGCGACAATCAGGTTAATAATCATGGCAAGTCCTAAAATTACACCTAGTGAGATATCCTTGAACCACAGCCACGCGACGACCGCGACCACACAGGCCCAGATCAAACCATTAAATGCCCCTACTGCTAATTCTTTAAACATCAGGGCTCGGGAGTTGTTCTTGTTTATCTGTCCCAATGCCAGCCCTCTTATGGAAAGGGTCAGGGTTTGACTGCCAGCGACGCCACCCATGCTGGCGACGATTGGCATCAATACGGCGAGCGCAACCAGTTGTTGAATAGTGTCTTCAAAGCGGCCAATGACCCAGGAAGCAAGAAAAGCCGTTAATAAATTAATGCCGAGCCAGACAGCTCGATGTTTTGCGCTGGACAGGACCGGTGCGAACAGATCATCTTCACCCAGGCCTGCCATACTGAGAACAGTATGTCCGGCTTCTTCCTGAATAACATCCAGCACGTCATCGACAGTTATCCTGCCAAGCAGTTTGCCTTCATGATCAATAACAGGCACCGAGATCAAGTCTCTTTGTTCAAAGAGTTTGGCGACATCATGTGCTGACGTATCTGCGCTGATGCCAGCTTCAGTTGTCATGGTTTCGCCCACCGTTGCGGCGTGTTTTCTGGTTAGCAGATTTGCCAGTGATAATAGCCCCAGGTATTTATTTTGCCGGTCTACTACTATCAGGCTGTCAGTTTGTTCGGGGATCTCGCCAAGCTGGCGCAGGTATCTGGACACAACATCAAGCGTTACGTCAGCGCGGACAGGAATCATGTCGATGTTCATCAGGCCGCCAGCGGTATCTTCATGGTAAGACAGGATAGAGGCGACGCGTTCCCTGTTTTGTGCGTCCATCGATAACAGCACGCTGCCGACAAGCTCCTCTGGCAGATCTTGCAGTATGTCAGCGGCATCATCCGTCTCTAGATCTTTTGTAGCCTCGGCGACTTCCTGAGGCTGCATATGCTCAAGTAGATCGGCCCGGACAGCATCTTGTGTATGGGCGAGTACGTCGCCTTCAAACTCTGGCTCTATCAGGTCCCAGATTTTTACCCGGGCCTTGGGCGGCAGGCTTTCCAGCAGATCAGCGGTCTCGGCAGGGTGCAACTCCGAAAGCAGTGCACGAACACGATCAAACTGCTCTGAACTGAGTGCTTCAAGCAAGGATTCTAATCGTTGGTTTTCGTTCATGTTTGTTATGAATTGTCAGGACAGACAAAGTGTAACAGTGCGACAGCAGTTCGAGGAACGAAAATGTAACACTTTCGGCTTTTAGTTGGCCGTCATAGGCAGGATCTTAAGGGAGTATTCATTATCTAAAGCTATCAGATAATATGAAATCTAAATACAGAGGGATTAAACCAATGACGCCTTGATCAATGCAGGGTTCGGTTCATCTCGTCAATCAGCGTGGCAATCTCGGTGCCTGATTTAGCAAACAGTGCCTGCTGCGCAAAGTCGTCAAGCTTGGAGATGTCACTTTCCAGAATGATCTTTTTAACTTCCAGCAGATTGGCAGGATGGATGCTGAACTCACGCAGGCCGAGGCCCAGCAGGAGTCGCGCATTACGTATGTCTCCTGCCATTTCGCCACACATGGCAACCGGGATATTAGCCTGTCTACCCGCTTGTAATGTGGTGTTTATCAGCCGTAGTACGGCAGGGTGTAATGGATCATAAAGGTAATTCATCTCATCATTTACCCGGTCAATGGCAATGGTGTACTGAATGAGATCGTTAGTACCAATCGAAAGAAAATCCAGACGTTGCGCAAAAATATCTGCACAAATGGCAGCAGCAGGGACTTCGATCATACAGCCGACCGGCAAATCATGATCGTACGCTATATTTTTAGCATCAAGATCTGTTTTTATCTCTTCAATGATCTGTTGCACTTGATCTATTTCCTCAGTGTTGGACAACATCGGAATCATGAGGCGTACTGCACCGAAAGCCGAGGCCCGCAGGATGGCTTTTAACTGTGGATAAAATAACGCTGGTTCTTTCAGGCAGAGTCTGATTGCGCGGAGTCCGAGAGCCGGGTTTGACTGCACCGGACCTTTCTGGCGTCCGCCGTCTACCTGTTTGTCGGCTCCTAAATCCAGTGTGCGGATGGTAAGCGGTAAGCCGTTGAGGATGTTTAATACTTCCATATAGGTCTTGAAGTGTTCTTCTTCATCAGGGGGAGATTCACGGTTCATGTAGAGAAATTCAGTACGGTACAGACCGACACCACAGGCGCCAACTGCCCTGACTGTTTCAAAATCCTTGGGCAGTTCGATGTTGGCATACAGTTCGACTAGCGTATCGTCTTTGGTGCGGGTGGGTGTATCTCTAAGCGTGATAAGCCCGGAATAATATTTACGGTCCTGTTCCTGAAGTTTGCGGTAGTGAGCCAGGCTGCGCTCATCCGGATCAACCAGAATAACGCCACGGATGCCGTCGAGGATAACCAGATCGTCTTCCTTGATATAACGACGTGCCTGATGCAGGCCAATAATGGCAGGTATACCCAGGCTCCTGGCGAGGATAGCAGTGTGTGATGTCGGTCCGCCTAATTCCGTTGCGAATGCGGCAATCCCCTGATGTTGCATCAACACAGTATCGGCCGGGGTTAAATCGTTGGCCAGGGTGATATAGCCTTGCAAAGAGCTGTCCGGGGACTCATGAGGTAAAAGCGTGTGCTTCAGTAAAACGCGCTGAATTCTGTTGATGACATGCTCAATATCATCACGTCGAGTACGCAGGTAAGCATCATCCATCTCCTCAAACACATTAACCAGAGCGTCACACTGAAGTTTAAGGGCCCACTCTGCATTGTAAAATGATTCACGAACAAGACGTATCGGTTCTTGAATAAGTACTGCGTCCTCAAGCATTAACAGGTGGGTGTCAATAAATGAGGCGATATCGACTGATGTGGTGGGAGGGATATGATCACGTATCGCACGCAATTGTTGTTTGGCACTGGTAACCGCTTCATGCAGTCGTCGTATTTCAGCATCGATCTGTGCCGGTTTGATATTATATTCCGGGATATCAAGTTGTTCCTGCTCTATGATGTGGGCTTTGCCAATAGCAATACCTCTCGACACCCCCACACCATGCATAGCAATGGTCATTCATCTTCCCCGAAGCGATCCAGTACAAGCTTTTCAAGTTCCGATATCGCGGTCATTTCGTCAGGCCCTGAGGTGTCGATCTCGATGTTCTTGCCTTTGGCTGCCGCCAGCATCATGATACCCATAATACTCTTTCCGCTGACTTTCTTGCTGTTCAAAGTAACGTTGATCTCGCAATTAAATCCTGAGGCCAATTGTACGAAACGCGCTGCGGCACGGGCATGCAGACCCAGTTTGTTTATGATAGTGACAGATTTATTTTGCATGCATTTTTTATCCCGAGGCTTTTCACTGTGATATTGCAAATATATATGAAATCAGGCCTGCTTTGACAGCACGATTCCCTCCATGCCACCACTAACCGCCTTTGCAGCAAGATCGTCTAGACCAAGCTGCGGATAGTTCAGCACACGAATCAACATGGAAAGGTTCATGCCCGTGACAATTCGAATGTGTTCAGTTTTTAATAATCTTTCTGCTACATTATAGGGCGTGGATCCGGGCAGATCGGCCAGTATCAGGACGCCATCGCCCTTGTCCAGTTCAGCGATAAGCTCTATGGCGTGATGCATAATTTCCTCCGGCTCACTGTCTGCAGATGCAGTAAGGATTTTAGCCTGCAAAGGGCAACCGTCCATCATTAATGCCGCGGTCCCTAACAACGCAGGCCCAATGCCGATATGAGTTAATATCAATAAACCGACATTCATGTTTATAGATCCCGGTGCCTGATGACGACATGTTTTTGCAACGTTCTGAAATACTCCGAGATCCTGTCGACAATATACACAGATCGATGATGTCCGCCGGTACAGCCTATAGCAATACAGAGATAACTGCGATTTTCGGAGTCAAATTGCGGTATCAATTGCTCCAGAAAGTTTTGAATATGGCTAACCATATCGATTACCGTCGGTTGTTGCTCAAGATAATCTTTCACAGGCTGGTCTTTACCTGAATGCATGCGTAAGTGCTTTTGCCAATATGGATTGGGTAGACAGCGAACATCAAAAACAAAATCCGCATCGCGGGGAATTCCGTGTTTGTAACCAAACGAGATAAACTGCATTGATAATGTGGCGACTGGGCGATTCGCCAGGCGATCCCGGACCAGACCGCGTAATTCATGTACAACCATGTGGCTGGTATCAATACGTAGATCAGCTATATCTGATAGATCTGCAAGGATCCGCCTCTCTTTGTCAATGGCGTCAGTCAGTGGCATATCGTCTGATGATAGTGGGTGTTTGCGCCGGGTTTCGCTAAAACGCGTGGTTAAAGCGCTCTTACTGGCTTCTATAAATATAATTTCAACGATTACGCCCTTGTCTCTTAATAGTGCAATTGAGTGGGGTAAAGAGGCAAGGTCAAACTCGGGGCTACGTGCATCAATACCGACTCCAACCTTTTCTGGAAAGTCATTAATGGGGGCTGTCAGAAGCTTGGCAAGTTGATCGAACAGGCTGACAGGCAGGTTGTCTATGCAGTAAAAATCCTGATCTTCAAGTGAATTAAGGACCAGTGATTTGCCTGCTCCGGACAAACCGCTAACGATGAGCAGCCTGCGCTTCTTTTCAACATCATCAACCACTGTTTTGCTCTATTATGGACTGCTGGTTTTCGACGAATTCCTGGGCGGCATTATATCCGCTCATGCGCAGGCTGTGATTACGCACGGCACACTCCAGCAAGATGGCCAGATTGCGACCTGGTGCAACGGGCAGGGTTATTTCAGGTATCTCCATATCAAGTAATTTCCTGGAGCGATAACTGCCTTCAAGTCTATCAAGTTGCAGCATTTGATCTTTTTCAATCGGCTCAAGTCTGACAATCAGCCGCAGATATTTATTGCTCTTGATTGCGCTATCACCGTACAACTTTCGAATGTTTATTACACCAAGGCCCCGCACTTCGAGAAAGTCAAGTAAGGTATCGGGACAGGTGCCGTTAATAATATCCGGCGCAATTTTTGAAAACTGTGGCGCATCATCAGCTATTAAGCGGTGACCGCGGGTAATAAGTTCCAGCGCAAGCTCGCTTTTACCTATACCGCTAGGACCGGCAATCAAAACACCGATGGACATAACTTCCATAAACACGCCATGCAAAGTAACCAGTTCAGCAAAAAGATTGACTAGATAATAATGCAGGAAGTCAGTCAGCCGGGTGCTGGATACCGGTGTTAAAAACAAGGGCACATTACGCTCGTTACACTTGCGTTTTAAAAACGCAGGCACTCTCTTGTCATCAGCAATAATGATACAGGCGGGATCGCGTTTGAATAATTGTTTTACTGCATCATGTCTGGTGATGTCCCTGAGTCCTTCGATATACTTTAACTCGACGCCACCAATTACCTGAATCTGATGTGGGTGGATCAAATTCAGATAACCAACCAGCGATTTCCCGCCAGCTGTGTTCAATGATGCCGGCCTGACCTGCTGCGCAGCATCAAGATCATCTTTCTCTACATAAGCGGAATTTTGTTCACTTTCTTCCGGGATGATGATGTTTGCGCGTCCTGCCTGTCCGGAAATCCAGGACAATGATAGTTTGGTACCATGTTTTTCAAAAAGATCGTTAACAGTAATTTGGCTGGTGATCTCTGACATGTCATCAATCTGTAAGGAGCTTGTAAATATTATCCTCTGATGATTCGACCTTCAATTGCTCAAGAAATTCTTTGTTGCTGAACATTTCCGCAAGTTTTGACAATATCTCCAGGTGCTCCTGGGTTGATTCTTTAGGCACCAAAAGGGCAAACAACAGGTTAACAGGTTGTTTGTCTATGGCATCGTATTCTATTCCCGCCTGTAAACAGACGAATGCCCCAAGTGTTTTTTTACAGTGTTTCAGACGGCCATGTGGTAGAGCAACGCCATGCCCGAGCCCGGTGCTACCAAGTCGTTCCCGCGTCAAAAGACTGTCAAATACCTCTATTTGGGTCAGGCCTGTAGACGCACTGGCAATGAGGTCCGCGAGTATTTCAAGCGTTGCTTTTTTGCTGCCAGTGTTGACGTCACAGAGGACGCGTTCTGGTGAAATGATATCCGAGACCTGCATCGTTTTGCGGACGATGAATAATTTAAGGCTCTGGTTATATATCAGAGAGCCGACGACTTTTTTGAGCGCTTTCGCCCCGGCGATGTTGCGTCAGCTTTTCCTTATGCTTTTTTACCTGACGGTCAAGTTTATCGATCAATACATCTATCGCCGCATACATATCTTCATGCTGAGAGTAGGCATACAGGTTGCCACGGCTAACATGTATTGTCGCTTCAGCTTTTTGTCGTTCTTTTTCAACGCTAAGGATGACATGCGCGTTAGTCATGTGATCAAAGTGTCTTTGCAGCTTTTCAAGTTTACTTGTCACGTAGGATCGTAACGCCGGTGTTATATCCAAATGATGGCCGGTAATGTTAATTTGCATATTGCCCTCCAATTAAAAAGCATGTGCAGGTTTTATTCAGCCGCTTGGCTGCTGGTTTAAACAAGGCGTTTTCTTTCATTAGATGGTGGGATAGTCATGGATTCCCGATATTTTGCTATCGTTCTACGGGCGACTCTGATCCCTTGCTCAGCAAGAATGGAAGCAATTTTACTGTCACTTAGTGGCTTTTGCGGTTGCTCGGCGGCAACAAGTTTTTTGATAAGCGCCCTGATCGCAGTTGATGAACAGGCGCCTCCGAAGTCGGTGCTGACGTGGCTGGAGAAAAAATATTTCAACTCGAAGATGCCACGTGGCGTATGCATATATTTTCGTGTCGTTACCCTGGAGATGGTGGACTCATGCATATCCAGAGTTTCGGCAATATC
>JADFPU010000139.1 GCA_022562175.1 Pseudomonadota bacterium | reverse complement strand
AGTGGTAAACCCTTATGCCAGATCAGTATGATACTGGCACTTTCTGTTGATTGATGACTATGCAATATATGGAAAATCATGCTCAGGAAGTATCGGTTGCCAGGATGAACTGGCAGCAGGTACAGGAGCGACTGGCTGCGGGGGCAGTTGCCTTATTGCCCATCGGTGCGGCCTGCAAAGAACATGGATTGCACCCGCCGATGAACACTGATTTTGTTCAGGTCGAGTGGTTTGCCCGGCAACTGGCGCAGGACGAGCACATAATAATCTGGCCAGTACTTGCTTATGGCAGCCATGTTGATGAGTTTGAAAACTCAATTATACTGATGATTGCCTGTGGACTGGTCAATATGGACAAGACGGTATGTTGTGACACCAAGATGCAAGCTGGTGTTTTAAATCCATATTCACCTGCACTGGCAAACTATTCTGCCAGTTAACTTCAAATCATCCATGTGTCATATCTGTGGCTGATCAATTACAATGTCTACTACGGTCATATTTGCTTAAGATCCTACCTATATCAAATCATTAAATAATGAACCGATCTGCTATGCTTTCAATAATGCGATTAGCCGCTGCTGAAATACAGATATCTGGTATTTTATTATTTATAGTGATGAGTATATTTGGCCTGTCTGCGTGTGCAGAAGACGACTTTGCCGGGCAGCGTCGACAGATGATTTCCGACATTCAGGCTACATACCGTTCTACCAGTGACTACACAGGCAAGCCAGCACTTGATGAAAAGGTCATGCAGGTCATGTCCAGGGTGCCGCGTCACGAATTCATCCCTGCTAACATGCAGACCTACGCTTACGCCAATCGGCCGCTCCCTATCGGTGATGGTCAGACAATATCACAACCCTATATTGTTGCGCTGATGACGGAGCTGGCCGATGTTGATAAACAATCGGTCGTGCTTGAGGTGGGCACAGGTTCCGGTTATCAGGCTGCGGTGCTGGCGGGACTCGTCCGGCACGTTTATACCATTGAGATCGTCGAGAAGCTGGGCAAAAGAGCTGAGCAGACCTTAAAGCGTCTTGGCTATCAGAATGTGACCGTGCGCATCGGAGATGGTTACCACGGTTGGCCAAAACACGCGCCATTCGACGCGATATTGGTGACAGCAGCACCCGAGAAAGTGCCAGCCCCCCTGCTGGAGCAACTTAAGCCCGGTGGCAAGCTGGTAATACCTGTGGGGAGTCAATCCGCTTCCCAGTCATTACAACTCATTGAAAAAGATCTGTCTGGCAAGGTGTTTGTGCATGATGTACTGCCGGTCGGTTTCGTGCCATTGACTGGCGAACATCAGTAGGCAGGATTCACAAGCCTGCACAGGCCAACTGCCTGGATGAGGCTTGCACTTATCAGCGCCATTGAAAGTGTCTCGGCAGATTATTGAGCAGTGTCATCAGCTATCGCCGGGCTGCCATCTTTTGCCTCAGCCGGGGTTTCTGGTTTTTCGGCCTTTTTTATCAGGCGGGTAATCTTTTTAATCCAGCCTGAACCCTCCTTATCTTCGGCCATCGCCATTTCTGTGAGGATAATATAGTTAGTCTTGCCGGTGCTTAGCTGCGGCATTTCCTCTGTCAGCACAACTTTTTTAGGGATATAGAGTTCGCCGTATTTTAACTGTCGGCTCATTAGCTGAATCTGTTTACGGTGCGCCTGTTTGTTGTCAGTCACCAGCACAATCTTTTCCCCTTTCTTTTCATCAGGCAGTATGACTGCGGCATGATTAAAGTCCGGCCATGTTTGCATGGCAAGTTCTTCCACAGCGGCGAGAGAGACCATTTCGCCACCGATCTTTGCAAAACGTTTTGCACGTCCCAGTATGGAAATAAAACCTTCTTCATCGATAGCGACGATATCACCGGTATCGTGCCAGCCAATACCGCGTTCAGTCATGGGCGCTACGATTTTTCCGTCGTTGCCATGCAACATATAGCCAAGCATAACATTGGGTCCTTTGACGACCAGCCTGCCACCCTCACTGATCCCTTCTACCGGTTTAATATAATATTCCATGTCGGGCAGAATTTGCCCGACCCTGTCCGGTTTATACACGACCGGAGTATTTACCGAAATAACCGGGCTGGTCTCTGTGACACCGTAGCCCTCGTAAATGCGAATACCAAACTTTTCCATCCATAATCGTTGGGTATCAGCCCGCAATTTTTCCGCGCCGGCGACACAGTAGCGTAATGACTGAAAATCGAAGCCGTGCGCATGACGGGCATAACCCTTGAAAAAGGTGTTGGCGCCAAACAGTATGGTGGCGCCGAGTTCATAAATAAGTTCCGGAATGATTCGATAGTGTAAAGGTGTTGGATACAGAAATACTTTACTGCCACCCAGTAACGGCATCAGAGTCCCGCCGACAAGACCGAATGAATGGAACAGGGGCAGACAGGAGAAAGATAAATCTGTCGAGTTGAAGTCGATATGACATCTAACCTGGGCGAAATTTGACAGTATATTTTTATGCGACAGGACCACGCCTTTAGGAATCCCTTCGGAGCCTGAGGTGAACAAGATCACCGCAGGACTGTCAGGATCTACGTCTGGTGTTTGCTGGCGATAGTGGATGTGAGGATAGTAACTCCTGATAACGCCCAGTAGCTTGTCAACTATGGACAGCTGGGTGCGAAGCTCTTCAAGATAAACCAGGTTTACCTGGTTTTCGAGTTCAGACGCAAGCTCACTCAAGCCTGCATTGTCAATAAAACGTTTTGATGTATAGACTGTTTTAATCCTGCCTGTTTCACACGCCCTGAGTACGGCCTGCGTGCCGGCAGTGTAGTTGAGCATTGCGGTGACACGTCCCAGATATTGCAATGCCAAAAAACTGATGACAGTTGTATTGACATTAGGCAGCAGCAATCCAACATGCTCATGTTTTGCCGTGTCTTTACGAAATAACCGTGCCAGTATAAAGGCCCTGCTGATGAGTTGCCGGTAATTCAATGGCTCACGATTTATATCTTCAAGACATTTCTGATCTTTACCATAACAGTCAGCTGCCTGCAGGATCGCGCTGAAAATACTCTTGTTATAATCATAGGTCGCACAGAACAGCTTGAACATCAACGTCTGCATTGCCAAAGTCGCTGCCTTCCTGCGTGCATGCCCTTGAATAGCCGGTGCTATGCAGAGCTTTTGCGGAGCTAATACGCGCATGTGGATACGGGGAAACCAGAAGATACGTCTGCGTCCACGCATATAAGAGGCAGTGCTGAACTGTGTGCCGTCTATGGCGATAGGTAATATCATTGCGTCTGCCTTGTCCGCAATCAGGCCAGGGCCTTCATAGATTTTCATCAATGTTCCTGTCACGGTAATCCTTCCTTCAGGGAAGATCACGACCTTTCGATCTGCCTTGATAAATTTGATCATGGACTTTACCGACAAGGGGTTGGTTGGATCCAGCACGAACAGATCGACGAACTTCAGAAATGGTTTAAAGGATGTTCTTGCTGAAATCCGCGTGTTGATGGCAAAGGTGGGGGTTTCCGGCAACCATGCATAGAGCAGTGCGCCATCAAGCAAGGATGTGTGGTTGGCGACAATGATTACGCGCTTACCGGCATCATTATAATGCTGCATACCTGTAACCTTGACGCCATATAACAATTTCAACAGGCATCTCAGTAGGAATTTGGTAAACCTGGTCATGCAGACATTTTACGAATTATTTTGTGTGCTGGCGAATATAACTCGTTGTTCGTCACACGTGAAGTGTTCGGGTTGACACGATTATCCAGCTGAAACCGGCTGTTCGGGATCCAGGCGCCTGAACCCATTATCGTTGTCTATGCGCCTGTTACCTGAAGATGTTGTCGATACAGTATCAATTTTTGTCCGGGTTGCAGATGTTTTCCTTCAGGCAGTTTGTTCCATTGCCTGATTTGTGCGATGCCGGCGCCAAAGCGTTTCGATATTAGCCAGAGGGAATCGCCCTGCTTGACGATGTAGTTAATAATTCCCTGCGCTTGTGGCTGCAGGCTTACCGAAATGGCTTGTGTTTGCGTGCTGACATCAGGCCTGGCCGCTATTGCCTGGCCGCTATCAGACATCCACATATTGAGTTTTTGGCCTGGCCGAAGAATGCTGCGTGACGTAATACCATTCCAGCTACATAATTGTTTTATACTGACCCCGTAGTGTCGGCCTATGTCCCAGAGTGTATCGCCACGCCGCACTAAGTAGGTGTACTTCTCCCCTATACCTGTTTTTTTCAAGCCCCTGAAACGACGCGCATCCAGACTCAAGGTATAATGCTTGAGTGGTTGTATCGACGAGGGGATCAGCAGTGAATGCCCTGCGCGGATCAGGTTTCTTCGCAGTCCATTTGCATGTTTAATGGTCGCAATACTGGTGTGATAGCGTTGTGCAATGAGTCCGATTGTTTCACCGCGTTTGATGATATGTCGTTTCCAGTTGATCCGTTCACTGTCAGGCAAAGCTGCCAGTTTTTCCGAGAATAACGCTTGCTTTTCGACAGGTAATAGCAAGGAATGAGGGCCATCAGGGTCAGTTGCCCAACGGTTAAAAGCCGGATTCAGTGTGTAGAGTTCGTCCATGCTCAGATCCATCAGCCTGGCTGCCAGCGAGAGATCGATTTGGCTGCCTATATCGACCTGGGCGAAGTAGGGCTCATTGGCAATGGCTTGCCACTTTATACCGTATTTATCGGAGTTGGCAACGAGTTCGGCAACCGCGAGCAGGCTGGGAACATAGCCACGCGTTTCACGTGGCAGTCGTAGTGACCAGAAATCTGTTTTTTTCCCCGCTCGTTTGTTGCGTTTGATCTCCCGTGCAACTTTTCTTTCACCACTATTGTAAGCGGCCAAAGCCAGCAACCAGTCGCCATTGAATTCTTTGTGTAGTTTTTGCAGATAATCCAATGCCGCGCCGGTTGACGCGACGATATCCCGGCGCCCGTCATACCACCAGTTTTGCTTGAGACCATAGTGTTTACCGGTCGCCGGTATGAATTGCCAGATGCCGGAAGCCCGGCTGGGTGAATAGGCGAATGGATGGTAGGCACTCTCTACAATGGGTAACAGCGCCAGATCCAGTGGCATATCACGTTTTTGAAGTTCAGTGACGATGTGATAAATATAAGGGTTGGCGCGTCCTGCGACACGGTCGAGATAATCCTGGTTACGGCTGTACCAGCCAAGCTTTGCTTTCACCGCGCTGCGCTGCATAGGCCGATCCAGTGTCAGATTATCGGCAATCCGCTTCCATATATCAGTATGGCTATGTCCGGCGCTGGTATGTGCCATCGCTGCAGTTTCTGCTTGCGCCGGTAGATTATCTTGATCGAGTGGTCGCTCTGGTTCAAGCGTGCCTGCTGTAACAACAGCAGAGGGTGCTTCTATGATCGGGGGAGGGCTTGTGTCCGCCTTATTTTGTAGGGGAAGTGTTTGACACGCCGATCCGGCTAGCGCGATTATTATTATTATCAACGAACGCTTTATTCGCATGCGGCAATGCTAGAGGTCGATGCCCTGCGGGTCAAGCATTTATAAATATAAAATCGTTGTGTGAGATGCCAACGATATGATCGCCGTGATGGTGCATGGTCAGAATTGCCTTCGGGGTGAGTCTTCCAGTCTGCATGGTTTTCAGTACCGGCGTCGCATCGCCGGGGTCAACAATGGCGACATTGCCGCTGATCCGGGTGTGAATGATTAACCAGACAAGGTTGGTCTGTACGAGCGCGTGAATATTGAGGTATATTTCAATGATGATTTCAGGCATACAGCAAACTGGTTGAGGATATTATTTTGTTCGCTGTCTATCAATTAATACACTGCGGCTAATTCCATGATGGCAGGGCAGAGACTACGGCACTGGTTCAGTGAACCGCTTGGCCGTCAATTATTGGCGCTGGAACAGTCCTCGATTGAGTGCGTTTTGCCAAACATGTTTGGTTATCATATTCTACAGCTCGGTTGTCTTATCGATGCAGATATCCTCGGAAGCAGCCGGATTTCACACAAAATTCTGTTGCAGCTCGAACAAGATGATAAAAACAAAGGGGCTGGCGCCTTTATTTGCGCAGGTGATTCTCTGGCTATTCTGTCCAATTGTATGGATGTGATAGTTATGCCTCATGTGCTCGAATTTGCAGCGAATCCTCATAAGTTATTACGGGAAGCTGAGCGTGTCTTGATTGGTGAAGGTCACATTCTTATCCTGGGCTTTAATCCGTGGAGTTTATGGGGTGTGTGGCGCCTGTTGCTGGCCTGGCGTGAGAAGCCACCATGGAGTGGCCATTTTTATGGCTCCGCCAGGATCAAGGATTGGCTGTCATTGCTGGATTTTGAAATTCTGCAAACACAGCGTTTTTTCTTTCGACCACCTTTGCGGAAAAACAATATCATGCAGAAACTGAATTTTCTGGAATATCTGGGGAAATATTGTTGGCCTTTTTTTGGCGGGGCTTACCTGATAGTTGCCAAGAAACGTGTCATCCCGCTGACGCCGACAAAGTTGAACTGGAGTTCGCGTCGCAAAGTAATAGTTGCCGGCATTGCAGAACCGGGTATACGTCTTCCTTAGGGGCGCCCATGAAGAAATTGATCGAAATTTATACTGATGGCGCCTGCCGAGGTAACCCTGGTCCGGGAGGCTGGGGGGTTTTATTACGCTACGACAGTGTGGAAAAAGAACTACAAGGGGCAGAGCCGGACACCACCAATAACAGGATGGAATTGACTGCTGCAATCAAGGGGCTGCAAGCGTTGAAACAGTCCAGTGATGTTCGTCTGACAACGGATTCCACCTATGTAAAAAATGGTATCACACAATGGCTGCAGGAGTGGAAACGCAGAGACTGGAAGACGGCCAATAAAAAGCCGGTCAAAAATATTGATCTATGGCAACAACTCGATTTGGTCAATGCGACGCATGAGGTTGAATGGTGCTGGGTGAGAGGTCATAGTGGTCATGCAGAAAATGAACGCGCTGACAGACTGGCAAATCAGGCAATCGATGCGATGCTGCTGGGTAAATAACATCGACACACATTGTTAAACGAAAACAAACTTCCGGAATTTTTTTTAAACGCTAACAGGTTATTTAATCCATGCGGCAGATAATACTTGATACGGAAACAACCGGTCTTGATCCCGCTAAGGGGCATCGCATTATCGAAATCGGTGCTGTGGAATTAATCAACCGTAGAAGAACCGACAATACTTTTCATCGATATCTGAACCCGCAAAGGCAAATTGAAGACGCTGCATTTGATGTACATGGCCTGAGTCAGGAATTTCTTTCTGATAAGCCATTGTTCAGGGATATCACACAGGATTTTATTGATTTTATCCGGGGCAGTGAGTTGATAATCCATAATGCGCCGTTTGATGTGGGTTTCATTAATGCAGAACTGGCATCAATCGGTAAACAGTGGGGCAAACTCGAAGATCATTGCAGTGTCATCGACACACTGAAACTCGCCAGGGACAGGCATCCAGGTCAAAAAAATAATCTTGATGCGCTGTGCTCACGCTATGCCGTCGATAATTCCCGGCGGGATCTGCACGGTGCTTTGCTTGATGCGCAGCTCCTGCTGGATGTTTATCTGGCGATGACCGGGGGGCAGGCGAGTCTGTCTCTGGAACAGGAGATAACGGCAGCCAATGAAAATGGTGTCATGCGACAGCTAGATCAAAACCGGCCACCACTAAGAGTCATTAAAGCCACCGAGCAAGAACTCAAGGCACACTGGCAACGACTGGAAGATATCGACCAGCAAAGCGCAGGGCAGTGTATCTGGAAAAGAATGCAAGAAGACAGCTAATTGGTCATTAGTCATCAGCACCTATAACAACTAACAACTCACAGGTAGGATCTTAATGGAATATTCATTGTCTAAAGTTGTCAGATAATCTGAAATCTCAACACAGAGGCACAGAGTACACGGAGTTAGGATAATATTTGTTCTTTATCTCCGTGTACTCTGTGTCTCTGTGTTTTAAAATGCTGACCTTAAGAATGGTTTCAGACCTTAAAGACTAACCTATGACCAGTTACTAATCACCATAGTATGTGTTTATGCAT
>JADFPU010000138.1 GCA_022562175.1 Pseudomonadota bacterium | reverse complement strand
AAACAACGCGGCTTGGCATGAAGCATTATCACCTGCCAATCATTGACATGGATATCCCGGACGAACACTTCGATGAAAGCTGGCACAGGACTGGTGAAAAACTCAGAAATTATCTTTTATCGGGTGAATCTATCGTCATTCATTGCCTTGGGGGTCTGGGGAGGACGGGGACGATAGCTGGACGATTGCTGGTAGAACTTGGTGTCGATGCCGAGACTGCAATTCAACGCATAAGAGCAGCTCGCCCCGGGACGATTCAAACCGATATACAGGAAGCCTATGTGCGTTCATGTAAACCTGTTATTACCGAAGAGGAATAAGTACTAAACTACATGTAAATCTTGTATTTTTAATCTGACATATCTGTTTGCTAATAGACAAACCGTAGATCTAAATCCTCATATCAGGAAAAGGGGGGCGGAGTGATTTAAATATAATCACTCCGCCCCCTTTTTAGCCCTGAATTAATAGTTCGCCGTGGACAGCCCATAGCGCCATAAAAATATTCTGCAATTTCCACTTGCACAATCTATAATGGATCTATATGATAATCATTCTTATTAACATTTAAATTAATTGAGGATTGAGATGAAGTATTTGATTTTTATGATATTTATCAGCTTTAGTGGCTTGGTGGCTGCTGAATTACCTATATACGAGTTGTCCATCAAGGATCACCGTTTTCAGCCTGACACTATAGAAATTCCGGCCGGAACCAAGGTAAAACTACTGGTTAAAAACCTGGATGCAACGCCTGAAGAATTTGAAAGCCATGAACTGAACCGGGAAAAAATAATACCCGGTAACAGTGAAGTAAAGATCTTTATCGGTCCTCTGGATCCTGGTGAATATGGTTTTTTTGGTGAATTCAATGAAGCCACCGCCCAGGGCAAAATAATCGTCAAATGAAGGACGTTGCATAATGCTAGGTTCATCCATTATCGTATTTCGTGAAGTGCTCGAAGCGGCACTGGTGATTACCATTCTGCTTGCAGCAACACGCGGGCTCATCGGTCGTAATCGCTGGATCGGTGGTGGCGTTTCAATGGGTGTAATCGGCGCGATTATCGTTGCTTTTTTTGCCGGTAACATCGCCGATGCATTTGAGGGCATTGGCCAGGAATTATTTAATGCTGGCGTGCTTTTCTGTGCCGTATTCATGCTGGCCTGGCATAACATCTGGATGTCCAGTCATGCACGTGAACTGGTGGCCAATCTGCAGCGTGTCAGTAATGATGTATCCACCGGTGAATTACCGGTTTATTTTCTTTCAATTGCAGCAGGCCTTGCAGTCTTGCGTGAAGGCTCGGAAATCGTTTTGTTTCTCTATGGGTTTGCTGCTAGTGGTGAGGGTGCTGCACAAATGACACTTGGTAGCATTCTCGGCCTTGTAGGTGGGATCGCAGTAGGTGTTCTCCTTTATTCAGGATTATTACGGATACCCACTGCGTTACTGTTTCGTGTTACCGGCTGGTTAATTCTCCTGCTTGCCGCTGGCATGGCGGCGACAGCTTCAGGCTATCTGAGTCAGGCCGGATTGTTACCGAGTTTAATGCCTTTATGGAACACGTCCGAATTTTTGTCGGAGCATTCTGTCATCGGGCAATTATTACATATCATGATAGGTTACCAGGCGCGCCCGACAGTGATAGATCTGGGTTTTTATTTTGGTACGCTGATCCTCATAGGCTCCGGAATGTACCTTATAAGCAAACAGAAATTCAGACAGTCGCCAGCATTACCAGTTAATTAATTCAATTATTTTCTCGAGGTTTATATCAATGAAATTTTTCATATGGGGGTTTTGTGTATTATTTATTTCTACCAACGCTGTTGCCGGGGTAGACAAGGTTTATTATCCCTATGTTCACGAAGGTGAACTGGAAATAGAATCACGTGCAGTACACAAGTTCGATGACGAAGATAAACATAAAATAAGACTGGGAGTCGGTTACGGGGTCAACTCATTCTGGTTCGTTGAGGGTTATGTCATCGGCGAACAAGAAACCGGTGAAAGTTTCGACATCTCTGATGTGGAAATCGAAAGTAAATTCCAGTTCACTGAGCAGGGGCAGTACTGGCTTGATGTCGGCCTGTTGATCGAACTGGAAAAATCCATGGATGGCGATGTCTGGGAGATCAAGGGCGGTCCATTGTTCCAGAAACAAATCAAGGACTGGGTCATTACCACCAACTTCCTGGTTGAGAAAAAATTTGGGTCTGATATTTCGACACGCGGGGTTGAACTGCTGGGTGCTGCGCAACTGAAATACCGCCTGTCACCCGGACTGGAACCCGCACTCGAATATTACGGTGATGAAGAAACACATTCGATTGGTCTGGCAATGCTTGGCAAGACCCGTTGGGGTAGCACACCAGTAAAATGGGAACTGGGTGGATATGCCGGTTTAAATGATGATACACCAGATTTTACCTTGCGCTGGTTAATGGAATGGGAGTTTTATTAATCCGAGTAAATTCGGGGTCAGGTCTTGGGTAGCTCCAGTAAATTCGGGGTCAGGTCTTGGGTAGCTCCTTTGCTCCTGCAACTGCTACATTAATGCGTCCATGCATGTCACCTTGAATTGAAATAATAGGGACAAGCCGCTCGGTAATTGCTCCTCGGCTTTGGCTTCCTGCGTCGCTCTACCTCGAGAATGTGTACCCCTCCGGGTAGGCTTCGCGCTTCCAGACTCGACTCTACCGATTCCTCACCCCACAAGGGGGTACCGAGGCCCTTGTAGGCAACCGAGGTCCATACATGTCGTCTTGAATCTTGAATTGAAATAAAGGGGGTAGCTTTTTTAGGAAACTTTTCGTTTTATGATATCTTCTATAGGTTGTTATTGCTGGATTGAATAGCTTAGTGCAAAGTAAATCGTATCTTTATATCTTTATCATTTTCTTTACTGGTGTATGCCTGACGAACATGACATTAGCTGAAATGTCATCAACACGTGATCCCATAACCTTGTTTATGGCGGGTGATGTCATGACCGGGCGGGGGATTGATCAGGTGTTGCCTTATCCTGGGGATCCCCGCTTATATGAGCCGTACGTCAAAGATGCAAAGGATTATGTTGTGTTGGCAGAAGTACGTAATGGTCAGATTCAAAAACCTGTTCAATGTCACTATATTTGGGGTGATGCACTTGAGGTGTTGGAACAAATAGCGCCCGATGTGCGACTCATTAACCTGGAAACAAGTATTACCACCAGTCATGAATACTGGCCGGGTAAGGGAATACATTACAAGATGCATCCAAAAAATGTTTCTTGCCTAAAAGAGGCCAGGATTGATTACTGCTCTCTTGCGAATAACCACGTGCTTGATTGGGGCTATCCTGGATTAACGGAGACTCTGGATTCATTAAAGGCTGTCAATATCAAGATTTCAGGCGCGGGAGAGAATCTGCAGGAGGCAGAACAACCTGCGATCATAAGCGTTGAAGGTAAAGGAAGAGTCATTGTGTTTTCCTATGGTTTCAGTTCAAGTGGCATTCCATCCAGTTGGGCTGCTACAAAAGACAGACCGGGTGTGAACCTTTTGCGTAGTTTGTCCGGTAGAACCGTACGACATGTTAAAGAACAAATCGATAAAATAAAACAAACCGGCGATATTGTTATTGCCTCAATTCATTGGGGAAGTAACTGGGGATATGCTGTTCCTCAGGGTCACATTGATTTTGCCCATCGACTTATTGATGATGCAGGTGTTGATATTATCCATGGGCATTCATCACACCATGCAAGACCGCTGGAAGTGTATAAGGGCAAGCTGATTATTTACGGTAGTGGTGATTTTATTAATGATTATGAAGGCATCAAGGGGCATGATGAATACAGGGGTGATTTGGTATTAATGTATTTTGCCAGTGTTAATCCCATCTCCGGCAAACTCGTTCAATTACAAATGATACCCTTGCAAATTAAAAAATTCAGACTGAACAGGGCATCTGAAAAAGATATAGTCTGGTTGAAAGATACGTTTAACAGGGAGAGTAAAGTGTTAGGGACCAGGATTCAGTTAAGCGAAGATAATGTTTTAACAATACATTAAATAAAGCGGATAAAAAGGGTTGCCCATTAGCCAGCCGTAGTCGATAAGTATGTATCTGCGTTATAACTCTTTTCAAATCATAATATTGGAATTGCTTCGGTTTCTATACCGTCCCATACTACTGCATTAGATAAACTAAAAAGAAAAAATCATGAATGGCGCTGAATGTCTCTTAAAAACATTGGTTAATGGTGGTGTAGATGTCTGCTTCACCAATCCGGGAACATCAGAAATGCATTTCGTTGCTGCTGTTGACCGCGTTGAAGGCATGCGTTGTATCCTTGGACTGTTCGAGGGTGTTGTATCTGGTGCTGCAGACGGCTATGCGCGGATGACGGACAAGCCGGCGGTAACCCTGTTACATCTGGGTCCGGGGCTGGCCAACGGGCTGGCAAATTTTCATAATGCAAGAAAAGCAAATGTTCCGATTATCAGTGTCGTTGGGGAACATGCTACCTATCACCGGGAATGCGACCCACCCTTGCATTCAGATATCTCCGCATTTGCAAAAACGGTTTCAGGATGGGTTGAATGTGTGGAAAGCCCTGATCAGATCCCGGTTGCCACACATGCAGCAATCCAGGCTTCTCTAACTCCTCCCGGTCAGATTGCAACACTTATATTACCGGCGGATTGTACATGGGAGGAATCAAACCCGCCTTCAACTGAACCGGTAGTATCGCCTGTTTATCAAAAAGCATCTGATGAGGTAATAAAAGCTGCAGCAACTGCACTTCGAACTGGTAAACAGACTGCCATACTGCTGGGAGGACGTGTACTACGACAGAAAGGTCTCAATCTGGCAGGAAAGATCGCTGCAAAATGTAATGCCCGTTTGTTCTGCGATACCATTAATGCAAGGCTCGAAAGGGGTGCCGGTTTAACACCCGTATTCAGCCTGCCCTATTTTGCTGAAAAGACCGTTGAAATACTGACCGGCCTCGATCATTTAGTCATTGTCGGAACCAAACCTCCTGTCAGCTTTTTTGCTTATCCTGATGTTCCCAACCGATTGACCCCATCCGGTTGTGAGACCCATATGCTCGCCAGACCGGAACAAGATTGCCTTGAGGCATTGGAGAGATTGGTTGATGAAATTGATGCAACTAATGAGATACCAAGGGTACTGGATTTAAAACCTATGGGCTTGCCCACAGGGGAATTGAACCCGCAGAGTATCGGTCAATCCGTAGCAACTTTATTGCCGGAGCATTGCATCGTCATCGATGAAGGTATCAGCAGTACTCTGCCCTTATCGGCTATCACAGCTACAGCTATGCCCCATGACTGGCTTGGTATTGCCGGTGGTTCGATTGGTGGTGGCATGCCTTTGGCAACCGGCGCGGCTGTAGCATGTCCTGATCGCAAGGTGCTTTGCCTTGAAGCTGATGGCAGTGGTATGTACACCTTACAGGCATTATGGACACAGGCCCGCGAATCACTGGATGTGACGACGGTAATTTTTGCAAACAGGGCATATCGAATCCTGGCTATGGAACATCAACGGATCGGTGCAGGCGATCCGGGTCCGAAGGCACATGACATAATGTCACTGGATCGGCCAGAACTGGATTGGGTGAGTCTAGCTACCGGCCTGGGAGTCCCTGCCCGAAGAGTGACATCAGCGGAAGAATTTAATCAGTGTCTGGAAGCATTCCTCAAGGAACCAGGACCTAACCTTATTGAAGCAATCATATAATCAGTCAGGATCTGGATCTTTTCAGGGCTGGGGTCGGACAAATAATAAGGTTCAGGCCGCCCGGTAATTGCTTGTGTCTTCTAAAAATTCGCCCGCATTGATTCTATTCTAGAACAGGCTCCTGGCTCGCATGCACTGCATGCGCCCTGGTGTGTCCAGCGTAGGCTGGTATGTTCAGTGGGAGGTAAGTCCCCCGGGGTAGAAGTCAGCGCCCCGTAGCTTGCGTCACATCCGTGGAGGAAACGAAGCGGATCAAGCTGACTGACAAAGCCATCTTCAGGATGCTGAGCGAGTCACCAGGCCGTAACGCAAGTAAACTCACAGGTGGCCCCGACAAATATAATTTCGCAGGCCGAGCCCTCCAGGGTGGGGTGAAGGCAACATGATGTGTCGCAAACTGACTGGTGGAACATGTCACTCCGGCGGGGTGGTAGAGACAGCGTGGTGCGGGAGATCCGCATGCTGCGTGTGAGGTGGTGGGAGCTGGAAACGGGATCACGGACCTCCCGGCTCGGGAACGAAGGGGCAAACCCCGGACACAGACAGGTTGGTCCTTATGCATTACCGCGCCTGCTCTCGGCCCTGCCAGGTCTTCATCATGAATACACACGCAAGGCGGCTTAGCGATTTCTCGGATAAATTTTTAGAAGGAACACCTTTGTTCAGTTACATAATTTTCAATTCAGTTGCTATCATTCCGGGTTATGGCTAAGCCGCTCATTGAATTCCGTAATTTGTCCAAATCCTATCTGGAAGCAGACCATGGCCATGTTGTCTTTGAAGATGTGAATGGTGTGATCAATGAGGGTGAGTTTGTTGTGCTGCTGGGTAAAAGCGGCTCCGGAAAATCTACCCTGTTGAATCTAATCAGCGGTATCGATGCGCCCAGCAGTGGTGAGATTTTTGTTAATAATGAATCCTTAACCCACATGAGTGAGAATAAACGTACCCTGTTCCGGCGGCGTAATATCGGCTTTGTATTTCAGGGCTTTAATTTGATCCCGACATTGACGGTTATTGATAACCTGTTATTGCCGCTGGAACTGACCAAACAACTTGATGATGAAACCAGATTAAGAGCCAATAAGTTGCTTGAACAACTGAGTATGATTGATCGGTTAGACTACTATCCGGATCAATTATCCAGCGGAGAGCAACAACGCATTGCCATTGCCCGGGCACTGATTCACCAGCCGGCGATTATTCTGGCTGATGAACCCACCGGTAACCTGGATCAGGAAACCGGACAGGAAGTTCTGGCGTTGCTGGATAAGCTGGTACGTCAGGAAGGCAAGACCATGGTTATGGTCACGCACAGTCAGGAAGTCATTGGTCTGGCAGATCGACTGATGACAATTCGTGATTGCCGGTTACATGAAACAGATCGCCAATCATGAATACTATCCTGTTGCGTGCCAGCCGTAATTTTTTCCTGCGCCACCCCTGGCAACTGGGTCTGGCCGTTACCGGCATTGCGCTGGGCGTGGCGGTGGTGGTGTCGATCGATCTTGTCAGGAACAGTGCGGAGCATGCATTTGTACGATCAACCGAGGCCATTGTCGGCAAGGCAACGCACCGCATTGTTGCCGGTCCGTCCGGACTGGATGAAACCTTGTATACCCGTTTGCGTGTCGAACACGGTATTCGACACATTGCCCCGGTGGTTGAAGGCTATGTAACAGTTGCAAGGCAACAAAAACGTGAAACACTGACCTTGCTTGGGATTGATCCGTTTGCAGAGCGAACCTTTCGCGACTATGCCTGGCTGGACAACCTGCGGGATCAGGATGACAGCGGTGTTCTGATCCGCTTGCTGACGGAAGCGAACACTGTGGTACTGGACAGCACGACGGCAGAACGTTTGGCTGTCGCCGAGCATGATCAATTGGAACTGATGGTTGGGACCCGCAAAACCTCTGTGCGTATATTGGGGATACTTGCCACGTCCTCTTCGACGTCGGTATATAGTCTCGAGAACCTCATGTTGGCAGATATTGCCACGGCCCAGGAATTGCTGGGAATGCCCGGCCGGTTGACTCGTATCGATGTAGTATTGCCCGATGATCACATCTTAATTGTAAACCGCTTAAGGGCAATGTTACCCACAGGCGTGGAGTTGCTATCGGCAGCGGCGCGCAATGAATCCATCAAACAAATGACCAGGGCGTTTCACACCAACCTTACCGCATTGAGCCTGCTTGCCTTACTGGTGGGCATGTTTCTCATTTATAACACCATGACATTCATGGTAATGCAGCGACGTTCGTTAATGGGCACTTTGCGTGCTTTGGGAACTACACAACAACAATTGTTTACGATCATCGCCGGTGAGGCACTTGTGATAGGTG
>JADFPU010000137.1 GCA_022562175.1 Pseudomonadota bacterium | reverse complement strand
CGGCTCCGGGCTGGCATCGCTCCAGGACTCGAGATAGGTATGGGTTGGCAACACCAGGTCCGCCAACGCGGTTGTTTCATCCATGAAGCTAGACAGACTGACTACCAGGGGAACGTTCTGTATTGCTTCTGAAATTTTTATGGCCTTGGGTAAGCTAAATACCGGATTGGTATTGTGTATCAGTAATACTTCACTCTGCTTATTGTGCATGGCATCGACAAACTGCTGCATCTGCTCAAAGCTTGCCTGGCGCTCACGTGATTGACTGGCAAAGGCCGGTGCTGGATTGAAGACCACCCCCCCGGCCTTACCCAAATTACCGTTTAAATAGTTCAAGGCATTAATGGCCACCATACCGGACACTGAATTTGTCCCGGCCGCTGCGGCCCCCCCTGCAATCGCAATGCTTGGGCTCTTATCCATAAATTCCCGTGCCAGTCTAACAATATCGGATGCCGATACACCCGTCAGGCGGGAAACCTGTGCCGGCGAATAAGATTTCGCCGCCCTTATCCAAGTAGCACGTTCAGGAATTGAATAATCGTCGCTGCTGACTATTACATGAATCAAGCCCATCGCCAAAAGACCTTCCTTACCCGGGCTGAGCGCAATCCATTCATCGGCGTTAGCACCGGTTAATGACATGCGTGCTTCAATCTGCACACACTTGCCTCGATTTTCTCGCCCCTGACGCAGATGGCCATAGGCATGCGCATAATGTACTGGAGATAGCCAGGTACCCAGATAATCAGCGCCAAATGACAACACGTAATTGGTGTTCTTGATGTCATAGTAGGGCAGGTAATCTTCACCGAAGGCGATTTTGTTTGCCGCGTAAAGATTTTGAGGATAGGTAAAATCGTAATGCAGGGTGTTCTGAGAACCCAATTCTTGCATGAATCTGGCAATTAGATCGTCGATATGACCGCTAGCTCTTCCTGATAGCAGATAAACGCTATCGGCTTTCTTTTCAATCTTGAGATTACCCAGCCGTATACCTAATGTAGTCAGTACTTCATCCCAACTAATCTCAACAAACTTGCCTGATCCACGCTCACCTTCGCGCTTTAACGGCGTCCTGATTCGATCCGGGTTATATAAGACATTGAGGCCAGCCTGGCCCATCGCGCATAACCCACCCTGGTTCACAGGGTGGAGTGGATTACCTTCAATTTTCTTGGCACGACCTTCGCGGATGCGGACAGTGATACCACAACCCGCGGAACATTGTTTGCAGACAGTGTTATACCAGGTAGCGATCCCTGGAGAATAATCTTCCGGCGGCACAACCTGGGGGATCAGCAGTTCAACAGTCCTTTTACTACTCTCGCCAAGCAGTAAGCCGGCACCGGTACCCACACCACCGACGCCGATTAGCTTCATAAATTCCCGTCTATTAACCTTGTGCATGCGCTTATCCGTTTAACTCTTCATTATTTTGATCCGTGTAGCGTTTTTCCAATTATTCATTTCATAATATTTTTATTTATGGCAGGTCAAGCAATCCCGGCCATTTTCAACCTGCATTTGCGTATGACAATCAACGCACCAGGGCATCTTCAGGCTGGAAACACGCGTAACACGGTCCATGGTTTCTATAGGTCCATGACATTCCCGACAGTCCAGTCCAGCCATAACATGGCGTTTATGGGTGAAATGCACAAAATCAGGTACATCGTAGACCTTGATCCAGGGAATGGGCACCTGCTTTTCCCAGTATTCAGCCAGCTTAAGAATTTCCGGTCGATCTGTTGCGATCACCTTGTGACAACCCATGCACTTACTGACGCTTGGCACACCGGCTGACGGCGCCTTATCCGCGTAAATATGGCAATACAGGCAGGGAATTTCGTTGTCAGTAACATGAATGCGGTGGCTGAAATTAATAGGCTGGACCGGACTGGCATCTGAAAAGACTGTGTTATTAATCACATAGCCAACTACTATACCAATAAGTACAACCAGGCACAGCAAGCCCTGTTTTTTGAAGGTACCGAGCGCTTCACTAACAGAAATGGACATGTTTTTAATATTTTTTTTTTAGATTCTGCCACATCTGGCTCAAACTACAAATTTTCTTTTCCTATCTATGGTGAGGAGTGCAACAAATACAAGGAAGAACCGAAAAACTGTGTGTTTACTACCTCCATACGAACTCTGTATTGTCCAGGATCGGTAAAAACAAGATTTTCCAGTGGAAATATCAAGTGAGTCCTGGCCGGCGGCCGATCATTTGACCTTGCATCGATCTCTGAATGGCCTTCAATGGTAAAGATACTCTGCTCATCGGGGTCCAAAATATGGATGGTAAATGGCTGGCTACCCTGTATATGACGATCCCATTCAACTATACCAGCCAACACCAGATGTGCCTGTTTGGCAGGGAACCCGGCCGCATACAGTTCGTTATAAATGCCATCTACGTTCAGTTTACCGTCAGACCTGGTCTGTGCATGCTCACAAAAAAATAAAACAACATTCATTTTCACCTTCCACAGTCATATAATCGTAACATTGCAGCAGCAACACCCACTTTCTGAGTCTGTGCCATATGAACAGATATTTAAAGCCTCAACTAAACTGCATACTCAGGATATGGCATCCGTGTCTAATGAACTACTTACTATTATTTTCACTGAATTGATAGTGCGATGCTAATATTTTGAACTCCGGAGCCAACAATTAATTGACAATTTCAGGTCATTTCCTTTGGCATGGAAGGCTTTTAAATGTCCGTCGCCATTGGCTATTTTCAGCGCTTTTCATCTCAGCATGCTGCTACTCTTCATACTGTTCGTCAGCAGAGTCGAATCGCACGGGGGATATCTCTGTCGCCGTCAGGGAAATAAGTCAAGGAACTTATTTAGTGGAAGGTCGTTTTTTCGTAGCATCGTCATACCAAGTAATTTGGGAAGTCCTTACTGACTATGAGGCTATACATGAATTTGTCTCTTCCTTACAGCAAAGTCATGTCAAAGAACAACACCAGGATTACCTTTTAATCGAGCAGGAAAGTAAAGGAAAGTTTTTCATCTTTTCCAGGAAGATCAATATTGTGCTAGAGGTTATAGAGGAACCGCCGCGAAAAATCCGCATGAAGGAAGTTTCCCAAAAGGATTTTGACTTATATGAAGCCTCATGGGAGATCGAGGATGCTGAGTCGGGGATGAATGTCATATATACCTTGAAATCCAAACCCAACTTTTGGGTTCCCGGCTTCATAGTAAAGTCAAGCATGAGAAACAACATAAAAACTTCCCTTAAAGAAATCATGTCCGAAATTATCCGGAGAACCCAGGCTCATGGTATTTGTTCTGGTAATAGCTAATTTAGAATGCTTGCTCATTGATAACAGCAAATAATTGTAAGCTATTCCAAGTTTGCGTGATTAGATACAACATAAAGCCCGCTATAGTCTGTATGATCACGACTACAAGCTGATTAAATGAATAATACCAATATCATTAACTCCCTGCACAAACATGATGGCTCTACCGTTGCAGGTGTAATGCTCCGGGTTTGTATCGCAATGATACCCGGCCTGCTCTGCTATATCTGGTACTTCGGTTGGGGCATATTGATCCAGTGTCTGCTGGCAGTAGGTTTTGCATTAGCTATTGAATGTTTAATGCTTAGACAGAGACGCAAACAAATCACCCTGTTTTTAAAGGATGGCAGTGCCATTGTCACTGGTCTTTTGTTTGCGTTTACCGTTACGCCGTTCACACCCTGGTGGATTACATTGATTGGGATCACATTTGCAATTGTATTTGCCAAGCACCTGTACGGGGGACTTGGCTACAACCCATTCAATCCCGCCATGGCCGGTTATGTCTTTGTCCTGCTCTGTTTCCCCGCACAAATGAATCTGTGGCCATCGGTATCCGGTTTGGCCGATGTTGCACCGGGCATGGTTGATTATATGTCAATGATATTCCTGGCACAGCCATCTGCCAGCAATCCGATTGATGCCATCAGTGGCGCCAGTCCACTCAATCACATGATGTCACAATTAGGCTTGATGGCCATGGTCTCGGAGATCCAGGCAGATCCGCTCTATGGTGACTTCGCCGGTGCAGGTTGGGAATGGATTAATATGGCATTCCTGCTTGGCGGAACCGCATTATTGTTCATGCGGGTGATACATTGGCAAATTCCGGTTGCCATGCTTGCTGGAATCTTTATCGCAAGCCTGCTGTTTAATCTTTACGATTCTGAAATCTATGCATCGCCTCTGTTCCACCTGTTTGCCGGCGGTACCATGCTTGGGGCTTTTTTCATTGCCACAGATCCGGTCACTGCCTCAACCACACCAAGGGGACGCCTGATCTATGCCGCACTCATTGGGGTGCTGGCCTACACTATCCGGGTCTGGGGTGGTTATCCGGACGGTATTGCCTTTGCGGTATTGATCGCAAACGCCACCGTACCACTTATAGACAGATATACCCGGCCAAGGGTCCTGGGGGAAAATCAGTGATGATGTCCCGGCAACAAAGGAAGTTATTTCATGTGCTGGCGCCGATCTTAATCATCTCGGCCATCTGTGCATTATTACTTGGTATTACCAATCAATTCACCAGTGAACGGATCGAGGATAATAGGCAACAGGCTACATTAAGATTGATCAATGATGTCATGCCTCTGACTTACACAAATGATCTATTAAATGATCGTATCGACGTAACAGATGCAAGATACCTGTGCACAGAGTCTGCCGTCAGCGTTTTCCGCGCCAGACAAGAGCAAAACCCGGTAGGCCTGGTACTCATGCCTGTCGTTGCCAAAGGCTATAATGGCCGCATAGAACTGGCCATAGGTATTTCCTATCAAGGTGAAATTACTGGTGTACGTGTTAATGCTCACAGAGAGACAGAGGGTCTCGGCGATGGCATCCACCAGGAAAAGTCAGATTGGATACTGGGATTTACTGATCGTTCACTGGCCAACACAGCCATAGATACCTGGGCAGTACAGAGCGATGGTGGTGATTTCGATCAGTTGAGCGGTGCCACCATTAGCCCACGTGGCGTGATAAACGCTGTGAAAAATGCATTAGACTATTACGAAATAAACAAACAATCACTTTATCAATAAGCATGAAATTAAATAAAGAACAAAAGAGATATCTACGTTCCCTCGGTCACCACAAGAAAACCATCATCTGGGTTGGACAAAACGGTCTGACAGACAATGCCCTGGAAGAGATAAAGACTGCTCTGGCACATCACGAATTTATCAAACTCAAGATCCGGGCAGGTGACCGGGAAATGCGCGACGAGATCGCCACCTCACTATGCAAAAAGACATCCGCCGAACTGGTACAGAAGACAGGCAATATGATTGCTATCTACCGACACAATAAAAAACATCCGAAAATAAAACTACCTGATAACTGATCCAGTTTACATCAAGCAACGAGGGGATATGGTGCTGACAAATAAGCACAAGACAGCTGTTCCGGCACATGTACAGATTAGATCAGCGTCATTCCCGCAAAAGCGGGAATCCAGTTAAATAGAGCTCGGACAGACTCCTGGCTTTCAGCGGTCATTATTTTACTGGATACCGGACAACCGCAGAGTTTATACCCGGAGGGGTGCGGTTTCCGGCATGACGGATCTGCGTCATAGAGCTATTGAGTGTTTAATTGTTTTCCCGCTGTTGGCGCTTTTCGGAAGTTCGTAACAGTAATGCTGGCAAAGCAGTATGGTTACTTGTTTTCGGCGTCGGAAGCTTTTATCAATACCCAATCCATCAAACGATCTGGCAACAGCCTGTTTAAGAAGCCGAATACATATGTCGGTATTGTTACGTAATATCTTGCTTTAGGTCTGTTACTCTCCAATGCGAGAATTACCTTGTCCAATACCGCCTCTGGCCCCAGGGTAAACGCTGTATCGTCATCGCTACTGGCAAGTCGCCGCTCAACGGCCACATATTCCTTTTTGTGTACACTGTTTTGCCTGTCAATATTATTCTTGAAAGCAGTATAGGCATTCGCCCGGAAATTACTTGTCACTGGCCCTGTATTGATAATCGACACATAAATACCGCTGCCATCGAGTTCCTGGCGTAACGTATCAGTGAGTCCTTCTAGCGCATATTTGCTGGCGTTATAGGCGCCACGGTATTTAAGTGCAACAAAGCCGAGCACAGAACTGTGCTGTATGATCCTGCCCTGCCCCTGTTTACGCATGCCAGCAATGACCAACCTGGTTAATTCATGTGAGCCGAATAAATTAGTCTCGAATTGTTCGCGTAATATATCGCGCGTGATATCTTCGACCGCACCGGGTTGCCCATAGCCGGCGTTATTGAATAATCCATAGATCTTGCCACCACAGGCATTGAGCACCTTTTCAACAGCGGCTTTTATCGAGCCGGAATCAGCAAGATCGAGCTGGCAGGATTCAAAGCCTTGTTTGATTAATGCATCAACATCCTGTTGCTTTCTTGCTGTTGCAAAAACCCGATAACCCCGTGCCTTTAATCCTTCTGCAACACAGCGACCTATCCCGCTTGAACAACCGCTGATTAATACACTTCGCTGTTCCATCATTCCTCCTCTTTTTAACGGCCGGCTATAGATTGTTTATCTTCAGTCCGCACCTTTGCAAACAACCGGTAAAACCTTAGCCTGAAATCATCGGCAATCAGGTAAAAGCATGGTAAGGCCAGTAATATCAAGACGGTCGCAAATACCAGGCCGAAGCCCAGACTTACCGCCATCGGCGCCAGAAATTTTGTCTGCCCGGTTGAGAAAAATATTAACGGTGAAACGCCGAGGAAAGTAGTGATAGTTGTTAATATAATAGGTCTGGCGCGAACCTTGCACGCTTCAACAACAGCATGGATCCGCTCAAGCCCTTCTGCCCGTTTTTTCTTGATGAAATCTATCAGTATCAATGAATCATTGACGATGATTCCGGACAGGGCCAGCATGCCGACGATGGAAAGGAATTGCAGATTATAAGCAAATATTGCGTGACCGATGATCACGCCGATCATGCCGAACGGAATTACCACCATTACCACAATGGGGTCGAGTAATGATTTAAACAGGGCCGTTAACATAAAAAATATAATAATGATCGAAATTGCCAGGGCGTCATACATGCCACTTAAAGCCTCATCGGCATCTTTCTTCTCACCCAGAAAAAGCAGACTGTAATCAGCATTAACGGTATCAGGGGTAAACTTTTCACTAATCTGTCTGGCAACAACCAATGGTGTGGTGATATCGGAATCTATCTCCGCCGTGATCATTGCCATACGTCGATTATCACGACGGCGGATCTGATTGAGACCCCGGCCTATTGAGATTTCCGCCACATCGCCCAGATATACTGTTCTGCCATCAGCCAGGACGATGGGCAATTCGGTCAGGCTCGATGATTGTTGTCGAATAGACTCCGGGTAGATCAGCCTGACCGGGATGCGTTTGTCATTCGAGGTAACGTGTACAACCTCATTACCCAGGAAACCGGTGCGCACGACATCTGCCAGTTGTGACTGGCTCAAGCCAAGCTGTTTGCCTCTGTCATTCAGTTTATATTTATATTCGAGTTTACCTGGTTCCTGATCATGCTGGACATCTTTAACGCCTGGCATACGCCGAAGATAATCACGGATCTCATCCGCCTTTGTTTGCATAACATTGAAGTCGCTACTGACAATACCTATTTCAATATCATCTCCAGCGGGACCTCCCTGCGGGCGCAGTATACTCATACGTTTGATACCGCTGAATTGTTGAAATTCCTGCCGAATAGCATTGATGATATCAGCGGTCGAACGAACGCGTGTACCATGATTGGAAAAATCCAGGCTGACGATGGGCGCAATCCATTTATCGATGAAGCCATCTGCAACGGTTTTTTTCAGATCAATAATCAGCTGAATAATATTGCTGCCTGTTTTCGAGCGATGTGGATCGATAATGGAGTAACCCACATTCGTTAACAGGGTTTGTAATTCATCCTCCCTGATAGTATCGAACAAAACGCTCTCCAGTTTTTTTGACAGCGCCAGACTATCTTCGAGACTATAGGTATTGGGCGCCTCAATGTTGACAAAAAACTGACCACTCTCCACATCGCCAAAATGCTCATAGGGCAGGCGGGTGTAGGCATACGC
>JADFPU010000136.1 GCA_022562175.1 Pseudomonadota bacterium | reverse complement strand
CAACATAGGCACCCTGCGTATTAACCCGTCTTCATCAACGCTGGGCATGGCATGACCTGCTGCGACTCCTGCATCCTGGATCTTTGGAATATTACTGCCGTATCCAATGGCATCGGGAGCAAATATCGACTTGTTACCAATCTCATCTTTTGTTATTGCCGGGTCAGGTAATTTTCCACTTCTCAATGCCCCCACTTGTTCTTCTGCAGTAAAAAAATTAAAGCTAAGAACGACGGGCCCCTTTTTTAGACTATTAATAAAGAGTTGATCGAAATCCAGTGTCGATTTTAATTCTTCCAATCTCGTATGGTATTCCGGTATATCGGCAAATTCGGTCTTGGCAAGCTGTTCCAGAATTCTTAGACCTGAGCTTTGATCGGGTTCCCTGAAAAAAATATCAAAACCAATTAAGCTGACATGATAATAATCAAACAATTCTTCAGTCAATTTTGCCAATCGATCTCGCCCCCAGGGCCAACGACCAATTTCCGCAAGACTTTTCTCATCAATATCAACAATTACAATACTTGGATCAACATTTCCCGGCATGGTCAGTAGCACACGCGTGTCGTATAAAATATTTTCCAGCCGGGAGATAATGCGCCAATTAAAAAAAGCGGCCGTATGAGCGAGAAAGACCAGTGTCACAATCATTGTGACAACTATTATCGGAAGGTGATGCCTTAATTTTGTGAATAAATTCCGCATCGACCTTTGTTACTCAACAAGATTTTGTTTGATATCCTCTATCAGACGGGAAAATATTAACGATAATGCCTCTGCAAAAGCCACCACAGCCTTATTCATCGACTGGCCTCCAAAGTCTATCTGTTCAGTGTATAATTTAAGGAGAAGTGGCGATTCCAGACCTGATTGCATCACCCTGAGATCAAGGCTGACAATAATTGAGTCTGAAGCTTCATTATGCTGTCGTTCAAAACGCCTTATTTTACCGTAAATATGCAATCCCGCAGAAACATCCGGTGTGTCGAAAACTCGGCTAGCGACATTAGAGACGCGTAAAAATTGTACCAATTGGTCACGTATTAATCGTGTTGGGGAGTCGATCCAGTGGTGATAATGATATTGCCCCAGTTCAATTGATAAAGGGTCGTTTGTGTAAAGGATCGCCCGTTCCCGGTGTAAACCATCTGTAATAAATTGTTCGACAAAAATATCACCCAAAACAATTTGTACCGGTTCAGATTGTAGCGTCGGATCCGGTAACCTGTAAAAATGGTCCCTGGGCATTGGCGAACTGCCGGCACAACCGGCAATCAGCAACAAGATAAATATGCCTGCTATTACCCGCATCACTCATTCCCCCCAATTTCCTGCTGGGGTGTACCTCTGAGCAATGAACCGGGATTTTCCCTTATCTGGCGGGTAAACTCCTGCATATTCCTGCTACTGCCCTCCATATGGTGTGCCACAGCCTCAATATGCCTGGACACGACATACAATGTTTTCTGCAGATCTTTTACTCCAGATCGTATGTCCGCATTATTTTCATCGACAAACTTATCGAGATTGGCAAGTAAAACATTGAGAGACATCCTTGAATCTTCAAGATCTTTAAGTAAACCGACAAAGTCGCTTGATGCCACATCAAGATTGGACAGCAACTGCTCAATGTTCTGCAGGTTGTCTACGCTGAGGACATTTAACAAACCATCAGCGCTATCACTCAATTTTCCAAGTAAAGATTTTAAATCAGTATTGATTAGAGATTTCACACTGTCATTAGCCAGGCTTCTGAAATCTGCCGATATCAACCCAACCTGTTCATTCATATTATCAAGTAACGGTCGCAGGCTTTCCCGGGTTAATTCCTGTATGTCCGCAGCGACATCGTTGACGGCTGAAAATATATCAGTTGCCTCCTGACCCTGGAGAAAAGCATCGGGACTTAAAGACTGTTCGCTTTCTCCCTCTTCAATATTAATAGCAACTGCGGATAACAGGCCTGATTTAACTATTTGCGCAATACTATCTTCTGGAATAGACCACCCTTCAATTACACTTAGAGATAACTTGAATTGCATGGCGCCGCCTTCCCTCACAGGCTCAACCAGTTCTACCTGTCCAATCTGATAGCCTTCATAAAGTACCGGTGTACCATATTTTATGCCTGCAACATTATTATACGAAACATAATATCGATCCGTTGGCCCGGTACTACCTGTTATCTTGTACATAATTACTATAAATGCTGAAAATAATATCAGCACAAATACACCTACGACAAAATAATTAATAGTATCTCGTTTCATTATTCCCCCAACTCACATCCCCGTTAATCGCTGAAGATATTCATCAGCATTTATCTCTTCATTGCTTGGACGCCTGTTTAGCATTGACTGGATACGATCATTAGTAGAATTTTTTACCTCTTCAACCGTACCAGTCATAAGAATATGTCCATTATCCAACACCGTTATCCTGTCGGCAATCTTGAATGCGCTGTCCAGTTCATGAGTAACGACTACAATGGTCATTTTCATCGCATCACGTAATTTAAGGATCAACTCGTCCAATTCTGCCGAAACGACCGGATCGAGACCGGCTGAAGGCTCATCAAAAAACATCAACTTGGGATCCATAACGATGGCCCGGGCAACTGCTGCACGTTTAATCATGCCTCCCGATAACTGTGACGGCATGAAGTTTTCGAAACCACCGAGATTTACGACTTCAAGTTTCATGCGAGACATGATACGCATAGTTTGTTCATTAAGTTGGCTTTGATGTTCATACAAAGGTAACCGGATATTTTCACCAACTGTCATTGAACTCAATAATGCACCGCCCTGAAATGAAACCCCCATATTTTTGCGCAACTCGAGCATTTCACTGCTACTGATTTTAGTGATGTCCTTGTCCAGTAATTTGATACTGCCAGTGGTAGGGGTGCCAAGCCCAAGAATATATCTTAAAAAAGTACTCTTACCTGAGCCACTACCTCCCATTATGATCATTATTTCACCTTCATTAATGGTGAGACTAATCCCATGCAGAATCTCGCGACTACCATAATGTGTTACCAGGTCCTTAACTTCTATGGCAGGCCGACCAGTAATGGATGTGTGGTTCATTGGTTTAACGATTCAGAAAATATGTAATGACCATGTCCGCTATAACAATATATGAAATCGACAAAACAACAGAACGAGTTGTAGCTCGCCCAACGCCTTCAGCACCACCAACGACTGAAAAACCATTGGTCACACCAACCATGACAATGATTGCTGCAAACAACACGCTTTTTTGCAGACCCTGCATAACATCGTTAATTGTTAATATATCCATTGACTGGATCGCATAGGCATCAAATGCGAGACCGATCTCAAAGAAAGTATATACAGCACCACCAAGCAATCCGGCCATATCTGAAAAAAAAGTCAATATCGGGACCATAATCAACATTGCGAGTAATGCCGGCGATACCAGATAACGCACGGGATTAATACCCATCACACGTAAAGCATCAATCTCCTGGTTGACTTGCATCGTACCGATGCGGGCTGATAAAGCCGAACCTGTACGACCAGCGACCAGTATTCCCGTTATCAAAGGACCGAATTCACGGGTTACCGAGAGCGCAACACCGGCTACGACCTGGGATTCTGCACCAAACATTCTCAGGTTATAAATAATTTGTATCGCCAACATGACACCGATCGCGAATGACAGGATAAAGACGATCGGTGCAGCAGCAATACCGACACTTATCATCTGTGAAAATACTGATGACAGGCGCACTGGTTGCTTGTAAAAACGACCGAGAAATATCCAGAACAAACTCTCTGACAGCAGTACTATCGTATAGCCTGCTTCCTCAATAACCTTAACCGTAGAACGGCCCAGCTTTTCTATTACTGAATAAACAAAACCAGAGGTGGTTTCAGTCATCCTCCTGCAACCGCTCCTCGACACTCGCATGGATGGGAAATACCTTGTCCAGACGTGCAAGTTGCAGGACACTCATGGCGGCCTCACTGACACTGACGAGGCCAAATTTCAGATCTTTCTTTTTAGCCATTTGATATCCCTCTACCAGACTGGCGACGCCAGAGCTATCTATATAAACAACAGCGGATAAATCCACCAGCAAATGCCTGCCATCAGAAAGACAATCGAGTATTTGCTTTCTTGCTTCCGGCGAACACGATAAATCGACTTCGCCGTCTAATTCGATTACCGTATAACCGTTATCTTCTCGCGTGTTATATTTCATCTCATCTTCTCTTTATTGTTATGCCGAACTTTTTTCAGCTATGCCAGGAGTCTGTCCGAGATACAATCAGCCTATCTTCTTTCTCATCTCCAGGTAATTTCCCGTGCCTTTTTCAAGATGCCCCATTTCACAATCATCCATGATCTCCCTGATAAAGTGTACGCCTAATCCGCCGGGCCGCACTTCATCCAGTCGCCGCGGCTTTACACTATCTAAATCGATTGGTTCAGCAAAGTCCATTAATCTGAAAACTATCTGTGATTTATTATTTAGTATTTGCAGGACAATTTCACCTGAATCATTGCCTTTATAGGCGTGTTGAATAACATTCATACAGGCCTCATTAACGGCTATCACCAGTTTTTCGCCCAGATCTTCGCTACAGCCGACTACTTCAACGGTGCGCTTGACCAGCGCACGTACCAGACACAGACGTTCCGGTATGGCCGGAAAACGGATCTCGAATAATTGTTCTGCCTTCATTTTGTTTTGCAATCAATTAGCAACAGTGTTATATCATCGCGCTGGCTGGTGTGAGGTCTGCGAATTTCGGCAACAATACCCTCAAGCCGCTCTCTGGCAGTTACCTTGGAACTGGACTTTATCAACTCAATCAACCCGGCAACATCCAATTGCTTGTTTTGCGCATCAAGACTCTCCGTGACGCCATCCGTAAAGATATACAGACTGCTGTCTGGCATTGAAATTGTTGAAACAGGGAATTCAACGCCGGGCACGATGCCTATAGGTGGCGCTTCTGCCGGCAGTTCCTCAAAGTGCCCATCGCTATGATGATAAAGTGGCGGTTGATGGCCGGCATTTGCCAACCTGATAGTACAGGTCTCCATATTGATAAATCCTGATACAATGGTAACAAACATACCATGAGATACCGTTTCAAATATCTCATCGTTAACACGGGCAAGCAGTTCACCCGGATCGTCTATGTCTTTCGCCAGATGATGTAACAGGCTACTTGCCTTGGCCATCAATAATGCTGCATTCATACCTTTACCGGACACATCAGCCAGGTTGAAATAGATCAAGCCATCATCGCGTTGAAAGAAATCATAAAAATCGCCGGAGACTTCCCGGGCAGGCACATTTACACCCATGACCGGGAAATCACCGTCTCTGGCATCCGGCAATAAACTAACCTGGATCTCTCTCGCTAACTCCAGTTCCTTACGCATACGCTCCTGCTCAACCAGTGCATCCGCCATGCGCGCATTATGGATCGCAAGCGACGCTGCAGAAGCGAGTGCGGTCACTAAATGCTGATCCCGATCGTCAAACAGGCCATTGCCCCCTTTTTTATTGATGAGTTCAAGCGCACCGATGCAATGGTCCTTGATAATTAATGGTGCACATAAAATAGATCGAGTGACAAAACCGGTATCATCATCGACATTTTTTGCAAAATTTGTGTCCTTACGGACATCTCTGACTATCTGGCAGCACTTGCTGTCGACAGCTTTACCGATAATGCCCTTGTTTGCTGGCAGGCGCAGTCCTGTGATATCAACCGGCCCTGCACAACCACGACATACCAGTTCCTTGTCGTCGTTTTCCAGCAAAAACACCGAAGACGCCTCCGCATTCAGATATTCCATAAATCGCTCTAGCGCATTTTGCAATGTCTCATTGATATCCAGTGAAAGGGCAAACGACTGGGTGAGCTCCGCAAGCAGTTCGAGTTGCTCTTCCAGCGAGTGTTCATTGTCTTCGGCAAACAGATGGGGGATTTTATTGCTGGCCATCAACGGAGCTTCCTGACAGATTCCAGATAGGCATTCTCATCCGGCATGATATTATTTTTCTGCGCCAGCCATAAGGACTCGCCCAAACACTCCATGATCCTGTGCTCAAGCTCGTGTGCGTTGTGGGATTTTTTGAGTAATGACTGATAGACAGCCTTGATACCCGCAGGACGATCGGTATCAACTTGTTCCTTGAGCGCGATATGCATGCCCATATGTAAGAACGGATTGGTCACGCCCATCTCTGCGGTAAATTCCGATTCCAGACTTTCGTTTTCACGCCCTAGCATGTCATGATATTCCGGATGTTGCAGGATGATGTCCAGCACCAATGCCTCCAGTGCCTGTAATTGTTCAGCAGCATGATATTTTTGCCACACCTCGACAAAAAAACGCCGCCCGGCATCACGATCCTGAATCATCATATTATGCGTCTATCATAAGTTAATTAATCCTTATTAGATAGAAAAAAACAGGTGTCTGAACAGTGTACCCACTGTTTAATGGCTACTGAACTGCCTCTTCCGCCCCCACTCGCACAGTTCATAGATAAGACACTCTGCGCATTTTGGTTTACGCGCAATACAAATATAGCGGCCATGTAATATCAGCCAGTGATGGGCATCTAGTTTAAATTCATCCGGAATAAATTTGAGTAGTTTCCGTTCAACTTCCAGCACGTCCTTGCCCGGCGCAATACCGGTACGATTAGCAACCCTGAAGATATGCGTATCAACGGCGATGGTCGGCTGACCAAAGGCAGTGTTCAGGATCACATTTGCGGTTTTTCTGCCGACCCCCGGCAAGGCCTCTAATGATTCACGATCCTCAGGCACCCTGCCCTGATGTTTCTCAAGTAGCAACTGACTTGTATTAAAGATGTACTCTGCCTTGGTATTAAACAGGCCAATCCTCCTTATATAGCCTTTAATGCCACTGACACCCAGTTTGATAAATTGCTCCGGCGTATTAGCCACAGTAAAAAGTTGCGAAGTTGCTTCGTTGACACTGATATCAGTTGCCTGCGCGGAAAGGATCACAGACACCAGCAACTCAAAAGGATTCGAATAGACTAACTCGGTGGTAGGCTTGGGATTTTGTTGCCGCAATATCGTGAAGATTGCGCTACGTTTATTTTTATTCAATTTTCTCAGTCATGCATACGACGATGCGGCGAACAACTTCAATATTCATGATCAGTGCAATAACAATCAAAGCGAACAGCGGCTGATTGAAAAGCGCAGCAAGGAAAATGATGAACACTCTAATGTCACGACCCAGTCTGAAATAAACAGCACCCTGAAGTCTCCTCGACATCAACCCATCATATTTATCTGCAGTATAACTGATCATAAAGGAACCGATGATCGCGGCAAAACCAATGACCAGGGATAACTGCGTGTTATTCGCAGAAAACACATGCCAGGTTAGACCAAACAGCAAGAAAGCGTCGGCATAGCGATCGAGGATCGCGTCAAACCACCCCCCCGATTGACTCGCCGAATGTTTTAGCCGCGCAACTTCGCCATCACAACCATCAATGACCGAGGCAAATTGGGCGATGAGCCCGCCGAGTGCCAGTGCTGGATAGCCACCCACCGCAAACAACATCGCGGCCATGCAGGACAATAACCAGGAAACGAAAGAAATCAGGTTGGGTGTCACCACCGGGGTGCGTATCAGGTATTTTGTTATCCAGCGGGAAAGCGGTCGGTTGAGATGACGTGCAACTGGCCCATCGCTGAGCTTGCTACCCAGCTCCTGTAATAGTCGCCGCTCTGCCTCATGCAAGGCTTGCGGTGTATCAACATCAAGCCATGACTGTCCAGTCACATCGACCGTGCCCGCCCGGCCCTCTTGCGCCAATTCACGCAGGGCGTCGGAGAGCCCATGCTTATTTTTCTCAGCGGCCTTTTCAAGCCCTTCGAAGAGAGCGGTGGTACAAAGGAAAACACCGGTATCCCCAGCGTCCCATTGCGCAAGATTTTTATCAATCGCTTTGATGCAATTGTCCATGATCTGTACCCGTGTCACGTCATCAAGATCGAATATGCCGGCCTTGTCTTGATCCACTGCCAGGCAGACGCTCCCTGCGGCAGGTGGATTTTGGACCAGTGCCTGCGGGATCGCCGCATCGAACAAGTGATCACTC
>JADFPU010000010.1 GCA_022562175.1 Pseudomonadota bacterium | reverse complement strand
GTTATAGTCACTGTTAATGCATTTCAATAAATCTATTATCTCATTTTTATGGGGGCTTTTGCGACACCCTCGAAGGCCAGAATCCAGTGATTAACTTTGCATTGGTTTCGCCTTTTCCGGCGAAGTACTTCTTTTCATAAAGGAAGACCCAATCGTCGCTCCTGTGCAGTCGCGTGAGGACAGAAGTCCATAGCGACTGCACAGGAGCGATCCAAAAAGTAACTCGCCATAAGGGCGAAACAAATTACCGGGTAAATTTAGAGGGAAATATTTTTCTCAGAACTACTTAAAGATCGACTCATACTGCTTTGCTTTAAACCCGACATAAAATTGACCATCATTTGATAAAACCGGGCGTTTTATCAATGTTGGCTGCGCCAGCATCAACTTTATCGCTTTAGACTTATTTATCCCTTGCCGATCTTGCTCCGGTAACTTACGCCAGGTTGTGCCGCTGGTATTCAACAGCACATTCCAATCTAGCCGTTGCAACCATTTTTCAATGAGTTTCCGGTCAATACCGTCTATTCGAAAATCATGAAACTGGTAATCAATACTGTTTTCATCGAGCCATTTCCTTACCTTTTTGACGGTATCGCAGTTCTTGATACCGTAGACGATGACCGTCATTGTTTAAATATCACGAAGTAATTCGTTGAGTCCAACCTTGCCTCTGGTCTTTGCATCCACCTGTTTAACGATCACGGCGCAATACAGGCTATAGCTTCCATCTTTCGATGGCAGGTTGCCGGACACGACGACAGAACCGGGGGGGATATAGCCATACGTGATCTCGCCGGTTTCGCGGTTAAATATCTTGGTGCTTTGGCCAAGATAGACACCCATCGATATTACCGAGCCTTCACCAACAATAACACCTTCAACGACCTCTGAACGTGCACCTATGAAACAGTTATCTTCAATGATGGTAGGACTGGCCTGCAAGGGTTCCAATACGCCACCGATACCGACACCGCCGGATAAGTGAACATTCTTGCCGATCTGGGCACAGGAGCCGACGGTGGCCCAGGTGTCGACCATGCTGCCGGAATCAATGTAGGCACCGATATTTACAAAGCAGGGCATCAATACCACATTCCGGGCAATGTAACTTCCATAGCGTGCTGTGGCTGGTGGAACAATGCGTGCACCGACATCCCTGAAATTGCCTTTTGCAAAGCCATCGAATTTCGTTGGGATCTTGTCAAAATAATTGGTAAATCCACCTTGTATTACCCTGTTGTCATGAAGGGCAAAGTACAATAGCACCGCTTTTTTCAGCCATTGATTGACTATCCACTCGCCATCTTTCTTTTCCGCTACGCGCAAATCCCCATGATCAATGCCGGCAATGGCCTGGTCGACCGCATCTTTAAGCGTCTGATCGGCATTTAGCGGGGAAATCTCTGAGCGATTTTCAAAATTCTCGTTAATGATTTCTTCAATATTACTCATGTTTTTTTTCAAGTCCTGTATATGATTGTCAGTATTTAGTAGTCAAGGCTCGGTCGTATAGATTGTGTTGTTTTCCAAATACCCTGAAATAGCTGCGGATATTCAAGCTTCACATAAGTGCGGCAATTGTACTTGAGATAAAAATGTTGTGGTATCCTGTGCGACCTTTTTTATTAAAGGAAGCTCCGAATAAGTCCCTCCCTGGATCAAGTCCAGGGCAGGCTCTGGACTTTTCGGAGCCCGGTAAAAGAAGCAGCAATTACATGAAGCAATTGATTTTGGTGGCGCATACCCCACAAGGGGGTACCGAGGTCCATGCACCACACGCCTATATGGATATAGGCGGTAGAGCGAATCAGGACGAATATAGGACATATTCGGGTGAAAACGTCTGGAACTAGTTTTCCAGACAGAGCCGAGGAAACTCTGATTTAATCAGAGTTTCCTCGAGTATTCACGCTGGCGGTGAGGATTGATACAAATTTTGAGAGAGCGGGATGGCACATAAGATATTAATTTTGCCCGGTGACGGTATAGGACCTGAGGTCGTGACGGAAGCAGAGAAGTTGCTGTTTGTGCTGGCTTCTCAATTTGGTCTGGAAATCACTTTACAGCATGGCTTGATTGGCGGTGCTGCTTTCGATGCCACCGGCAGGCCACTGCCTGAGGAGACCGTCACAGCGGCGCAGGCCAGTGATGCTATTCTGTTCGGCGCTATCGGCGGGCCCAAGTGGGAGAAATTAGACAGGCTGTTGCGGCCGGAAAGAGGCTTGCTGGCACTCAGATCGGCATTGGGTGTATTTGCCAACCTGCGCCCGGCCATGGTCTTTCCGGAGCTTGTCAGTGCCTCAACATTGAAGGCCGAGGTGATCGAAAATCTCGATATTATGTTTGTTCGGGAACTGATCGGCGGTATTTATTTTGGCGAGCCTAGAGGCATAGAAACGCGCGAAAATGGTGAGCGGGTAGGTTTTAATACTTTGATATACAGTGAGTCAGAGATTGAGCGGATTGCCCGAATGGCCTTTGAGGTGGCATTACATCGTAAGCGCCGCGTTTGTTCCGTCGATAAAGCTAATGTATTGGAGGCGACGGAATTATGGAGAGAGGTGGTGAGCAATGTTGTGAAGGACTACCCACAGGTTAAACTTGAGCACATGTATGTGGATAATGCCGCCATGCAACTGGTAAAGGCGCCCAAGCAGTTCGACGTGATTGTTACCACGAATATGTTCGGCGATATCCTTTCGGATCTGGCGTCCATGCTCAGTGGCTCAATCGGCATGTTGCCATCGGCATCACTGGATGAAAATGGCCGGGGTCTGTATGAGCCCATCCATGGCTCTGCGCCGGATATTGCCGGGCAGAATATTGCCAATCCACTCGCCACTATACTGTCAGTAGCGATGATGTTGCGTTATTCATTACATGAGTTGAAACAGGCCGATCGGATCGAAAAAGCAGTGCAAAAGGTGCTTCGTGATGGTATTCGCAGCGCAGATATCTATACCGAAGGAATGACCCTGGTTTCGACGCAGGAGATGGGCGATGCGGTGGTTGCCGCGCTTCAATGAAAATGTTCAAGATTCCAGGTTGGAAGTGATTGCTTATGAGTAAAAAGTTTCATGTTGCTGTGGTGGGGGCCAGCGGTGTAGTGGGTGAGATGATATTGTCAATACTTGCTGAACGTAATTTTCCGGTAGACAAGGTGCATGCCGTCGCAAGCAGTCGTTCGGCCGGGAAAACGCTTGACTTCAAAGGCGAAGCACTGGTTATTGAAGACCTTGAGTATTTTGACTTTACTGGCATAGACATCGGACTGTTCTCGCCAGGGGCATCAGTGTCTGCCATCTATGCCCCTATAGCGGCTGAGGCAGGTTGTGTCGTAATCGATAATACCTCGCAGTTTCGCTATGACGATGATATCCCGCTGGTCGTCCCGGAAGTCAATCCGCATGCCATTGCGCAATATAAAAACAGGGGCATTATTGCAAACCCCAATTGCTCCACTATCCAGATGGTGGTTGCGCTAAAACCGATCTATGATGCAGTGGGTATCAAGCGTGTTAATGTTTGCACATATCAAGCGGTATCCGGCACGGGTAAGGAAGCGATAGAAGAATTACGACAACAAACCATTGCCTTGCTCAACGGCAAGCCGATACAGACATCCGTATATCCTAAACAGATAGCCTTCAATGCGCTGCCGCATATTGATGTGTTTCAGGACAATGGCTATACCAAGGAAGAAATGAAAATGGTCTGGGAAACCAGAAAGATCCTGGAGGATGAGGCGATCCAGTTGAATCCGACCACGGTCCGTATACCGGTTTTCTATGGCCACTCGGAGGCGCTACATATTGAGACGCGGGACAAGATTACCCGTGATGAAGCCAGAAAATTACTGCAAGAAATGCCAGGGATTGAACTGCTGGATGAGGTCGAAGATGGCGGTTATCCAACCGCCGTAACCGAGGCTGCTGGCCGTGATCCAGTCTATGTTGGCAGGTTACGGGAAGATATTTCACACCCGAATGGACTGAATATGTGGGTCGTATCTGACAATGTCCGTAAAGGCGCTGCATTAAATAGTATTCAAATCGCTGAAATTTTGGTAAAAGACTACTTATAAACTATAGTTAAGGGGTAAATGTAAAGCACATTCGCAGGTTTTTAAGGTGCTGCCGGGGGTAGAAAATATGATCCGGGCAAATGGGATTAGTACATGGCTTGGCCAGGGGATAAATTACAATAGCTGGGATTATGGTTGCTCGACAAGTTTATAAGCCATTATTCTTAAAGAATTATTTTTGTCCTCATCTCATTGAGACATAGACTGATGAGAAAGCAAATAACAACAATTCTCGGTTTTTTACTATATCTGTCGTTCTCAGCGGAGATCGGGGCGCTGGCGGTATTCGAGGTTGAGTTGAAGTCACACCTGAATCAGCCTCTGGATGCCCGGATACCCCTGTTGGTAGCAAAGGAAGCTGAATTGAGCAGCTTAAATGTCAATATCAAGGCAGTCACAGATAAGACAGATAAACAGCGATTTGTTACGCTTCGATACGAAATTAAAGAGGATGAAGGTGGTCGTTACATCAAGGTTATGAGTCGAGAAGCTATTAGAGAGCCTGTCTTGAGTTTCATACTTGAATTAAATTGGTCTGAAGGCCGCCTGATCCGTGAATATTCATTATTGATAGACCCTCAGTAAAAATCTTGGACAGGTAAACGAATGAAGCGGAAAAGCTTGTTGTCAATGTTGTTGTGCGTCCTGCCAGGGATGGTTTTTGCGCTTGGCCTGGGTAAACTCGAACTTGAATCAGGTCTGAATCAGCCCTTTAAAGCACGTATTCAATTGTTGTCAGCAACGCCAGACGAATTGCAAAGTTTACGCGTCGGACTGGCAGATGCCGAGGCATTTCGACGTGCCGGTATCGATCGGCCATTTATCCTGAGCAAGTTACGTTTCCAGGTCGAGGAACATGAAGATGGTCCCGACTACATCGGCATCACCAGCCGGGATTCCATTCGAGAGCCTTATCTGAATTTCCTGATCGAGACAAGTTGGTCCAGAGGCAGGTTGTTCAGAGAATACACTGTGTTACTCGATCCGCCGCTGTATGATCCGAATGCAAGCAGGACACGGCTAGTTGCTGAGCCTGAGCCTGAGCCTGAGCCGGCAGCCGAGTCGTTCGCAGAACCCGAAGACTTCGTCGCTGAGGTATCAGAAGCAGAGGAATTAGAGCATGCTGTTTATACACCGGCAGTGAGTCACTATGCTGGCGATGATTACGGTCCAACCATATCAACCGATACTCTCTGGTCCATTGCAACACGGATGCGGCCGGATACCTCCGTCAGTGTTCAACGGATGATGCTGGCGTTACAGAGGACCAACCCGGAAGTCTTCCTGAGGAATAATATTAACGGCCTTAAACGTGGCCAGATCCTGCGTATGCCAGATGACGATAGCCTCGCTGCATTGAGCAATCAGGAGGCCATTGAAGACGTCAGAGCACAGAATTTGATGTGGGGAGAGATAATGAGGGACAGTATTGCAGCAACAACGCCTGACAGACCTGTGACGGCGGCTGCAGGCGACGGGCTCGATTCTGCTGGTAGTGAAGTCGGAGCCATGGGTGTTGATGATGAAGATGCAGAATTACGTCTGGTTGCCGTGACGGATCCTGAAATGGGGGCAGATCGGGGTGTTGGCTTAGAGTTCGGCACTGAAATGGATACTGAAAACCTTGCCCTGGTAAACGAACAGCTAGAGGCTATTTCTCAGGAAAACCTGGAACTCAAAGATCGCTTAACTGAGGCAGAGAGCATTATTGATGATCTGAAACGCCTGATTGAATTGAAGGATGATGAGCTTGCTGCCATACAACAACAGCAAATTTCCAGTGAGCAGATAGATGAGCTGGTTCTGGCAGAAGCAGAGACAGTCGATGTTGTGCAGGAAGAAGAGTTTATTGAAGACTTGTTTGCAGAAGACGCTGGTGATGAGTTGATCGAAGAAGAGTTATTCGATGATGAATTGGCCGGTGAAGAAGATGAACAATTAGCCGAACAAGAGGTTGCTCAGGCTGCTGCAGAGCCGCTTCAACCTGCGGCAGGTATGCTGGATCGGATAATGACTCTGTTAATGAATAACCTGAAGATTGTAGCAGGTGTCCTGGGTGGACTCATCGTACTCATCGCATCATTTCTGTTCATGTCACGCCGCAAGCAAAGTGTTGCAAAAGAGTCTGATGCCGGTGCTGCCGTGTTTCCGGATTTCAGTGCAAGTGAAGCTGAAACGGTAACCCCGGCAGAAGAGACGCAAGATTCAATATCGGCAGAGGCAGCTACAGAATCATCTGAAGAAGAAACGACGGCGTCGGTCGAGACAGAAGAAACCGGGCAGCCACAAGCAGCGGAACAAGAACCGGTAGCAGAGGAGCCTGTAGAAGAGCCGCAAGAAGAAGAGGATCCACTAGCTGAAGTCAATGTGTTTTTGGCTTATGAGCATTTTGATCAGGCAGAAGAATTTGTCAGAAACGCTATCGCTGACAATCCGAATAATCTTGATTTCCACAATAAGTTGCTGGAAGTTTTCTATGCGGCCGGTAATAAACAGAGCTATGAAGAGGCAGCACGGGTACTACATGATAAGGTTGATGGACAAGGAGCATACTGGGATATGGCACTTGCCATGTGGCAGGAGTTATCCCCCAGCCGGCAATTGTTTGAGGCTGCGGGCGAGGCTGAAGAGGCTGAAACAGTCGCTGCGGATACAGGCGGTGGTCTGCTTGATCTCACCGCAGAAGAATCTGATGGTTCCAGCACTGCAGAAGCAGGATTGGATTTTGATTTAGGCGCTGAGGAAACAGGAGATTCCGCCGTTGCTGGATCTGATGCTGGGGTGCTGGATCTGACCGCCGGGCAGGATGATGTGCTGGATGTTACCGCCGCAATATCGGATATCGGCGAAGGGGCAGACATACTTGATGTGACTGCGGCTGTGGGCCTGGATACAGTTGAAACCGAGCTTGATGAAGGCGCAGCAGAAAACCAGATCCTGGATATCACTACAGGCAATGATGACGATAATTTACTTGATGTTTCGCAAAGTGGTGGTGAAGATTTGCTGGATGTCTCAGCGCACACTGATTTAGGCAAGGGCGATATTGAAGAGGATATGCTGGATGTTACTTCAGCGACAAGTGCAGGCGCTGATGCAGATGAATTACTTGAGGTCAGTACAGATGAAGCTGTGGCTGAGGTGGTTGACGATAATGCCCTGGATTTTGATATTGGTGGCCTTGATACAGAGCCAGCGGACAGTGGTGAAGCAGCATCCACAGAAGACGATAATATTATTGAGTTTGACATAGGCGTGCCGGCTGCAGATGAAGCAGATGATGGCCTGGATTTAAGCATCGGAGATGCAGACGCTGATAATGGCGTCAGTCGGATAGATACGGATGATGATTTTGATTCCGAAGACGAGACAATGCGGATTCAACTTGATGAGGTAGCTATTGAAGATCTGGAAGCGGATGCAGATTCTGCAGGGCTTGAAGTCGATCTTAGTATTGATGAGGCGCCGCAGGAGTCAGGTGATGAGCTGTCAATAGAGGGTGAAGACCTGAGTGTTGAATTAGATCTTACCATCGACGATGAAGCTGTTGATAGCGATATTACCATAGAGTTGCCGGAGGTGGAGTTTGACCTGGATGAAGCATCCACGGATAACAGCACGCCGGAGATATCTCTGGATATAGACATAGCTGATGATAAATCCACTGAACTGGATATGAACAGCACGGTAGAAATACCAAATATTTCATTGGAAATCGATGACGACCAAGAGGATGGTGAAGACCATACCGTTTTTGTGCCTCGTACAACGGACGCCCCCGAACAAAGCGCGGAGGATGAGATTGCGACCAAACTTGATTTGGCCAAGGCCTATGTCGAACTGGGTGACAAAGACAGCGCGAAAACTATTCTGGATGAAATTATCACGGATGGTAATGAGCAACAGCGTGAGCAGGCCCAGGAATTACTGAATCAGGTTAGTTGAATATTTCATTTGCATTCAGAACATAAAAAGCAGCAATTATCGGCGTTTTACCAACATACAGCTCGCAGGTTAAATGTAAAACGAGCCAGGTTTGTATGCAGTTTGGCCTGCCTTTTTACAGACAATATCATTCAGAATATTCAGTATTCATTGCATCTGACTCACTAGGTCATGAAGATTGCGGCGGGAGTTGAATATTGTGGTCTCAATTTTTTTGGCTGGCAGCGTCAATCACATGCCCCCAGCGTACAGCAACATGTGGAAGAAGCCTTGTCCAAGGTTGCTGATCACCCAATACGCGTACACTGTGCAGGCAGGACAGATACAGGGGTCCATGCCTTGCAGCAGGTCATACACTTTGAAAGTACTGCGCAGCGGCAGATGCATTCATGGTTGAACGGCAGTAATGTCAATATGACCGCCGGCGTCAGCCTTACCTGGGTGCAGCAGGCAGGAGATGATTTTCATGCCAGATTTTCGGCTACAGGACGTACGTACCGGTATATAATTCTCAATCGAACAGCACGCCCTGCCTTAGGCCATGGTCTCGTGACATGGGAAAAGCGGCCGCTGGATATTGACTTGATGACGGCTGCGGCTGTTGATCTGGTAGGAAAGCATGATTTTACTTCATATCGGACGCAGTCCTGCCAGGCAAAGAGTCCAGTGCGCGAAATACGCAGGCTTGGTATATTCCGCAAAGGTGAATACATCATATTTGAAATAGCAGCGGATGCTTTTTTACATCACATGGTCAGGAATATCGCCGGTGTCTTGATGACTATAGGCAGGGGCGATCAGGCACCGGGTTGGGCAAAACAGGTGTTGCAGGCGCGGGACAGGAAAGTGGCAGGCATGACTGCATCGGCACACGGCTTGTATCTAATCGATGTGGAATACCCCGCTAGATTTAATCTGCCAAACAAGCGGCTTACTCAGTGGCCATTATTAGCGGATGACCTGACGTTTGTCGCCGAGTAATCAATAATGAGTAACGCAAACAAAATGCAACGGGTACGGGTAAAAATTTGTGGCATTACGAACCTTGAGGATGCTGTGAGTGCTGCGGCAATGGGGGTTGATGCTATCGGCCTGGTGTTCTACGAAGACAGCCCACGTAATGTCGATACCGGAACAGCAAGGGAAATAATTGCAGCCTTGCCTCCTTTCGTTACCCCGGTTGGTTTATTTGTTGACCCGACCCAGGATCATATTAACTCTGTGCTGGATAAGGTATCACTGGATTTGTTACAGTTTCATGGCAATGAAACGCCTGAGCAATGCCGCCGCTTCTCTAAGCCCTATATAAAGGCCGTTAGAGTGCGTGACAACATAATATTATCTGAGCTTATTGAGCGTTACCCGGACGCATCTGCGCTGCTACTGGATGCCTATGTAGAAGGTATGGTGGGTGGCACCGGACAGAAATTTGACTGGGATCTGATACCATATCAACAGGATAAACCGATTATTTTAGCGGGTGGACTTGATCCGGCAAATGTTGCGGCTGCGATTCGCCAGGTGCAGCCTTATGCCGTAGATGTCAGTGGCGGGGTTGAATCAGTCAAGGGTGTCAAGGATAGTGACAAGATGGCTGCGTTTATCAGCGAGGTTGCCAGGATAGACACGAACTGTATAAGCCGGCTGTCAGGCAAATAGCTGCAAATAGTCTGGCTGGTATTTACATTATCTGGAGATTCTGTGATGAATAATCGTGAGCGACTTATTGAATTAATCTCTTCTCATGATCTGGATCGGCGAGAAATAGCCGAGTTACTCAAGGTGAAGCGTGCAACCATCGACCATTGGTTATTACCTGGCGAATCGAGTAATCATGAGGATATCCCTGAAATGGCGATAGAATTACTGGAATTAAAGTTACGCGACAGAACCTCCTTTTCTGGCCCCGAACCAGACTGAGCCGGTAAAACTATTCCATTAACCTTTTCCGGGTATTCGCGTATTATTTACCTGGCTTATACAAATAGCGGCCTGGATTCTCTTTTAATTTATTAGTCAAAAAATATGAATTGGTTCAAAAAATTACTGCCTTCCAGAATCAAGATCAATAGCGCTACAAGGCGTACAGTTCCTGAGGGGATTTGGACAAAATGCGTGAATTGTAATGCTGTGCTGTATCGCGCTGAATTAGTACGGAATATAGAAGTATGCCCGAAATGTTCACATCATATGCGCATAGGTGCCCGGACCCGGCTGGAATATTTTTTAGACGCTGAGCCTCGTCAGGAAATCGGTGCAGAGTTAAAGCCCGTTGATGCGTTAAAATTTCGTGATAGCAAGAAATATAAAGACCGCATCAACCAGGCCCAGAAAAAAACAGGTGAGAATGATGCCATGGTGGTGCTAATGGGCAGGCTCATCTCAATGCCATTGGTAGCTTGCGCCTTCGAGTTTGATTTTATGGGCGGATCAATGGGCTCGGTTGTCGGTGAGCGGTTTGTTCGTGCAGTTGATACATCAATCGAATACGCTATTCCACTGGTATGTTTTTCAGCCAGTGGCGGCGCACGAATGCAGGAGGCCATTATCGCATTGATGCAGATGGCAAAAACCAGTGCTGCATTGGGCCAGTTGAAAAGGAAAGGTATACCGTATATATCAGTTTTAACCGATCCAACTATGGGAGGAGTATCGGCAAGCCTGGCAACTTTGGGAGATATTAATATCGCCGAGCCAAAGGCATTGATTGGATTTGCCGGTCCCCGGGTAATAGAACAGACAGTTCGGGAGACGTTACCTGAAGGATTTCAAAGAAGTGAGTTTCTGTTGGAACATGGCAATATTGATATGATAGTCGACCGGCGTGAGATGCGTGATCGTATCGCCTCTTTGTTATCTATACTGACGCATCAGCCTGCCCCGGTCTAAGCACGCAAAAGAAACTGATTTTAGTCTGATTTGTTATTATTTAAAATGAGTCCTCTTACATCATTACCATTCAAGGAGTCTGTTAGCAACGCTTCGATGCGGTTTAATATACTGGATGAGTGGCTCGCCTGGCAGGAGGGTTTGCACTTTACCGCAATCGAGCTGGGACTTGACCGCTGTAAGCTGGTTGCCGAGAGAATGGGCTTGCTTTCTCCGGATTTTACGGTGATCAGTATTGCCGGCACAAATGGCAAGGGATCAAGCGCTGCCATGCTTGATCTAGTCCTGAGAAATTCAGGCTACAATGTTGCTTGCTACACTTCGCCGCATCTTATTCGCTACAATGAACGTATCCGCATCAAAGGTGTTGAAGTTGATGATGAAATGTTATGCCAGTCATTTAACCGGATTGACAAGGCGCGTGTTGACATCTCGCTCACCTATTTTGAATTTGGTACGCTTGCCGCACTTGATCTGTTTCACCAGGCTGGAATTGAACTGGCGATTATGGAAGTAGGGCTCGGCGGTCGTCTGGATGCAGTTAATATTCTGGATGCAGATGTGGCGCTTGTATGTAGCATAGATTTGGATCACGAAAAATGGCTGGGGTATAGCAGAGAAGAAATCGGCTATGAAAAGGCCGGTATTTTAAGGGCCAAGACACCTGCTGTGTGCACCGATCCGAAGCCACCGCAGAGCATTATTGATCATGCTGCAACAATCGGTGCGGAGCTCTATACGCTAGGCAGAGATTTCACATTTGAGGTGTTTGATGATAGCTGGACCTGGCAGACTGGGCAGTCGATCCTGACGGGGTTGCCAAAAACCAATCTTGATAATGCCGGGCAGGTGCAAAATGCAGCGGGCGTCCTCAAGGTACTGGATATTTTATCGGATCGCTTTGCGGTCAATCCTGAGGTCATTAATGCCAGCCTGCGCGATTTCACTTTATCCGGGCGATTTCAGGTGATCCCCGGCCAGGTGGCCTTTGTGCTCGATGTTGCACACAATCGGGAAGCGGCCCAGGGGCTGGCGGAAAACCTTGAAAAGCTGTCCTGCGCAGGTAAAACCCATATCGTTATCGGCATGCTCAAAGATAAAAATCATCATGCGATCTTTCAGGCACTCTCTCCGGCAGGCGATTTATGGTATGTTGCCAGCCTTGACAGCGACAGGGGGGAGCAGAGTCAGGTACTGCTCAAAGAGTTATCTCAAATGGTGGACAATGATCGCATAGATATTTTCGAGGCTATAATACCTGCTCTGGAATGTGCCCGGAATCAGGCCGATGCAGGCGACAGGATCGTCGTAACCGGTTCCTTTTTAACGGTTGGCGCTGCAATCAGATGGCTGAATATTGAACACTAGGAGTCTGTCCGGGATTAGAAAGCCTACTGCGAAAAAGCTGATTTTGGCCGGATTTTCCCATAATATTCGTTAAATAGCGGTGCTATTCGCCTTACATTATGAAAAAAATCCGACTCAAAACAGCTTTCCCCCGCTACGGCTTCTCTTCCCGGACAGGCTCCTAGGAACTTATGGAACGGAGACTGAAAGAACGATTGATAGGCGCCGCAGTATTGGTCTTGCTGGCTGTTATCTTTATCCCTATGATCCTGGATGATTCGTCACAAACTGAATCAGCAATTACCCGGACAAACATACCCGCTAAACCTGATGACGCATATTTTACTTCACGTATTGTGCCATTGAAGGAAGTCACCAAGAATGTAATAGCCGTGGAGGCTGAAGCAGCAGAAGTCATTACAGCGGGACAAACCACACCGGAAAAGGAGCTGGCGCAACAAAAGCAGATCCAGCAAGCGCCTGCGGTGGAGCAAGTTGCAGAGCCGGACACGCAGCAATTCCTTTCAAAGCCTGCTACCTTACGTAAAACGGATGGAGTGGGTTTGACCGCCTGGGTAGTTCAACTCGGCAGTTTCAGCAATGAGGCTAATGCAAATGCGCTGAATAAAAAGTTGCGAAAGGCCGGCTATACTGCATTTGTGGAGCCGTTGAAACAGAAATCCAGGGTGATCTATCGGGTCAGGGTTGGTCCGGAATTGTTACGCTCGAATGCACTGGCCTTACAGAAGAAATTGAAAAAGACCACAAACATGGATGGTATTGTTGTTCATTATCCATAAATTAGTCGAAAGTGAAACGCAAACAGTAGCACCGGAGTAGATAGAGATGTTTATTATTGGTTTAGCTTTCAACTCATTGCATGGGAGTGGGCGCGAATGCAAACGGCTGATATAGTCATATTGGCAATACTTATCGTGCCTGGTCTGGTAGGTATACTTTACGGGTTCCTGAATATAGTTTTTTCGCTGTTTGCCTGGGTTTGTGCGTTTGGAATATCCGTTAAATTCAGTGCGTTTTTTTCTCCCATGCTGGCGACCTATATTGATAAAGTAATGATTCGGAATGTTCTTGCTTTTGTTGGTCTGTTCATTATAAGTCTGATGATTCTATCTGCTTTGAGTTACTTTATCGTCAAGTTGCTGGGTAGGGCGGGTCTAACGGCGACAGATCGATTACTTGGTTTTTTTCTGGGTATTGGTCTGGGTGGTTTCATCGTTGCGGCGGCTGTTTTCCTGGCCGGGTTTACAATAATACCCAGGGAACCCTGGTGGCAGGCGTCTATGATAATACCACCTTTAGAGAGGGTTGCAGTATGGGGAGAAAAATTTCTACCTGAAAATGTGGCCAAAGAGCACAGTTATGATGTAGACGTAACCACAACCCAAAAATTGGAAAGAAGCTGATGTGTGGCATTATTGGTATCGTTGCGAAGAATTATATCAATCAGGCATTGTATGATGGCTTGACAGTGTTGCAGCATCGCGGTCAGGATGCTGCGGGTATGGTCACGTGCGAAGGCTTCAAGCTTCATTTGCATAAAGCTAATGGCTTGGTGCGCGATGTTTTCCGTACCCGGCATATGCTGAACCTGAAGGGCAATATGGGCATTGGTCATGTCCGTTACCCGACAGCCGGATGTGCCTCATCAGCAGAAGCGCAACCTTTTTATGTTAACTCACCCTATGGTATAACGCTGGCCCACAATGGCAATCTGACAAACAGCGAGAAATTAAAGCATGATCTAATGACTGAAGACTTGCGGCATTTGAATACCCAGTCGGATTCCGAAGTATTATTGAATATCCTTGCACATGAGTTGCAAGCCTCTGGTGTGTTACGCAAACACCTCGGTATCGATGATATATTCAGGGCTGTTGGCCGTTTGCATGATAGATGTCGGGGTGGTTATGCAGCTGTCGCCATGATCACCGGCGTTGGTATACTCGCCTTTCGGGATCCATTCGGCATCAGGCCAATAGTGTTTGGCGAAAGAATGACTGATCTTGGTAAGGAATATATTGTTGCTTCTGAAAGCGTTGCTATTGATGCGCTCGGTTTTGAATTGACCCGGGATATAAAACCAGGTGAGGCTGTGTTTATAACTGTGCAAGGTGAAATCCACACTTATCAATGTGCAAAAAAACCGCAATATTCTCCCTGTATCTTTGAGCATATCTACCTGGCCAGACCGGATTCAATTATTGATAATATTTCGGTCTATAAGGCAAGATTAAGAATGGGCGAGGCATTAGCGAGAAAAATACTGAAGATACGGCCTGATCACGATATTGATGTCGTTATCCCTATCCCCGATACAGGCCGCACTGCTGCGATCCCCCTGGCGCATATTCTGGGCGTTAAATACCGTGAGGGATTTATTAAAAACCGCTATATTCCCAGGACTTTTATTATGCCTGGGCAAAGTGTACGAAAAAAATCTGTTCGGCAAAAACTCAATGCCATTGAACTCGAGTTTAAAGATAAGAATGTCTTGTTAGTCGATGACTCTATAGTCCGCGGAACGACTTCCGGGGAGATTATAAAAATGGCCAAAGAAGCGGGCGCCAGCAAGGTATATTTTGCCTCTGCTGCTCCACCAGTACGTTTCCCCAATGTTTACGGTATAGATATGTCAACAGTGGATGAATTAATTGCACACAATAAATCGGATGAGGAAGTTGCCAAGCTAATCGGAGCGGATTGGTTAATCTATCAGGAACTTGATGACTTGATCAATGCAGCGCGGGAAGGCAACCCTGATATACATCAATTTGATACGTCCTGTTTTACCGGGGAATATGTTACCGGTGATATCAGCGATGATTATCTCGCCCATGTCTCTTCGATACGTAATGATGCTGCCAGGCAGGCAATTGATGTTGACGATGAGACGTTGATAGATTTGTCTAATAATGCGTAAACAGAGTCACTCGTTAATCTCACTGCAACTACTCAAACAAGCATCCGGACAATCCTTGCCATGCGCGTCAAGCAGGTAGTCACAGTAAAGAATTCAACACTACTGAACGAAATATAGTCAGGCTGATATCAGCTTTCCGATTCTGGATCGTGTGCTGCCATGCTGGCGGATGCAAAAAAACTCTTCTGCATTTTTTTCCATAATTGAATATCCTGCTCGGTAAGTTCATTTTTTGCATCTTTTCCAATACGTTGCTGAAAGCCTTTTAGTTGATGGCTAAACAGTTCCAGGCTGCCCTGTAAGTAATCAGCTAACAAAGCTTGATGAGTTTGCCCATAACAATTAATTATCCGGGTTAAGCTCTGAACGGAAAAAATAGCATCGCTTCCATGCTCTTGTTCAGCAATAATTTGCATCAATATGTTTCGTGTCGAATCTTCATCTGTTTTTACATTTAGTACGCAAAAATCAACGCCATCAAGCACAAGATTTTTTATATCTTCCAACGTAATGTATCTGCTGACTTCAGTATCGTAGAGCCGGCGGTTTGGATATTTTTTTATAATACGTTGTGCAGGCATGACCATCGGCAATTACCCGGAATTAAATGTTATAGCCTGGTTGTCTTAGCGAGCATAGCTAGCGTTCAACTGCCAGTGCCACACCCAGGCCACCACCGATGCATAATGTAGCAAGACCTTTATGTGCCTCCCTGCGTAGCATTTCATGCAGTAAGGTCACGAGTATCCGGCATCCGGAAGCACCGATAGGGTGTCCCAGGGAAATCGCGCCACCATTGACGTTTACTTTTGATGTGTCCCAGCAAAGAACCTGATTGACTGAAATTGCCTGAGCGGCAAATGCCTCATTGGCCTCGATTAGATCCAGTTCATCAATAGACCAACCTGCTTTTTCCAGGCATTTTTTTGATGCAGGGATGGGACCGGTACCCATCAGCGCCGGGTCAACGCCGGCATTGGCATAGGCCTTGATACTAGCCATAGGCTTGAGTCCAAGCTGTTTAGCTTTGTTCTCCCGCATCACGACAACGGCGGCGGCGCCGTCATTAATACCCGATGCATTTGCCGCGGTAACGCTGCCTTCTTCAGCAAATGCCGGGCGTAATGCCGCAATGGCCTCTACTTCGACACCCGATCGTGGATATTCGTCTTTATCGAAAATGATGGGGGAGGCTTTTCGCTGGGGGATTTCTATAGCGACGATTTCATCCTTGAATTTGTTTGCATTGCGGGCTGACTCAGTTTTTTGTTGAGAGTTAACTGCAAACTGATCCTGGGCCTGTCTGGAGATATTGTATTTTTTCGCAACGTTTTCAGCTGTCACGCCCATATGGTAATCGTTGAAGGCATCCATCAGTCCATCGATGACCATGGAATCTTTCAGTTGCCAATCACCCATTTTTTTACCGCTACGGGAGCCGGTTAGCAGATGGGGCGCCATGCTCATGTTCTCTTGTCCGCCGGCAATGATGATGTCAGCATCACCACATTTTATGGCCTGAGCTGCCAGGTGTACTGATTTAAGGCCGCTGCCGCACACCTTGTTAATCGTCATGCACGGGACGCTATGCGGTAGCCCCGCTTCGATGGCTGCTTGCCTGGCCGGATTCTGGCCCGCGCCAGCGGTCAGCACTTGGCCGAGTATCACCTCATCAATTTGATCAGCTTGTATAGCTGTTTCTTGCAAAAGTGCAGAGATGACCTTTGCCCCCAGTGAGTGGGCAGGGATAGCCGATAATGTCCCACCAAACGAGCCGATAGCTGTCCTTCTGGCAGCGACGATGACGATATTCTCTGACATTATTTTCTCCCGTTTTGTCTGCGTAGTAATCTCGATGCCTGTGGTAAAAACAGCAGTACGCTGCAGGGCAAAAAATCTTGCTTAAATATGCAAGGCCCGTTTATCCACAGCCAGTGCTGCCTCATGCATGGCTTCAGACAGGGAGGGGTGAGCATGGATGGTGCGTGCAATATCTTCTGCACTGGCATCGAATTCCATGGCGATGACTGCTTCAGTAATCAGTTCAGAGGCACTCGGTCCAAATATATGTACGCCGAGCACACGGTCAGTGTTGGCGTCACTGAGCATTTTTACCATGCCAGTGGTCTCGCCCATGGCCCGTGCCCGACCACTTGCCGCAAAAGGGAAAACACCCGTTTGATATTCTGTGCTGTCAGCCTTCAAGTCTTGTTCGGTCTTGCCTACCCAGGCGATTTCCGGCCAAGTGTAGACAACCCAGGGTATAACGTCATAATTCATATGGCCAGGTTTGCCGGCGATACGTTCAGCAATGGCAATGCCTTCTTCAGATGCCTTGTGTGCCAGCATAGGGCCCCTGACAACATCGCCGATGGCATACACATTCGCCAGATTGGTCAGAGTATTGTTATCAACATTGATAAAGCCCTGTTCATCAATATTCAAACCGACATCGGTTGCCCCCAGCCCTTCGATATTGGGTTTACGGCCAACAGCGACGATCAGTTTATCGACGATGAGCTGTTGTTTGCCTTTTGTATCTTCATAGGTCACGGTAACTTCCCGGTTATTTGAACCGGTGCCAGTTACCTTTGCGCCAAGCCGGATGTCGAGCCCTTGTTTACGAAAGACTTTTTCTGCCTCATTTGCAATTTGTCTGTCAACCGGTCCAAGAAAAACATCCAGGGCCTCGAGGATGATCACCTGCGAGCCAAGCCGGCTCCAGACACTACCCAGTTCCAGGCCGATGACGCCGGCACCGATTACCCCGAGTCGTCTGGGAACATCGTTAAACTTCAATGCACCGGCCGAATCAACAATCAGCTCATCGTCTACCGGTGCCGGTGGTATATTAACAGGCACGGATCCGGTGGCGATGATGATGTTTTTTGCAGTGACTACGTAAGGCTCTGCCGATCCTTCACCTACTGGAGCGACTTCAATTTGATCCCCTGATATGAGTTTTGCATGGCCTTGCAACCACTCAACCTTGTTTTTCCGAAATAAACCGGCAATGCCTTGCGTCAATGTCTGTACGATCTTGTTCTTACGCTCTATCATTTTGTTAACATCAATAGTAATGCCCGGGACATTGATGCCATGGCTGCCGGCTTCGTGTTTGATATGCGAGAAATGATGCGATGAATCGAGTAGTGCCTTGGAAGGAATACAGCCGACATTGAGACAGGTCCCCCCCAGAGCAGGTTTCCCTTCATCATTAAGCCAGCTCTCCACACAAGCTGTTGAAAGACCCAGTTGTGCACAACGGATTGCGGCGATATAACCCCCCGGGCCCGCACCGATAACGACCACATCAAAACTTTTCACTTTTTTATGTTCCTTGAATTATATTTGTAATAACAGTCTTGCCGGGTCTTCAACTTGTTGTTTAACGGTTATCAGAAACTGTATAGCCTCGCGTCCATCTATGATGCGGTGATCATAAGAAAGTGCCAGGTTCATCATTGGCCGAATGACTACATTACCTTGTTCCGCAACAGGCCTTTGCTGAATCGTATGCATACCGAGGATGGCGCTCTGTGGCGGGTTGATGATCGGTGTGGACAGTAGTGATCCAAATACGCCACCATTGGTGATCGTGAATGTGCCGCCGGTCAGATCATCGATAGATAGCTTGGCATCATGTGCCTTTTCACCGTATTGCTTGATTTTTGTTTCAATTTCAGCAAAGGACAGCAGGTTTGCATCACGCACAACCGGTACCACCAGTCCGCGTGGAGAACTGACCGCTATGCCGATATCAAAATAACCGTGATAGATGATATCACTGCCGTCAATCGAGGCATTTATGACAGGGAATTTTTTCAATGCCTCGACAACGGCCTTGGTAAAGAACGACATGAAACCCAGTTTGATTGAGTGTGTCTTTTCGAACTCATCCTTGTAGCGGTTACGCAGATCCATGACATGCTGCATATTCACTTCATTGAAGGTTGTCAGAATAGCATTTTCGTGTTGTGCAGAGAGTAATCGTTCTGCAATCCGCTGGCGTAGCCGTGTCATGGGGGCACGTTGTTCTGTGCGATGGCCGGTTACGTCATGTGTTTCTGCTTCTGCCGGTTCGGTGTGTGCTGGAGTTGTCTGTTTTACCGGTTCAGTTGTTGGGGCTGGCGCGATGACTGCCGGTTCAGACTCGGTTTGAACTTCATTTTTCTGTAGATAGTTTTGCACATCTTTCTTTGTCAGTCTGCCGGCCTCTCCGCTGGCAGGAATATTACTTGCTTGAAGCTTGTGTTCTCCCAGCAAATTGCGCACCGCCGGACTGAGTTTCGCAGGCTCAACGGGCAAGTCTCCAACAGCTAATGATTGTTGCTGTGGTTCCGGTGCTGAGGGTGCTTCAACAGGAGTTGCTCTGGCGCTACCGGCTTTGGTCTCTATTCGTGCAATGACCTCATCGCTTTCAACTGACTCGCCATCACCTTTAAGGATCTCGACAAGGATTCCGTCATTGGGGGCTGCAACTTCCAGGGTAACCTTATCGGTTTCGATATCGATAAGACTGTCACCACGTTGCAGAGATTCGCCTGCCTTCTTGTGCCAGTTCATTAATGCGGCTTCTGCTACGGATTCCGCCAGTACAGGGACTTTCACATCAATTAACACGATTGACTCCTTATTCTGTATCGTTATTCATGTTGAGTATTTTACTACGTCTTATGTTCTGTGTTTATGCTCTCTTTCTATGCGTTACTTCAAGCTTGTCCAGTTGCAGGCCATTATTGATCAACTCTTTTTGTTGCGCGAGGTGTATGCTCATATAGCCTACAGCAGGTGATGCAGAATAAAATCTGCCGGCATAGCCAAAGGTATGCTGATCACTCAGGCAACCGATCATGGTTCCTCTGGACTGCATATAATACCAGCTCCCCTGGTTCTTCGGTTCTTCCTGTACCCAGACAACTTCCTTTAGTTTGGGGTAACCATCGATAACGGCCTTCATCTCATCGTGTGGAAATGGAAAGAGTTGTTCCAGTCTGGCGATGGCGATATTACCGATCTTGTTATTGCGTCGTGCTACCAGTAAGTCGTAATAGACCTTGCCTGAGCATACCAGTAATCGCGTAATATCGTCTCTGTTGAGTTCATCTATTTCGTCTATGACAGTCATGTACTGCCCCTTGAGCATTGCAACGGGTGAGGTTGATAGCTTGTTGCGCAACATGCTCTTGGGGGTCATCACGATCAACGGTTTGCGGTATGGGCGCAATACCTGGCGGCGTAACATATGAAACATCTGTGCAGGTGTACTTGGGACGCACACTTGCATATTTTCCTGGGCACAGAGCTGTAAGTATCTTTCCAGGCGTGCAGATGAATGCTCTGGCCCCTGACCATCATAGCCATGGGGCAGGAACACGGTCAAACCACAAAAGCGGCCCCATTTTGCCTCGCAGGAGCTGATGAATTGATCAAACACAACCTGTGCGCCGTTTGCAAAATCACCAAACTGTGCCTCCCAGATAACCAGCGCATTGGGTTCGGCACTGCTGTAACCATATTCAAACGCCAGTACGGCCTCTTCAGACAGCGTGGAATTGATGACCAAAAAGTCCGCTTGCCCTTGTCGGATGTGTTGCAGGGGCAGATGCTTGTCTCCATTTTCCTGGTTATGAATGACTGCATGGCGATGGAAAAAAGTCCCGCGGCCGCTGTCCTGACCGGAAAGACGGATAGGCGTGCCTTTATCCAGCAGCGAGGCATAGGCCATGGTTTCCGCATAGCCCCAATCCATCGACAGTTCTCCCGCGCCCATCAGTTGTCGATTCTCGATAATCTTTTGCACAGAACGGTGTAGTACAAATTCTGCCGGGATAGCCGTTATGCGTTCTGTAAGTCGCTTGATATCCTCGTCTGACAGGCTGGTATCGACCGGTACCCGCCAGGTAGATCCTTTGAAAGGGGTATAATCAATCAGGTGGCTAGTATCAATATTTTTAGCCAGTTTCCCGGCAGCAGCCCTGTTGGAATCGAGATGATTGATGTAATTATCGGTTATGGCTTTAACTTCCTGTTCAGTGACAACCTTACTACTGATCAACGCATCGGTATAAATCTGCCTGACACCTGGGTGTCTTCTGATATGCTGATACATGATCGGCTGCGTGGTAGAAGGCTCATCGGCCTCACTGTGCCCATGTCTGCGGTAGCAAATCATATCGATGACCACATCTTTCTTGAATTGGGCACGGAAATCCAGCGCCATTTTTGTGATGAAGACAACGGCTTCAGGATCATCGCCATTGACATGGAATATTGGCGCCTGCACCATCTTTGCAACATCTGTGCAGTACAGTGTTGAACGTGAATCAAGCGGATCGCTGGTAGTAAAGCCGATCTGGTTATTGATGATAATATGTACTGTGCCGCCTGTGGTGTAGCCTCTGGTCTGAGAAAGATTAAATGTCTCCATGACGACGCCCTGTCCGGCAAATGCTGCATCACCATGTATCAACACTGGCAATACCTGATCGCGTGTCTTGTCGTTTCGACGGTCCTGCCGTGCTCGCACCGAGCCTTCCACAACCGGATCAATAATCTCAAGGTGTGAGGGGTTGAATGCCAGGGTAAGATGGACGTTGCCACCGGCTGTTTCGATGTCAGATGAATAGCCCTTATGGTATTTAACATCACCCATAGACAATAAATCATTTTGCTTGCCTTCAAATTCGCCAAACAGCTCATGCGGCATTTTACCGATGATATTAACAAGTACATTGAGACGGCCACGATGGGCCATACCGATAACTATTTCCTTTACACCCTTGCTACCACTATTCCTGACCAGTTCATCGAACATCGGGATCAGGCTATCACTACCTTCCAGCGAGAAACGTTTCTGACCAACATATTTGGTATGCAGATATTCTTCCAGGGCGCTTGCTGCAATGACTCGTTCGAGTATTTGCTTCTTTCTCTCGTTAGTAAAATCAGGAGTTGCCTGGCATACCTCAAGACGTTGTTGAATCCAGCGTTTTTGGTCCGTTTCGTTGATATGCATATATTCCGTACCAATAGAACGGCAATAGGTATTGCGGACGATAGCCAGGATTTCACGTAACGGGATTTCGTTGGCCGCAAACAGGGAACCTGTATTGAAGGTGCAATCCATGTCAGATGCGGTGAGATTATGGTAGGCAGGATCCAGTTCCGGCACCACCGGGCGCTCATATTGCTTCAGTGGATCCAGATCTGCCTGATGATGGCCACGAAATCGGTGTGCATTGATGAGCTGTAATACAAACACCTGCTTCTGATGCATAACGGCATCGGGAACGGTATTGACATGCGTGATAGACGGCTTGTTTTTAGCCGCCTCGTAAAAAGCTTGACGGATATGAGAATGCGCTATGTCCCTTTTTAAAGCAGGCTGTTCTGCCTGCAGTTCGTTAAAATAGTCCCGCCACTGCGGCTGCACATTTCTCGGGTTCTGCAGGAAGCGTTCATACAGATCTTCAATGAAACTGGCGTTGCCGCTGTACAGGTGCGAGGGAAGTTGCTTACGCATTGCTGTTCTGCTCAAAGTACGATGTTTAAGTGTTCTTTTTGACCAAATTCAGGTTTGATGATATTAATCAAGAAGTAATTGCTGTTATTTTAAGTGATTAACACAGATGTTCATACAAGTTTTTACGATTAGTGAAGTTTGTCATGAAATCAGATAAATTTTATAGCAGTTTTTAATGATTGCCCTTGCGATGTGCTGCTAGTCACCTGTATTCTAAAAAGTAACTACAAAATTAACATTAACATTGCAGCGCGGAAACCATTGTTTAACTCCGCTTGAGGGAGATTGTTTTCATGTCTGATACAGTAACCATCATCGATAACAGGACGGGTAAGCAAGTGGAATGTCCGGTCATTAAAGGTACCTATGGACCACCGGTCATTGATACCAATGCGCTTTACAAAGAGTTGGGGATGTTCACATTTGATCCGGGTTATGCGAGCACAGCGAGTTGTCGCAGTGCTATCACGTATCTGGATGGCGAGCAGGGTATTTTGCAATATCGCGGTTATCCTATTGAGCAACTGGCCGAGCACAGTAACTTTCTGGAAGTGTGCTATCTGCTCATTAATGGTGAATTGCCCAACAAGGTGCAGCTAGATGATTGGGAAAATTCCATCAAGTTGTACGGTATGACACATGAACATCTTTCCCGTTTTTATAATGGTTACCGTTATGATGCTCACCCCATGTCCATCATGGCGGGTGTGGTAGGGGCCGTTGCCTCCTATTATCATGATGTGACGGATATCTGGGATGCCGACAGCCGTCTGATGACGGCTAAGCGGGTGATTGGCAAGATCCCCAGTATTGCCTCACGCTGTTATCGCTACGAGGCAGGTTTTCCATTCGTCTATCCTGATAACTCGCGTGGTTATATCGAAAATTTTATGAATATGATGTTTTCCCGGCCGTCCGAGAAGTATCAGCCATCAGCTATCGCTATCAGGGCGCTGGATCTGTTGTTTATCCTGCATGCAGATCATGAACAAAATGCCAGCACCTCGACAGTACGCATGGCAGGCAGTGCCGAGACCAATCCGTTTGCCTGTATCGCGGCAGGTATTGCCACGCTCTGGGGCAAGGCCCATGGTGGTGCAAATGAAGCCGTTATTCTAATGCTGGAAGAGATCGCTGAGCCGAAGAATATTCAGAAATTCGTGAATCGCGCAAAGGATAAGAATGATCCCTTCAGACTGATGGGCTTTGGCCACAGGGTCTATAAGAACCATGATCCTCGCGCTACCATCATTCGACAGGCCTGTCATGATTTGCTTGATGAGATGCATCTGAATCTGCCCATGTTCGAGATTGCGATGGAACTTGAGCGAATTGCACTGGAAGATGATTATTTCATTGAACGCAAGCTTTACCCCAACGTTGATTTTTATTCGGGGCTTATCTACCAGGCTCTGGGGATACCGTCCAATATGTTTACCGTGATGTTTACCCTGGCGCGTAGCGCTGGCTGGATAGCGCAATGGATAGAGCTCATGGAAGATAAAGAATTTCGCATTGCCCGGCCGCGGCAGATCTATATAGGCTCGGAAAAACGTGATTTTGTGCCTATGGATCAGCGTGCTTGATTGAAACATCAATCGTTGCTGTTGAAATGAGAGGTGTTTTTTTTCGTATTTATTCCTTAATATGATTCAAGCAAAATAAATATTCTGGAAAAATGAAATAAATATGCAGGGGACGATCAAGATATGAAATCACCCGTACGTATCGCTGTGACAGGAGCTGCCGGCCAGATTGGTTATGCCTTGTTGTTCAGGCTTGCTTCCGGAGAATTTTTGGGGCCGGAGCAACCTGTCATTTTGCAGTTGCTTGAAGTGTCTGCGGCCATGCAGGCCGTTGAGGGAGTGGTCATGGAACTGGATGATTGTGCCTTTTCCACACTGGCAGCCGTGCAGATCAGTGACGATGCAAACAGCGCATTCAAGGACGCCGATTATGCCTTCCTGGTGGGCGCCAAACCAAGAGGGCCGGGCATGGAGCGTGCTGATCTATTGCAGGGCAATGCCGCTATCTTCAAGACCCAGGGCATGGCCTTGAACGAAAATGCCAGCAGAGATGCAAAAATCATTGTTGTTGGCAATCCCGCTAATACCAATGCCCTGATCGCCATGAGAAATGCGCCGGATTTAAAGCCGACTAATTTCACTGCCATGACCCGGCTCGATCATAATCGCGCCTTGGCGCAGCTGGCGGTCAAGACGGGTACATCGGTTAATGATATCCGTAAACTGTGTATATGGGGTAACCACTCGGCGACACAATTTCCTGACTTGTATCATGCTACCGTCAATGGTCAGCCGGTAATGGAGCTTGTCGAGCAAAACTGGTATGAAAGTGAATATATTCCCCGCGTAGCTAAACGAGGTGCCGAGATCATTGATGCACGTAGTGCATCGAGTGCAGCTTCAGCCGCCAATGCTGCGCTTGGACATATGCGGGATTGGGCGTTGGCAAGCCCCGCTGATGACTGGTTAAGCATGGCGGTCGCCAGCGATGGATCATATGACATCCCGGAAGGCCTGGTGTATTCGTTCCCGGTGACCTGTGCAGGTGGAGACTATGAAATTGTGCAGGGATTGGATATCAATGAATTTAGTCGGCAGCAGATGAGCATAACACAGAAGGAACTGGAGGAAGAACGCGACACCATCAAGCATATGTTTTCCTGAATAACGAACATTGCGTATTGGGCTACAAGAGATAAAACAATGATTGACGCAGAAGGATACCGGGCGAATGTTGCTATTGTGATGACAAACGGCCAAGGCAAGTTGTTTTGGGCCAAGCGTGTCGGTATGAATGCTTGGCAGTTTCCACAAGGCGGGATCAAGCCGGATGAAACGGCCGAAAAGGCCATGTATCGGGAGTTACATGAAGAGACAGGTCTGCAACCGGACCATGTAGAGGTGATCGGCTTTACCAACGGCTGGCTGCGTTATCAATTACCAAAGCGTTTCATCAGGAAAAACAGTAACCCGTTGTGTATCGGACAGAAGCAGGTGTGGTATTTGTTGAAGCTGCTTGCCAACGAAAGTCATGTGAAGCTGGACACCTCAAGCAGCCCGGAGTTTGATCTGTGGCGTTGGATAGATTTCTGGGAACCTGTAAAAGAAGTGATTGAGTTTAAACGTCCTGTATACAAAAAGGCACTGATGGAATTCGAACCATTATTGTTTAAGGATTTTCACTAGGACAGACTCCTGGCAACACCCAAACGTTCGTATTGTTTAGTTCGCTCATTTCATTCTGTTAACAAGCTACGTACTGCGCTGAAGGCCTGATTCGTTGTTCAGGTTTACACTGCAAAAGATATCTGGAATCATATGAACAACGCTGCACTAGTTATTCTCATGGCTTTTTTTGATATCTGCCTGTTTCGCAAAAGGCCTCAGGATTTGCCGGCCTCACCTGCGTTTCTGTTCATGTGTCTGCTAATTTATACCTTGACCAGTTTTGTGTTGGCGCTGCTGTCACAGAATACGCTTTATGCGGCGGTGGCAGGTGTCATTGAAACGATTTTGATTATGCTGGTCACCTATTTTTTTCTCAAACTGAAAAATGTGCAACAGCGCTGGATGCAAGCCACGACGGCATTATCAGGCACAGGTATAATCTTCAGCTTACTGGCTATCCCGTTATTTTTCTGGATGGCATCGTCCGGCGATGCTCAGTCAGTGCATGTACTGCTGTACCTGCTGGTGGTAGCACTGGTGGTGTGGAATATAGCGGTCATGGCGCACGTCATACGGCATTCGCTGTCGGTCTCTTTCACTGCGGGTGTCTGTATAGCATTGGTGTATATCTGGTTAATAGCCAGTGCCGTCAATGTGATATCACCACAGCAAGCAGCTTGATGCAGATACATATCCTCGGTATTTGCGGTACTTTCATGGGTGGCCTGGCCCTGTTGGCGAGGCAACTCGGCTATACCGTCAGTGGATCTGATAAGAATATTTTCCCACCGATGAGTGACCAGTTGGCTAACGCCGGCATCGAACTCATCGAAGGTTATTCAGCCTCCCAGCTCAATGCATCAATGGATAGCATCATCATCATCGGCAATGCCTTGTCCAGAGGCAATGAGTGCGTGGAATTTATTCTCAATGAAGGTTTGAAATACACGTCCGGGCCGCAATGGCTGGCTGAGCATGTGCTGGCAGATCGGCATGTGCTGGCAGTTGCCGGTACCCACGGCAAAACGACCACCAGCAGCATACTGGCCTGGATACTCGAATCTGCCGGTAAACAACCGGGTTTCCTGATTGGAGGCGTCGCTGAAAATTTTGGTCTGTCGGCACGTTTAGGGGATTCCGAGTTGTTTGTCATTGAAGCAGACGAATATGACACGGCTTTTTTTGATAAGCGTTCAAAGTTTATTCATTACCGCCCCAAGACCTTGCTGATCAATAATATCGAGTTTGATCATGCGGACATATTCGCCGATATGGGTGCTATCAGACGCGAATTTCACCATATGATAAGAACTCTGCCCGCTCAGGGACAGATCGTGCTGCGTCAGGATGATACCGAGATAAGCCGGATCATCGAGATGGGCTGCTGGACGCCACGTGTGTCTTTCGGCATCGGCGCAGGTGATTGGACGGCTGAGCCGTTGGCTGATGATTACTGCCGTTTCTGCATCAAGCATAACGGTGAGGAGGTAGGGCAGGTGGAGTGGAACCTGATCGGCAAACACAATTGTGAAAATGCACTGGCTGCCTTAACAACCGCTGCTCAGCTAGGGCTAGAGCCGGCCGATGCGTGCCGTGCATTGACGGATTTCAAGAGTGTTAAACGGCGTTTGCAACGTCTGGCCTGTGTCAATGACATTACCGTGTATGATGATTTTGCACACCATCCCACCGCCATCGAAACGACTTTGCACGGTCTCAGAATGAATGTTGGCCGGCAACGCATCATCACGATTTTAGAGCCGCGGTCCAACACCATGAAAATGGGGGTGCATCAAGATAGTCTCGCTCAGTCCCTGAGCGAGTCTGATCAGGTAATGTTATATCAAGCTGAAAATATAAAATTAGATTTAAACAGAATATCGACGGAATTAGGAGATAAATGCAGAATATACACTCAAATAGAGGAAATTATACAGGCGGCAGCAACCCAGAGTCGCGCAGGTGATCATATTGTGATCATGAGTAATGGCGCGTTCGATAATATACATCAGCGCTTGATCGAGCGCTTACAGGCATGACACAACGAATCCCGCTGTTCCCGCTTAATACGGTGTTATTCCCTGGTGGTTGTTTGCCCTTGCGGATCTTTGAGGCGCGTTATCTGGATATGGTTAGTCAGTGCTTACGAACTGATCAGGGCTTTGGTGTCTGTCTGATCCGTAAGGGCAGTGAGGTAGGGGGGGCTGCTCAGTGTTTTGAAACCGGCACCTACGCTCGCATTGTTGACTGGAACCAACAAGCGGATGGCCTACTCGGTATCAAGGTTAGCGGTGAGCAACGTTTCAGGATTATTCATTCGGCAATTAGTGCCAACAAGCTGCTGGAAGCTGAGATCGAGTGGCTGCAGGATGAAGCGCCGCTGGATTTACCAGATGATTTCCAGCCGTTACGAGAGATGTTTATTCAGCTTGTGCAACAGTTGCGACTTCCCTACCAGGATGAACTGGAAAAATCCGCTGATGCAGTATGGCTGGGTCATCGTCTGGCGGAGCTATTACCGTTTGAGCTGGAGATAAAACAGGCACTGCTTGAGTTACCTGACAGTATTGAGCGCATGCAACACTTGCAGACACTCGTCAATGAGACAGATAAATTTAACCAATACCACTAAAGTGCGTCTTTCAGTCCTTATTCGATGAAGGCAGTCTCCGCTGGCTCGTCGATGACAGGATTACTCAGCTGGCCGATATTTTCTATTTCTATCTTTACAACATCACCGGCTTTCATGAAACTGCGCGGTGACATGGCATAACCAACACCACTACCGGTGCCGGTAGAAATGATATCACCGGGTTCAAGCGTACAGACGGTAGAAAGGTATTCGACCAGATGAAAGCAGTCAAACAGCATGTCTCGCGTGTTATAGGATTGTCGCAAATCATCATTTACCCAAGTCCTGATATCAAGCGAGTGGGGGTCGCCAATCTCATCAGACGTAATCAGCCAGGGTCCTATCGGACCATGGGTATCGAAAGATTTGCCCAGTGTCCATGTATGTGAACGCTTCTGCCAGTCGCGTACTGTTACATCATTGACGATCAGATAGCCGGCAATGACTTCATGGGCGCGGTCCTTCGGGACGTGACGGCAAGTTTTTCCGATGACAAAACCCAGTTCACCTTCATAATCCAGCTTATCCGATATGCGGGGGCGGTGGATTGCATCGCCGGGTCCGATAACACAGCTGATCTGCTTGTTAAACAGGGTCGGGTATTCCGGTTTCTGCTGTTTGGTCTCCTCAAAATGAGCGGCATAGTTAAGACTCACGGCAAGGAATTTTGATGGACGTATAACCGGCGCCTCGAGTTTAACTTCCTGTAGCAAAATACGGCCCTGGTCACTGTCAATCAGGTTTTTTATCGTGTCTGAATTGGCAAGGTCCTTTTGCAGGAATTCTGACATGGCAACCGGTCTGCCGGTTACTGTACGGGTATCGATGATTTCATTATCGACGACAATGCCAACACGAGTTGAACCATCATGAGTGAAAGTAGCGAGTTTCATATTTCCGTTATTTATAGTTATGGAGTTTTTTGATTATGCCAGAATTGGAGGCTATCTCGATAGATTTCCGTCATTGCGGAAATCACGGAGTGGTTATCCGGAATCTAACTAATATTAGGAGAGAGCTTCTTACCTTAAATGCGTCATTCTGGCGAATGCCAGAATCCAGTCTTAATAATAATTAGTTTCCGCCATGCCGGACTTCGACTACACGGATGTAATCGGTAGGGCGACGCAGGAACACATACAGGACGTAAGTGGTTGAAAACGTCTGGAACAAGTTTTCCAGCCAAAGCCGAGATCCATCAGTCGGCCGGGTTTAGGGCTAAAGCGTCGATCCATCTCTCACACTCCTTGTGTTATGGTAGTGTCTACTATTGTCCCAATATCAGGGTGATAGGTAGCATTACATCAAATATTTATACGATTAATAGGTAGAATCGATGGTCTACTTAATACCTAGTTATCTTTTACAAAACATACACAGGAGAATGTAATGTCAGTAACTTTACCTTTGGACAAAATGTCTATAGAAGAAAA
>JADFPU010000277.1 GCA_022562175.1 Pseudomonadota bacterium | reverse complement strand
ACCGAGAGTCGAGTCCGGAACGGAGAACGAGAGCGACGCAGGAACACCTGCATGGACGGAGGTAGCTGAAAACGTCTGGAACAAGTTTTCCAGCCAAAGCCGAGAAATTGCTGTTTTATTAAACTCTCGACAATTGCTCCCGGCATTGTTCTACCTCCCACTTCCATGTGGTCGTGTGGCTGATCAATTACAATGTCTACTACGGTCATATTTGTTTAAGATCCTACCTATGACACCGCCCTATTTAAGACTGTCGCGGAAAATGGATGAGGCAAGGATGCGGAAATCTTCAACAATTGCTATACAAGGCTAAACATGGCGCAAAACTATCTTGCCCATTTGCGTGCCTGCGCCAATATATTCATGGGCCGCGACAGCATCTTCAAAATCAAACACCTTATCAATAACGGGTTCAATCTTTTTATCACTGACAAATTGCAGCATGGCAGCAAATTCTTCACTGGTGCCCATTGTAGTGCCCTCCACGCGTATCTGCCGGAAGAATAACTGTGCGATATTCATACCCTGTGGCGGGTTACCCTGGGTAGCACCATAGATAATATAACGCCCTGCCGGGTTCAGTGATTTCAGACACGGCTGGAAGGCAGGACCAACGTTACCGTCGATAACCACATCCACACCTCCGCATAAAGCCCTCAATTCAACATGCCAGTCTTCATGTGTGTAATTGACCCCTGCCTTCGCGCCGAGTGCTTTAGCCCGTTCAATTTTCTCATCACTGCTACTCGACACATACACCTCGGCGCCAAAGCCTAACGCCAATAACAGGCACATTGTTGCCACACCACCACCAATACCTGTTATCAATACCTTCTGACCTTGTTTAAGCCCGGCCTTGGTGACGATAGCACGCCAGGCTGTCAATCCAGCCAGCGATATTGAAGCGGTCTGCTCCCAGTCCAGATGCGCTGGCTTTGGGTTAACATTTTCCCGGGGGACACATATATATTCTGCAAACGTGCCCTGCGCAGGCATGCCCAGGATACGGTAATCCTCGCCTGAAAATCGTGCATCATCTCCCCAGTTATATGCCGGGAAAATAATCACTTCATTGCCTATGAGCTTGTTATCAACGCCTGCACCAACACTCTCGATGGTCCCTGCGCCATCGGCGCCGAGCACCGAGGGTAATTCGATATTCGGATACAAACCTTTGCAGATCCAGAAATCACGACGGTTAAGTGCAGCGGCCTGCAGATGAACGCGAACTTGTCCCGGGCCTGGAATCGGTGTGACAACATCCTGTACCAGCAGCTTGTCAGGACCACCTGTTTCAGATAATACGATTGCTTTCATAAAAACGTTCTAAATAAGTATTCCGAATTAGTGTACAGTCATTCAGGATAAATAACACATGGGCCGGCATATTTAAGAAAATGATCATATCACTGGCGGGTTTGCATAAATCAAACCTTCAGAAAAATATCAAAATGTTTTATATATTGCACATGATCTGAATCCAATCCTGAAAAGCCAAATCGTGTCACAGCATATTTTGTAGATGAACCCTATCCTTGCAGAGCTTATACAACTATTGTCGCTTGAACGGCTTGAAGATAATCTGTTTCGAGGCAACAGCCATGATATAGGCACCAACCGGGTCTACGGTGGACAGGTGTTGGGGCAAGCCATCAAGGCGGCGCAATATACAGTCGGTGATCGGCATGTGCATTCACTGCATGCCTATTTTTTACGCATTGGCGATCATAATGCACCCATCGTTTACGAGGTCGAACGCAACCGTGATGGAAAAAGTTTTTCGTCACGACGCGTAGTTGCCATTCAGCATGACCAACCGATCTTCACCTTATCCGCCTCGTTCCAGGTGGCGGAATCCGGTTTTGAATATCAGCAACAGATGCCTGAAATGCCTATGCCTGAACAGCTCGAAAATATTAATACTTATATCGGCAAGCTGGTTGAACGCGCACCGGACAATTTCCAGCATAGTACGAGCCCATTAACATCATTTGAATTAAATCCGGTAGAACCGATCGAGCTGGAAAATCCCAGCAAAAAGCAACCTTTAAGAAACATCTGGATGCGGACGACAGACAAGATACCTGATGA
>JADFPU010000135.1 GCA_022562175.1 Pseudomonadota bacterium | reverse complement strand
AACAAATTGCCTCCGTATTGGGACACTCCTGAGATAATGGCCAGGCGGATGAATTTATATTCCGGTTCCAGTTAGTGTCCGTCAATAAACTCTAATTTTTTTTCTCGCCAAGGCGCAAAGACGCCATGCAAGAAATCGTAATATGCTTTTATACCAATATCTTATAACTTTGCGATGTTTGCGCCTTGGCGAGAATTATTCTTCCTGGATGGAGACTAATTAGCCAAGCTGATACCGCTACAAACAAGCTTAAGCTCGCTGTTAAATGACAGCATTTATACCGACTCATGCTGCAAAATGCTATGATCTTGCCTTCACGATGATTAAAGAGCGGTAAAACCGCCAATTATTCTCGAATATGAACTCAGTCCAAACCACCCCAGTCCAGACGTCAGAACAAGACGCTGGCGCAACGATCACTTCACCCGGCATAATCGGCTGCTGGTCTGCTGATGCCGCGCCACAAACACTGGACAAGCTGCCTACTGCACTTCGTGAGATCAACAAACCTATCTATGTATTACTGAAAGACGGGCAGCATGTCTTCTCTCAACATGGCAGTGTACATCTGGGCACAGATGAACCAACTGAGGATGCATTACCACTACTGGCTTATGCCCCGGTGGTAACCCCCAAACAACTGGGTGATATGTCATTTTGTCAGGATCACGCCATTCGCTTTGCCTATATGACTGGCTCCATGGCCAACGGTATTGCCTCAACCAGGCTGGTCAAGGCAATAGCCAATGCGGGCATGCTGGCAAGCTTTGGTGCAGCGGGCCTGACGCTGGACGAAATAGAACGGGCCCTGAAAACATTAGACGGCCTCGGCAGTACTGCCTGGTGCGCGAATCTGATCCATAGCCCTAATGAAAAGGGCAAGGAAGACGCGACAGTGGATCTCTATCTAAAATATAAATTGCGACTGATCGAGGCATCGGCCTATCTGGCCTTGACCCCGGCAGTGGTTCGCTATCGTGTCGACGGGATTCATCGCGATGCAGAAGGAAACATCGTTTGCCCGAATCGGATTATTGCCAAGGCTTCTCGTATTGAAGTGGCAACACGCTGGTTCAGCCCGCCACCGGCAAAGATATTGCAGCAGTTAGTCGCGAATGGCGACATCACGCAAGAACAAATGGATCTGGCCAGACTGGTGCCGATGGCACAGGACCTGACCATCGAAGCGGATTCCGGTGGTCACACCGACAACCGTCCGGCAATCACTCTGATCCCGACCATTATTGCGCTACGTGATCGGCTAATGAACGAATATCACTACAATACCCCGTTACGGGTCGGTGCAGCCGGTGGCATCGCCACACCGGCCTCGGCTGCTGCGGCCTTTGCTATGGGGGCCGCCTATATTGCCACCGGTACGGTAAATCAGGCCTGTATCGAATCGGGCAGCAGCGATATTGTCAGGAAGATGCTGGCTGAGGCACAACAGGCCGATGTCGCCATGGCCCCGGCTGTGGATATGTTCGAAATGGGGGTAAAATTGCAGGTATTAAAGCGCGGCACCCTGTTTGCGATGCGCGGCAACAAACTTTATCAGATCTATCGGGCCTGTAATTCCATCGATGAGATAACGCAAACGGATCGTGAATCATTGGAAAAGACCATTTTTCGCGCACCTTTAGCAGAGATCTGGCAAAATACACGGTCTTTCTTCCTTGCACGTGACCCCGGGCAGGTCAGCAAGGCCGAGCAGGATCCGAAACATAAAATGGCCCTGATGTTCCGCTGGTATCTTGGCCTGTCATCACGTTGGGCCAATACCGGTGAAGAAAGTCGACAAGGAGATTTTCAAGTCTGGTGTGGCCCGGCCATGGGTGCTTTCAATGAATGGAGCAAGGGCTCTTTCCTCGAACAGCCGAACAATCGTAAAGTAGTAACCGTTGCGTTAAATATCATGTATGGGGCGGCAGTAATGACACGTATTAATATGTTACGCAACCAGGGGATTACGCTTTCAGCTGAGATGACGCACAGCGCCCCACTGGAGACAGTAGAGATAGAGAAACATTTGCAGTGAACAACAAAATCAGACAAGCAAAAAACACGGGCGAACCACTCGCTATCGTCGGCATCGGCTGCATGTTTCCGCAGGCAGCTAATCTTGATGACTATTGGTCGAACATCAAGGAAGGCGTCGATGCCATTACCGAGGTACCGGCTACACACTGGAAACCTGACGATTATTTCGATCCGGATAAAACCAGACCGGACATGACCTATGGCCGGCGCGGCGGTTTTATCATGCCGGTAGATTTCGATCCGCTGCTGTATGGTATGAGCCCGAATAATATTGAGGCCACAGATACGACGCAGTTATTAGGCATGGCCGTCGCGAGAGAGGCATTACTCGATGCCGGTTATGCCACCGCCATCGATGCTGATGATGGCAGGCAGTTTGACCGGGACCGTACCAGCGTCATCCTCGGCGTTACCGGTACCCTGGAATTAGTCATCCCTCTTGGCGCGCGTCTGGGACACCCCATCTGGCGCAAGGCATTGGCAGATACCGGTGTTGACGATGCCGTCGCCGATGCCGTGGTACAACGTATCTCGGAAGCTTATGTACCCTGGCAGGAAAATTCATTCCCCGGTCTGCTGGGTAATGTCGCCGCCGGGCGGATCGCCAATCGGTTTGATCTGGGTGGCACCAACTGTGTGGTTGATGCGGCCTGCGCCAGCTCTTTAAGCGCCCTGCATCTTGCCAGCATGGAACTGCAAAGCGGCCGTTGTGACATGGCCATTACCGGTGGCCTGGACACATTCAATGACATCTTCATGTATATGTGTTTCAGCAAGACCCCGGCCTTATCGCCGACGGGCAACAGCCGGCCATTCCATGCCAATGGTGACGGCACCATTCTTGGTGAAGGTTTGGGCATTGTTATCTTAAAGAGATTATCTGATGCACAGCGTGATCAGGATCGCATCTACGCAGTGATAAAAGGCATAGGTTCATCCAGTGATGGCAAAGGCAATGCAATCTATGCCCCCAGCATTACCGGCCAGCAAAAGGCCCTCCGCAATGCTTATGAAGAAGCCGATGTGCTGCCACGTACGATAGAATTAGTGGAAGCACATGGCACCGGCACCAAGGTCGGCGATGCAGTGGAAGCCACGGCCTTATCCACTGTCTATCGTGACGATCAGGAGCAAGGCTGCTGGTGTGCAATCGGATCAGTAAAATCCATGATTGGCCACACCAAGGCAGCCGCTGGTGTTGCCGGCCTTATCAAGATTGCCATGGCCCTGCAACACAAGGTCTTGCCGCCGACAATTAAAGTTGATCAACCTCTGCAGATGCTGACACCCGGCACCGCGCCGGTCTATATCAACACAGAAAAACGGCCCTGGGTCGCCAGTACCGACCATCCACGACGTGCGGCTGTAAGCGCCTTTGGTTTTGGCGGCAGCAACTTTCATTGTGTGCTGGAAGAAGCGGCATCTAGCAACACCGGGATCGATTGGCATGGCAATGTGCTGTTATTTGCCTTCAGCGGCACAAGCAACGATGACATCAATACACAACTGAGCTCTCTCAACACCGATCTGACATGGAATGAATACCGCAAAATGGCGGCTGAGTCTTTACAGACCTATGACCAAGACAAACACTGTCGTTTAATCTTCGTCTTGGAGAAAAACAATAACAAATTTGCCAAGCTGCTTGCTAATGCCGGCAGCATGTTATCGAAACAGAGCGATAAGGATTCATGGCACACACCTGATGGCGCATACTTTGGCAGAGGTCAACCAACCGGGAAATTAGCCATGCTGTTCCCGGGCCAGGGATCGCAATATGTCGGGATGTTGCGTGATCTGGCATGCCAGTTTCCGCAGATGGTTTCGGTATTATCTGCTGCCAACAACGCGTTTCCTGAAAATGAACACGGCAAACGTCTGAGTGATCACATCTATCCTATCTCCGTGTTTAACGATGAAGCCCGTGCTGCAAACGAAACCGCGTTACGTTCAACAGATATTGCACAACCCGCAATCGGTAGCGTAAGCCTTGGCGCCTTGCGAATTGTGCAGCACTTTGGCATCAAGGCTGAAGCCTGTGCCGGACATAGTTTTGGCGAACTGACTGCGCTTTGTTGCGCGGGCAACATTGATGAAAACAGTTTGTACAAGCTGGCAAGAAAACGTGGTGAATTGATGCAGCGGGGAGATGGTGACCACGGCGCCATGCTGGCAGTCGTTGCCGACGCAAGCACTCTCTATACGTTAATAGAAGAACATCAACTTGACCTGATCATTGCCAACTACAACACACCGACACAGACAGTATTATCCGGCGCGACCGATCAGATCGACAAGACAGAAGCATTACTGGAGCAGCGAAACATCCGCGCCAGGCGTTTACCGGTTGCTGCTGCATTCCATAGCAGCTTTGTTGCCGATGCGGAAAGACCGTTCATGGATTTTCTCGATTCAATAGAATTTCAACAGAATAAACTCCCTGTATTTGCAAACACTACTGCACTGGAATATCCAGCAGACGTAAAACAGGCACGGCAACTGTTGGCTGGACAACTGACGCGGCCCGTTCAGTTCGTCAAACAAATTGAAAACATGTATGCCGGCGGCAGCAGGACATTTATCGAGCTTGGGCCTGCCAATGTCCTTACCGCAATGGTCAAGAGCATCCTCAAAGACAAGACGCATCAGGCCATTGCGCTGGATGCATCAAAGGGCGGGAAAGATGGTCAATTTGATCTGGCCTGTGTTTTAGCCCGGATCAGCACCCTCGGCCATGGTTGTGATGTTAAACGCTGGGATGCGGAATATCTGCACAGGCTCAGACCTGAGAAAAAACCGGCCATGACCATTAGTATCAGCGGTGCCAATTATGTCATGCCTCGTGACAAGATCAGACCTGTGACCAAAACAACCCATACAGCATTACCCACAGCAACCACACCAGCAACACAACCGACAGCAGAGATGAGCAGTAATTCAACAAAACACATCAGCAATAAAGACACCGTGCAGGTAAACGATGCATTGCGTGCAACCCAGCAAGGTATCCTGGCATTACAAAAGATGCAGGAACAAACATCACAATTACATCGCCAGTATTTACAGGGCCAGGAACAGGCACAACTAACCATCCGTCAACTGATCGATCAACAAACACAACTGTTAACCGGTCATCCATTAGCACCGGCGCCTGTTGCCCCGGTTATTGAACCCGTTCAACAACCCGTAACAACAGCATCGACTGAATCCATTGTTGACGAACTGAAAGAAACGCCTGTTACCAATGACAATGAACCATCGACACAGGACAAAAATAAATATCAAAACATCCTGTTGGAAGTTGTCGCGGAAAAGACCGGTTACCCGATTGACATGCTTAGTCTTGATATGAGTCTGGACACGGATCTGGGCATTGATTCCATCAAGCGTGTAGAGATTCTTTCTACACTACAGGAAAAGATACCGGGAATTCAACAAATACAGGCGGAACAACTCGGTACATTTCAATTATTACAACATATTGTTGAATTTCTTGCCGCCGGTGATTCAGATCTGCCGGTTCAAGCGAGCGAGCAAACGGTTACTAGCCAAACAGTTGATAATGCTGTCTTTCAACAGGCTTTGCTGGAAGTCGTCGCCGACAAAACCGGTTACCCTGTGGACATGCTCAACCTGGACATGAACCTGGATTCTGATCTGGGCATCGATTCCATCAAGCGCGTCGAAATCCTTTCAGCACTACAGGAACGCTTGCCCGAGGCACCGGTGGTCAAGCCGGAAGACCTTGGCAGCTTGCAGACTTTGCAACAGATTGTTGAACATATGCAGGGCCATGCAACGACGCCAACTGACGCGGAACCAGCCCCGACAGCAGTTATCTCGCATAAGAAGAAGGAAACTACCCGCCTGTTTCGTAGCGTTGTCGAAGTAATTCCGCTGAGTCAAGACAAACGACAGTCCATCAATCTGCCTGACCACCAACAAATCTGGATCACCGATGATGGTAGTGATCTACCTGGCAAGATCTGCAAAGTATTTCAGCAGCAGCAACTGACAGCACAAGTTGTTTCACTGAGCGCAAAGCTTGATGAAAATGTATCTGCATTGATTATCCTTGCACCGGCAGATGCAGACAGTGATTTTGTAAAGAATGCCTTCAATATACTGCAACAGGCTGGCAATACGACAGTATTGGTAACGGTAACAAGACTGGGTGGAAAGTTTGGCATACAGGATCTGTCCTCTGCCAAAGCTGAAGCAGGCGCAATCGCAGGCTTGATCAAGACGGCAGATAAAGAATGGCCTGATGTTAACTGCAAGGCGCTTGATATCCCGGTCAATCGAAGCAATGCCAAACTCGCTGCTGCGATTGCTGCAGAGGTACTCACGCAAGGCCCGCTGGAGCTGGGCATCACTGATGAAGCTCGCTACACATTAGCTTTGAACACTGCTGAGTTCAACAGTGACAATCAAATAAACAACCCGTTTTCTAAAGATGATGTCGTTATCATTAGCGGCGGCGCCCGCGGTGTAACTGCAGAGATCGCCTTTGCCATGGCAGAAACTTACCACACCAAGCTGCTGTTACTGGGCAGGAGTCCTTTGCCAGCTCATGAGCATGAATGGTTATCCGGTTTAACTGATGAGTCAACGATCAAACAGGCAATTATTAACCACAGTAAAGACAAAAAACCAACACCCAAAGCTATTGAAGAAGCATATCAAGGCATCCTTGCACAACGAGAAATACTAAAAAATCTAGAGCGCATCAAGGCGACGGGTGTTGAGGTCAGCTACCAGCCTGTCGATGTGCGTGACGCTATTGCCGTTGACAAAATAGTCAATAAAGCACGCCATGACATGGGCACTATAGCCGGCATTATACATGGTGCTGGAGTGCTTGCTGATCGCCTCATTGAAGACAAGACAGAACAACAGTTCCGGCAAGTTTACTCGACCAAGGTGGCGGGCCTGCAATCTTTATTGAGCGCAACTGAAAAAGATGATCTCAAAATCATGGTGATGTTTTCATCCTCAACAGGCCGCTTTGGTCGTAAGGGGCAGATCGATTATGCCGCCGCCAATGAAGCACTGAACAAGATTGCACAACACCAACAAAACAAACGATCAACTTGTCGTGTAGTCAGTGTCAACTGGGGACCCTGGGATGGTGGCATGGTCACACCACAATTAAAGAAGATATTTGAAAACGAAGGTGTAGGTGTCATTCCACTTGCAGCTGGCGCTGATTACCTGATGCATGAGATCGCTACAAAGGGGCCTGTTGAGATAGTGATATCAGGCACCGATTCCGAATTTAAACCAGAGCTATCCGTTACAACGATAGACAACGATTTTAATGACACATCAATGCATGTTGCCTTCGAGCGCAGGTTGAATATTGAAGATTACCCAGTATTGAAATCACATGTGATGAATGGCAAGGCAGTTCTGCCCGTGGCGTTGATTGTAGAATGGCTTGCTCATGGCGCCATGCATAATAACCCCGGCCTGTTATTTTATGGCCTGAATGATCTGCACATATTTAAAGGCGTCATTCTTGAACACGGTGAAACTATTGATCTGCAAATATTCGCAGGCCAGATGAGTCGAAGCGATGAAGCGGAAATTGTGCCTGTCGAACTGCGTAGCGGTAAAATACTGCATGCACGGGCCAACATCGTACTAACAACTGATTATTCGCCGCAATCACCGTCTGACAGGCCACCAATCAAAAGTATGTCGCCTTATAAAAACAATGATATTTATACAAGCAACCAGCTTTTCCATGGCCAACATTTACAAGGCATCGAATCGATCGATGCCTGTTCAGAGCAGGGGATCGCGGCCACTGTTAAAGCTGCACCAGGCCCATCCCAGTGGATGCATAAGCCGATACGATCCAACTGGTTTGCCGATCCTTTAGCATTGGACAGCAGCTTTCAAATGATGATCCTCTGGAGCTTCCAGAACAAAGGGGTGGGTTCCCTGCCAACGGGAATTACTCAATACCGGCAATTCCAGCGCAAATTCCCGGCCGATGGCACGCACATAATAATTCATATTGATACAGACACAGCGCATACAACCCGTGCCTTGATCGAATTTCTTGATGGAAACGGCAACATGGTTGCCCGCATTGAAGGCTATGAGTGCGTAGCGGATGCTTCGTTAAATGAAGCTTTCATTCACAATAAATTATCAGATGCGAGTGTGTAGTTCTTACAACTTTAAACTGT
>JADFPU010000134.1 GCA_022562175.1 Pseudomonadota bacterium | reverse complement strand
GAACTAATTTCAGAAACAGTTCTCTGCCCTCTTCGTGCCTCTCGACCATATTGGCCAGCACCCGGAATCGGGTCACGCCATGTTGCTGGTGCAATATCTTGATCAAGGCATAGGCATCTGTCAGTGACGCCGGTTCATTGCAGACGACCACAATCACCTCCTGGGCCGCCGAACAAAAAGAAATGACGTTATCGGTCAGCCCTGCTGAGGTATCAATGATCAGGATTTCAGTCGTGTCGGCCAGTTCATCGAAGGCATGCACAAGGGCACTGTGTTGCGTCGGCGTTAACTGGCTCATCATCTTCAAACCCGATGCAGCAGGGATAATATTGATATCATTGGGTCCCTTTAACAGGATGTCTTTTAAACTGCATTCACCCTGAATAACATGGGACAAATTACGCAACGGATGCAAACCGAGCAAAACAGCGACATTTGCCAGCCCCAAATCAGCATCAAACAGCGTCACATCGTGGCCCCTGTCAGACATGGCTATCGCCAAATTAACCGCTACGCTGGTTTTGCCAATTCCGCCTTTAGCACCAGTCACCGCAAAAACACGAGCCGGGGGCTTATTATTCGTTATCACCTGATCAATGCTCATGGTATTCACTCAACGGGTGATATATGGCATACCTGCCAAAATTCTGTTCAATTTCTTCTTCTCCGTTTTCCTGACTGTAGCGCTTCATCATTGCTATCGAACGCGCTATCAAATCTGTTGCTTGCGCCTGTTGCAGATCCTCTGGCACCTGTTGACCGGCACATTGATAGGCAATTTTCAACCCTTCATCCATCACCACTGACAAGACCCCTCCCAGAGAACTGGCCTCATCCAATTTTGTCAACACTGACACTGACGGATTCAATGAACGGTAGGTGTCGACTATCTGCGTCAAGGTAGCCACTTGAGAGGTCGCGGAAAAGACCAGGCAGACCTGAATCGCTGTGTGCGCATTTTTCAGCAGACTGACCTGCTGCTGATGCCTCATATCATTCGGACTAAGCCCTGCAGTATCAATCAATATTAATTTACGGCTATAAAAATGTTCCAGCAGTTCAGCCAGATCATCAGCATTATGAATAGTCCTAAAGGGTATACCGAGAATTCTCGCATAGCTGCTCAACTGTTCCCGTCCGCCGACGCGGTAAGAGTCCATCGTCGCCAGGACTATGTTATCCGCACCGTTTTCCAGCACATATTTCGCCGCGAGCTTGGCCACAGTAGTTGTTTTGCCGGTCCCGGAAGTCCCGGCAAAAGCGACAACAGAGTCATTCGTCAAAATATTGTCATCTTGAATCGGGATCCGGTAACTGAGCAGTGCCAGCGTAGTACGCCAGGCCTGATCGAAGCTGTAGTTCTCCGGAATTTGCTCAACAATTTCTCTGCCAATAGCAGGACTGATCCCCAGTTGGCCAAGTTTTCGCAGTAGGCCCGCCCACAGAGGATGACGGCGGCCTATGTCGCCCCAGGCCAGGCCTGACATTTGCTGCTCCAACAGCTTCCTGAGTGCATTAATTTCCTGCTGAATGAGATCAATAGATGGCTCCCTGGACCAGAAGGCGCCACTTTCGCTGCTTACTATCGATTCAGACTGGATTTCACGCGTCTGGCTGGAAGCAACATCTAAACGGCCCTCGTTTGATTGTTTTGCATCTGATCGCACATTATTAATATCTTTAGCATGTTCACTAGCCATGTACAGTGATTCATCGTAATCTTCCGCAGCAACCAGCTCAACACCGCCTAATACTTTTCTATTACTCAATATGACGACATCCGGTCCCTGTTCCTGACGGACCAGATTCAGGGCCTGGCGCATATCTGCTGCAAAATATTTTCTAATTTTCATCGTCATCCATCGTCTGCTTTTGTTTAATACTCATAGCTTTTTATTGTCTTTTTATCCCGCTATTCGTTAAGTTGCCTCAGCACCGACCACTGAGACGATTTTAAGTTGGCGATTACCCGGGATCTCACCGAACGAAAGCACATTCAGCCGCTGAATATTCTGCCTGACCATCCTGGCCATAAATTCCCTCAAATTATCCGGCACAAGCAAAATTGCGGGTTGGCCATTGATTTCCTGCTTTTCACAATACTCATTCAATGATTTCAACATCTTTTGGCTAAGACCTGGCTCAATCGTACCGGCGCCCTCTGACATCGTCTGCAAGCTTTGCTGCAATAACTGTTCCAGTGAAAAGTCCAGAGTGATAACAGGGATGTCATCTTCAGGCCCGGCAACCCTTTCCACAATGAGACGACCCAGAGCGATTCTGACTGCGGCACTTAACATATCGGGGTCAGTGGTTCGAGATGAGTGTTCAACCAGAGTCTCTATAATCGTTCTAACATCCCTGATTGGGATATTTTCTCGTAGCAGATTCTGCATGACCTTCACAACGACCCCCAACGGGATGATTTTTGGAATGATCTCATCAATAACTTTTGGCGCCGTTTTTGAGAACCGATCAAGTAATTCCTGAACTTCACGGTGGCCCAACAACTCATAGGCATGATCCTGAAGTATCTGACTCATATGCGTCGCAATGACAGTGCCCGCATCAACAACGGTATAACCATATGTCTGGGCCTGGTCGTGGAGGTTGGTGTCGATCCAGACGGCTTCCAGTCCAAACACGGGATCTTTCGAGGCAGTCCCTGGTAATTTGCCAAAAACCTGACCCGGATTAATTGCCAGCTCACTATCCGGATGCACTTCAGCCTTGGCAACAATCGTATCCTTAATGGAAATCCTGTAACTGTTTGCTTCAAGATCAAGGTTGTCCCGGATATGTATGGACGGCAGTAAAAATCCTAATTCCTGCGTCAACTTTTTCCTGACGCCCTTTATCCTGGATAATAATTGACCTCCCTGCTCACGATCGACCATCGGGATCAAGCGGTACCCCACCTCAAGCCCTATTTGATCAACCACCACGACATCGTCCCAATTCAATTCCCGCTCTTCGTGTACTGGTGGCGGCTCCGGTACTTGTTCCGTTTCAACTTTTTCCTCGAACTGCGATTGATATTGCAAGTAGGCAGCCCCTCCAGCAATAGCGGCCAGTGACAGAAACACGAAGTTTGGCATACCCGGGATCAATCCCATTATGCACATCAACCCCGCTGTAACGGCCAGGGTCTTGGGATCTTTAAATAGTTGCAACAGAATCTGCTCCCCCATGTCTTCTTCTGAAGAGACCCGTGTCACAATGATGGCAGCAGCAGTAGACAGTAACAATGACGGCACCTGTGCCACCAGGCCGTCACCAATAGTCAACAATACGTAAATCCTGGCCGCTTCAGCAATAGGTAAATCATGCTGTAATGTGCCAATAGCAAGGCCACCGATGATATTTATTATCAGGATCAGAATACCGGCTATCGCATCGCCCCTGACAAATTTACTGGCGCCATCCATCGCTCCGTAAAAATCTGCTTCCTGGGCAATATTCGTGCGCCTGGCAATGGCTTCTTCCTGGTTGATCAAACCTGAGTTAAGATCTGCATCAATCGCCATCTGCTTACCCGGTAAGGCATCCAGCGTGAATCTGGCGCTGACTTCAGAAATGCGCCCGGCGCCCTTGGTCACCACAACAAAGTTGATCACCACCAGAATGATAAACACGACGAAACCGACGGTATAATTTCCACCCACAACGAAATCACCAAATGCCTGTATAACCTTTCCCGCTGCATCAGGCCCATTATGACCATGCAGTAATACTACCCGGGTTGATGCCACATTGAGGCTGAGTCTGAGTAATGTGGCGATTAAAAGCACGGTAGGAAATGACGCGAATTCGAGTGGCCGTTTGCTGTATACCACCGCAAGTATGATCACTAGAGACAGCGAAATATTGAATGTAAACAACATATCGAGTATAAATGGTGACAGCGGCATCACCATCATGGCCAGGATCATCAACACCAAAAAGGGTGCTCCCAGTCCCAGGCTATTAATTTTGCCCAGCTTCAATGATAACGCGCCCTGCTCTGCCATCGTTTAATTTCGTCTCTTGTTATTGGTTTTTTAGTTGCTCGTTATGTGTTGCTAAAAATGTGCCATTCATGAACCGGCTAACGAGTTACAAGTCCTGAACTCACGCAAAATCCATAGCTAGTGTCCGTCCATAAACGCTATGATTTTTTTCTTCTCGCCAAGGCGCAAAGACGCCATGCAGGAAATCGCAATATGCTTATATACCAATGTCTTATCACTTTGCGATCGTTGCGCCTTGGCGAGAATTATTCTTTCTGGATGGACATTATTTAGGAGTCTGTCGGACTCCTAGTATTTTTTATATTCATCCGGTATGGGTAAATCCCCTGGCCTGGCGGGTGCAAATATATGCGGATCCTTGCGTTTGGCTCTTAACTGATAGACATAGGCAAGTATCTGTGCAATCGCAAGATACAGGCCGGCGGGAATTTCCTTGCCAATTTTCGAGTTGTAATACAATGCCCTGGCAAGAAGCGGCGCCTGAAATACCGTAACCTCATGTTGATTGGCGATCAGCCTGATACGCTGTGCCATAAAATCCACACCTCTGGCAATAACACGTGGCGCCCCCATTTTTTTCTGTTCATAGAGCAAGGCCACTGCAAAGTGCGTTGGATTGGTAATAATGACATCTGCTTTGGGAACATTCTCCATCATGCGCTGATTGGCCAACTGCTGCTGCATCTCCCGTATATGTGCCTTTACTTCGGGTTTGCCTTCCGTTTCCTTCATTTCATCCTTTACTTCCTGCTTGGACATTTTTAGCTGCTTGGAATGCTGCCAGAGTTGAAATGGAACATCGACGACTGCGATAAGGATGGTGGTTGAGCTAAATAATATAAACGCCCAGATAATGGCTACAGATGCCTCGTAAAGCCCTGGCCGAATTCCATTCTGGCCAAGCAAAAGCAACTCATCCAACTCAAGCCATATCAGCAAGATAGCCAAGCCAATTATCAGCACGAACTTTGCCAATGCCTTGACAAGCTCCATCAAGCCATTGGTCCCGAAAACCTTTTTTATACCTTTTAACGGATCCAGTTTATCCCATTGTAATGAGACGGCTTTGGCTGAAAACACCCAGCCACCAACTGCTAACGGTGCAACAAAAGCAGTTATAGATAAAATAAAAAACAGTGGCGCAACGCCCAGCAACGCATTGGCTCCGGCATCGGCCAATGCATTGGTCATGTGCCCTACACTGAAGATATGCTCGCGACTGATCACAAAGCAGTTGCGCATAATGCGTAATATGCTGTTGATTATATTGTCACCTATCATAAACAAGCTCGTAGAAGCCACTATCAGTATAGCCATCGTGCTAAGTTCACGTGAGCGGGAAACCTGCCCCTTTTCCTTGGACTCAAGCTGGCGTTTAGGCGTTGCCTGTTCAGTTTTTTCCTGACTGTCGTCGCGGCCTTCAGCCATATCAATAAGTCAGCATGTGATTTAACATTAAAAATGATTCATCAAACAGATTGATCAAATGTGGCGCAAAACCGCTTAATGTAAACATAATAATAAGTATGCCGGCCATGATCATGACCGGGAACCCCACAGCGAAAATATTTAATTGCGGGGAGGCCCGGGTCATAACTCCGAATGAAATATTAACCATTAATAAAGATGCGACAGCTGGTAGTGCAATCAGAACGGCTGCAGAGAGAACCGTACTGATCCAGTTTAAAAAAATCCAAACGGCATCTCTTGACATGCCATCTGCGCCAACAGGTAATTGATGAAAACTGTCTGCAAGGGTCTGTATCATGATAAGGTGCCCATCTATACTTAAAAACAATAAGGTGGCAAGTAACAGATAAAACTGGCCGATTATTGGCACCTGATTGCCATTGATTGGATCTATCATTGTGGCAAGTAACAAACCCATTAACTGGCCAATAAGCTGCCCGGCCAGTTCCAGCGCAATAAATACCACACGCAATGTGATACCCATGGCAATACCGATAATGATTTGCTGTATGGTCGTAACCATACCTTCAAGCCCGAACGGGTCAATCACACGGGGCTGTTCAATCACTGGCACAACAGCCATTGTTATAGCAATGGCAATTATTAACCGGATTCGAACAGGGACGGAACGTGTACCAATGATGGGGGCGGTCATAACCATACCTGCTATCCTGAAAAACGGCCATAGCCAGGATTCAAGCAAGGCAATAATTTCATGTTCGTACAGGACCACATTCATTTTCGATAAAAATTCTTATAGCTGAAAATTACAGTGGAGACCTGGGCGCGTCACCAGGAGTCTGCCTGAGGTAAACAAACAACTCGGCGCAACAATACATCATTACTCACCCAATTAATGATGGGATCTGATCAAACAACCTTATCGTGTAATCGGTGAGCAACCTTAACATCAATGGTCCACCCAGAATAAGCACCAGTACAGTGACCAGTAATTTCGGTATAAAGCTCAAGGTCATTTCATTTATTTGTGTCGCTGCCTGAAAAATACTCACCAGCACACCAACAATCAGTGCCGGCACCAACAGTAATAACAAAAGCATGATTAAAAGCAGCAGAGCATTTTGCCCTATATCAATTACTGTATCCGGAGTCATCGAATTATTCCGTCAAAAATAAAAGCTGGCGGCCAATGTGCCTATGATCAATGCCCAGCCATCAATCAGAACAAACAGCATCAATTTGAATGGAAAAGAAATGATCAGTGGTGACAGCATCATCATGCCCATGGACATCAGCACACTGGCAACAACCAGATCAATAATCAGGAACGGAATAAATATCAGAAATCCAATTTGAAAAGCCGTCTTTAACTCACTGGTAACAAATGCCGGTACTAATAATGAGAACGGTATAATGTCAGTGTCTATAAGCCTGTCATTACCGGAAATACCGATAAAAAGATCAATATCATTTTCACGCGTTTGTGACTCCATAAAACCACGCAGAGGTATAGATGCCTTCTGCAAGGCCTCAACCGCAGTAATCTCTTCACTCAGATATGGTGTCACTGCCTGGTCAAAGATCTGATCCAAGACCGGTGTCATCACAAAAAACGTAAGAAACAAGGCAAGTCCTATCAGCACCTGTGTATTAGGTGTTTGTGCAGTACCAAGTGCCTGTCTGAGTATAGCCAGGACGATTATAATCCTTGTAAATGAGGTCATCATCAACAAACCTGCCGGCAACAGGGTAAATGCTGTCATTAGAAACAGGATCTGAATGCTTAGTGTATAGGTCTGACCACCATTATCATTATCCGCAATAGTAATGATATCCAGCCCGATCTGGGCAAACAGTTCAGGTGATAATAAAAGGACCGTAATAAAGACTGGCAGTCTGCAATGAAGCATAATATATAATTATATTTTCAATTTACTGGCGGATAGTAATTGATGAAAACGTGAACCGATGCCAGCTTCTGCGGATTTGTTTTCTTCAGGCGGTATCCAGTCCGTGGCGACATGCAGGGCACTGATATTGCCGGACGATATGCCTAATAACATATAGACATCAGCGACCTTTACCAGCACGAGACGTTCACGTGTACTGAGATGTAAAGCATCAATGATTTTGATATTGCCATGGTTGATTGCACCAGCTCCGGATAGTCGCCTTAACAAATACACGAGGCAACAAAATATGAGCAGGACAACGACAAGACCAGCGACAAGATTCATGATACTGGTCAATGTAATACCCTCATTCACGGCAGCAACAGGATCAGAGGCATAAACAGTGTCAAAAAACAAACACGACAGCAGCGCTGTTAATATTCTGAAAAACAACATGCCGGACAAATCAGGACGCAAAGCGCTTAGCTTGACGATGATATTATAGTTGCTTGACACGATCATGCTTGCTGACTACATCGGTCAAGCGAATGCCATACTTTTCATTAACCACCACCACTTCACCATTCGCAACCAGCGTATTATTTACCATCACATCAAGAGGTTCTCCAGCCAATCTGTCAAGTTCAACGACTGAACCCTGGTTTAGTTGTAGTAAATTTCGAATACTGATCTTGGTCTGTCCTATCACGACTGACAAGGAAACGGGTATATCAAGAATTGCAGAGAGATTTGTATCCTCGTCGACCATTGTGTTTTCAGCCTGAAGATTTTCCAATTTGGCTTGTTGCAGCTGTTCAGGCTCTGCCTGCAACTGTTGATCAGTCTCTATCGCCTGTTCCTCAAGTGCTTGATTCCATTCATCTGCCTGATCCTGATCCTGTTCGTTACTGTTATTGTCTTCGGCCATTTTTCTACTCCAACTGTTTCTCTTTGTGAGTAATTATTTCT
>JADFPU010000133.1 GCA_022562175.1 Pseudomonadota bacterium | reverse complement strand
AAGCAGCGGCCTAGATTAGGAGAGACAAGTATGGAAGCAGCAACTTTAGAACTCGCAGCTCAAGTCAAAGACAGTAGATTGGAGTTGGCAAGAGCGGTGGTTGATTCTCTGGAAGGTGGTGATGAATTAAAAGCCGAACTTGCTGTTAATAAACTTAGTGAGTTGTATGAATCTCACTTATTTCAGGAAATAGGTAAACTCACCAGGGAATTACACGATGCACTCGGGTTTTGCCGGGATGATCAAAGAATCACCAGTATTACAGAAAAAGAGATACCGGATGCACGCGAACGCCTGAATTATGTGATTAAGAAGACGGAAGAATCAGCAAATCGTACCCTTGATATCGTTGAGAATCTGTTACCAATCTCTAATCAGATGGCTGCGGAGTCTGAGTATATGCAAAAGGACTGGCAGCGCTTTACCCACAGGGAAATGGATATTGAGGAGTTCAGAAAACTCAGTGTGCGGCTTGAAAAATATTTTGGCACGGCATGTGACAATGCCGCCAGGATAAAACAGGATTTGAATGATGTGATGTTGGCCCAGGATTTTCAGGATTTAACCGGCCAGATCATCCGGCAAGTGATCAATCTTGTGCAGGAAGTGGAAGACAAATTAGTGGGTGTTATTCGAAATGCCAGAAGCGCGCCGCAAAATAACAAGTCTGATGTTAATCCGAAAGACCAGAAGTCAGACAAAATAAAAGCGCAAGGCCCTCAAATAAATGAGGAAAATAATCCTGATGTAATGTCGGCCCAGGATGATGTAGATGATCTATTATCCAGCCTGGGTTTTTAATGGTGATGATATAACAGTCCCCTAACGATCAGGTGGAGAGCAGAGACAGTGTCTATAGATTTAAATGATGAGATTATCCAGGATTTCCTTATTGAAGCCGGAGAGCTTCTGGAGCAACTCGATCAACAGCTTGTTACACTGGAGACAGAACCTGATAATGTAGAGATTCTGAATGCGGTCTTTAGGAATTTTCACACTATTAAAGGTGGCGCCGGCTTCCTGGCAATTAATACCCTTGTCGATATCTGTCATCAGGCAGAGAATGTCTTTGATGTATTGCGACGTGGTGATGCCGTCATCAGCACTGATATGATGGATAGCATACTGCAGGCATATGATGCAGTTCTCGCCATATTTGAACAAATAAAGGCAGGTGAAATGCCGAGGCCTGCTGATGCTGCACTTATCAGCAGACTGGAAAAATTTGCAAACCCCGAGTCCGCGACGGCGCAGGGGAAAGCCCCACCAGCGAGTAAACCTGAACAGGCAAGTGAGCAATCCGTTGACAGTCCTGCGCCTGGCGAGACTCATACGCCTGCCGCAGGTGATGAAATAACGGATGACGAGTTTGAGTCATTACTGGATGAGTTACATGGTAAAGGCAAACATACAATGCCTGTCCAGGCTGCAAGCAAACCCGAAGATAGACCAGAAGCACAAGACAAGCCAGATCAGGCAGCCGCCTCCTCGCCGGCAGCGAGCGATGAAATCACTGATGAAGAGTTTGAATTAGTACTGAATGAATTGCAAAAACAGAAGAAGGGTGCTTTTTCCGAAACTCCAGTTAGCAAGCCGGCAGCAGTTACCAGCACGGATTCGGTTAATACAGTTAATGCCACCGAGAAGAAATCAGCTGTAACGGAAATGAAAGCTGGCTCTAAAGATAAAGATAAAAAGGTCGCAGCAGATTCGACAGTCAGGGTAGAAACCGGCACGCTTGACCAAATCATGAATATGGTGGGTGAATTAGTGTTGTTGAGAAACAGGCTGATGAATCTCGATGAGGAAATTGGTCATGATGAGATGTCATCTACGGTCGCTAATCTCGATGTAGTGACTGCGGAATTACAATCCTCGGTGATGAAGACCCGAATGCAGCCGATCAAAAAGGTCTTTGGTCGATTCCCGAGAGTAGTCAGGGATGTGGCCAGGACCCTGGACAAACAGGTCGTGCTGAAGATGACAGGGGAAGACACGGATCTCGATAAAAACCTGGTTGAGGCCCTGACAGATCCGCTGATCCACCTGGTAAGAAATGCCGTTGATCATGGCATAGAAATACCTGAAGTGCGGCTAGCGGCAGGCAAGCCGAAGGAAGGAACAATAGAGCTTACTGCCGAACAGGAAGGTGATCATATTATGCTTAAAATTTCAGATGATGGCGCCGGCATAGATGCAAACGCCTTGCGGCGTAAAGTAGTCGAAAATGGTTTGATGGAAGCTGATGCTGCGGAGCGTTTAAGTGATCACGAATGTTATCATTTTATATTTTTACCAGGTCTGTCCACCAAAGATGAGGTTTCTGACATCTCCGGCCGGGGCGTTGGCATGGATGTGGTTAAATCTAGAATAAACCAGTTGAATGGAACCATATTAATCAATTCAGAACGGGGAGTTGGTACCGTTATATCTATCAAGGTTCCATTAACCCTGGCTATCATGCCTACATTGATGGTGTCTTTAGGAAATCTTGAACAAATATTCGCGTTTCCTCTGGTGAACGTCAATGAGATCCTTGATTTGAATACGCACCAGGTTAATGTTGTTGATGGGCAGCCTGTTCTGCTGGTGCGCGGTAAACCCCTGCCCCTGTATAATCTGGGTCGTTGGCTTACCCGGAAAACAGGTGATGACTCAGACGTGTCTGGACACGTGGTAGTTGTCAGCATTGGCACTTCAAGTATTGGATTGCAGGTTGACAGGTTGCTGGGACGTGAAGAGGTCGTTATCAAACCTTTAGGCGCCCTGCTTCAGGGAACTAAAGGGATGAGCGGTGCAACAGTCACTGGTAATGGTAAAATTGCACTGATACTTGATCTGCCTTCACTGGTTCAGAAATATTCCCACATAAGATAGGCAAATGATCAGAACGCTAGTCGTCGATGATTCACACTTCTTTAGAAGGAGAATCACAGAGTGTCTCAGTCTCGATCCGGCGATTAAAGTTATCGGAGAGGCTTGTGACGGACAGCAAGCCATTGACCAGGCAATGAAACTAAAACCTGATGTGATTACCATGGACATTGAGATGCCGAATATGGATGGCATCAAGGCAGTAAAAAGCATCATGGAAAAATGCCCTGTGCCGATACTGATGTTTTCATCCTTAACAAAAGAAGGGGCTATTGCTACACTGGCGGCACTGGAAGCCGGCGCAGCGGACTTCCTGCTGAAGGAGTTTAAAACACTTTCTTTCGATAAGGACGTCGCTATTGGCCAACTTTGTGAACGTGTCAAGGCGCTTGCCAGCAAGAAGCAATCTACCGCGACAAGCAAGACTAATGTCAGCCGCAGGCGTAATGAGGCAGCTTTGGACGCCGAGGATAGATTCGTATCAAAGGCAAAGGACATAGGTCTTGCCGTCATAGGTGCTTCGACCGGAGGTCCAGCCGCACTGGAAAATGTGCTAAAAAAACTCCCTGCATCCTTCTTTCTGCCAGTAGTCGTGATCCAGCACATGCCGGCTACCTTTACCCGGGCGTTTGCAGATAGACTTAACACGCTTTGTGCAATCACGATAAAGGAAGCGGAACATGGTGATGTACTCAAGGCAGGCACAGTTTATGTTGCTCCAGGCGGTAAGCAAACCTATGTCAGAAAAAACGGTACAGGCGCATGTCTGGAAATCGGCGAAGCCCCACCCGAAGTGACCTACAAACCTTGTGTCGATATTACCTTCAATTCCATCGCTAACTCTTTTAATAAAAAGGTCCTGGCCATTGTTATGACAGGCATGGGTTCGGATGGTTGTGCCGGCGCCAATTTCCTTAAACAAAAAGGTGCAACCATATGGGCCCAGGACGAGGCATCATGCATTGTCTATGGCATGCCTATGGCCATTGTAAAGGCAAATCTTGCGGACAAAATACTGGGGCTGGAAGATATTGGCCGGAAACTTGCGAGTTTCAAGTGAATATTTTTAACGGTTCGCCCAGGTTTTTCATCATAAAATAAATTTATTCGCATGATTATCTGGACAGTCGCAAACCAGAAAGGTGGGGTAGGTAAAACAACCACCACAGTGACCCTAGGTGGCGCTCTGGCCGCGCGTGGCGAGAAAACATTGCTTATTGATCTGGATTCACATGGCTCCTTAACAAGCTATTTTGGATATAACCCTGACTCGATTGAGGAAAGTGTTTATTCCTTGTTCCACCGTGAAATTGCCGATACGCACATGCCACTGGTTTCGATGTTACGCAAGACGGGCGTAGCCAAACTCGATTTGCTGCCGGCATCGACAGCGTTAGTAGCATTAGACAGACAAATTGGGGCGCAACAGGGCATGGGCCTGATAATCAGCAATGCATTGAGCGCTTATCAGTCTCACTATAAATATGTACTGATAGATTGTCCTCCGGCGATGGGAGTCTTGATGATCAATGCACTGGCAGCATGTGATTCATTAATCATCCCCGTGCAAACAGAATTCCTTGCCATTAACGGCCTTGAACGCATGTTAAATACATTGAAAATGATCATTCTTTCAGGCAAGCAATCAATTGATTACACGATTGTTCCGACAATGTTTGACAGGCGCACGCGTGCCTCACGTGATTGTCTCGAGCATCTGCAGAAAAATTATGACCATATCTGGCAGAATTATATCCCCATTGATACGAATTTCAGGGAGGCCAGTCGCATAGGGCGACCGCTGTCACTGACCGCCCCCAAATCAAAGGGGGCAGTGGCTTATGAGTCATTTTTGCTGGATTTAATAAAAAATCATCAACAGAGCAATTTCATGTTGAGGGAGACGGGATGAGGTACAAAAGAATTGATTCAGCAGAGTCGCTGAATGAAACATCGGCAACGGTTGTGCAATATTTACGTACCTTATTAGCCATACCGAATGACGCTATAGATGATGAGACTGTGGATATCGCTGAAGAATCGTATAAGTTGGCCAGATTTGATAGTTTTGGCATGAAGCATGCAGCGTCACTTCTCAATGTTAAAAAATGACATGATTTTGGCAAATCACATGAGCCTAGGACAGACTCCTAGTCAGATAAGCAAGGGGTTCAAGATATGAACGAAAATGTACTGAGAAACAATCAAACAGGCACGGATGAGTCTTTGCAATGGGTGACATTCCAGCTTAGTAATGAACTCTATGGCGTCAATGTACTTCAAGTGCAGGAAGTTCTGAAATATACAGAGATCACGCCGGTGCCTGGTGCGCCTCACTATGTGCTGGGGATTATAAACTTGCGTGGCAATGTCGTCACTGTCATTGATACAAGAAGTCGTTTTGGACTTGAAATCAAAGAACCGGATGATTTAACAAGAATTATCTTTATTGAAGTGAAAGGGCATATTATCGGCATGTTGGTTGATAGTGTAGCGGAAGTAGTGAGCATGCTGCGCTCAGAAATCGAAACTTCACCTATTCTCAACAACGAAGACAGCGACAATTCCAAATATATACTGGGTGTACAAAGTACTGATAAGAGTATTCTGATTTTGCTTGATGTGGAAAAAATGTTTGAAGACGAGGAGTGGACAGAGGCTGCAGGGTTTTAACCCTTGCCTTTGAAATAGCATGTCTGAATTAAATGAAATCCGGCCAAGTTATCGCATCCCCCCTGCTGTACGTGAACAGCGTAGCAGCATGGAAAAGAAGCCGGAGAAACGTAAGGAAGACAAGCAAAAAGACAGTAATAAACCTACTGATGATAACAATGGAAAAGTAAACGAGTATATATAAGCATTTGTAAAACGGGAAATAGTATGCAGAAAGAATCACTGCTGTCCCGTCATTCCGGAAAGTGCACCCCTCCAGGTATAAACTCCGCACTTATCCGGAATCCAGTGGTGGTCATGCCGGAGTAAGCCTGCCCCGTACTTGATACGGAGATCTGCATGACAATGTAACGTTAACGGGGCAGCAGTGAGAAAGAATACATTTAGAGCTTATGGTAATTAAAAATGTTTTTATTTGAATATATACATGCCGGTCACATTGCCCTGATGTTTTTTCTTGTCCAGTCATTTATCTTGCTGTGCTTATGGAAAAAGTTTGATGCACAAAGCCAGGCAGTGTCAGACTTGCAAAAAGAACTAAAAGCCATGTTCATGTGTGAGCGGGGCATGGCCGATCGCATTAGATACCAGCAACAGCAGGTACATGGCATATCTAATCGCCAGGACACGCTCGAGATTAACGGAACATCACAGGTGAATTATAAACAGGCTATCGCCCTGATGAGGAAAGGTGCGACCACTGATGAATTGGTAGAAGCCTGCGATATCTCCATAGGTGAACTGGATTTGATATTACACCTCGAAAACACCAAAAAAATGTCCCCGCAAAAATCTTCCCGAAATTAACCCGGAATCCGCCGCGCCGCAATTGCGGTAGAGCCCATTTTTGTATACCCTTCGCGTCGGCTGCGCAGCAGGCTTCAGTGCATGCGGCCTTAAATAGTCGGGAACACGTTCTCGAGGTGGCCGACAAATTCATCTGGAATGAATATGAACAGTCGAAGGCTGGTCCTTTAGGGTGGAACACAATATGTATAAGGATATACGAGTGTCGTAAGCGCAGGATGCGCAGGAACGATCAGAGATGTGTAGAATAATGGTTGAAGACTAACCGACGTAGTCGGTTTAGATGCAAATCGATCATATTAGTGAAATTAAAATATATTTTTTCGGAGAGGTGGCCGAGTGGTTGAAGGCGCACGCCTGGAAAGTGTGTATACGTTAATAGCGTATCGAGGGTTCGAATCCCTCCCTCTCCGCCATACAATCTGGTTTCTGATATCTATCTCTGAAGTATTACGCCAATGACACAAGAATTCAGGGACTTAAAGCCCTTTTGGGGTGAAGATTCAGCTAAACGTGGTAACTAAAGTGTTGTATATAGAGGGATATAACGGAAGTTTCTTTTTTCCCGAATTTTATAGTTACGATCTTTAGTTTCTAATGTCATAACTTCAAGGTTACACGAAGCCAGATTTATCTGTAAAAACCATTGTCCCTTCCATTAATAAGATCATTGATCTGTTCGCGTCTCTTCAGTTAGAAATCCAATTACGCGGCATAGCGTGTGTAACGATGATGAAGTCCGCCGACACGTGGCAAAGCGATAATATTGCCAAGCTCGGCGGGCTCGACACAACGTGGCGTAGGTGGATCTTTGTTCAATGACAGATGGTTGCGGCAGGTATGATAATAGGTGAAATAATCGCGAAGGATCCTGCGCAGGTGCTACTCATTGAACACAATGACGTGGTTCAGGCACTCCCCGGCGGATGGGCTCGATAACGCGTTCAACGAAGGGATTTTGCCATGGTGAGCGAGGCGCTGTGACAACCTCCTCAATAGAGAGACTCCTGATCCGTCGTTGGTTCAACTCGCCATAGATCCCATCCCGGTCGCGCAACAGATAGCACGGAGCGCTATCGAAAGGAAATGCTTCCAACAGCTGCTGCGCTGACCATTGGGCAGTGGGATGCTCGGTCACGTTGAAATGAACAACTTTACGACGCTCATGATTGAGTACAATGAAAACATAGAGAACTCCAAATGTGGCGGTTGGGATAGTAAAGAAATCTATTGCCATCAGACAGCCGGCATGATTGGCAAGAAAAGTTCGCCATGTTTGCGACGGTGGCTTTTTCGGGTGCTGCATATACTTTGAGACTGTCGCTTGTGATATTTCAAACCCCAGCTTGAGCAAGTCTCCATGTATGCGGGGTGCATCCCAGCCGATGTTTGTCGCCTGCAATTCTCGGATAAGCTTGCGCAGTGCTGTGTTTATGGGTGGTCGTCCCGGTTGAGGATCCCGGCTCTTCCAACGCCAATATCGTCGAAAGCCTTCCCGGTGCCAGCGCACGATGGTGTCAGAATGCAAGGCATGCAAGGCCGTCTGCCATCCATCCACATATTTTGAAAATAGCACCCAAAACAGACGGTCAGCCACTGCACCCTGGGATGTTTCACTGATCGTTTGAGCATGACCACCTGTTGCCTCAGAGCCAAATTCTCTAGCACCAATTGACGGTTAGATTTAAACAGCGAACAAACAAATACGAGTAAAAGGAGTAGTGTGTTAAGCATTTGGGCATACTTTAGCAGGTTTGGAAAATAGTCAAGGATTTCAAAGCGATCTTCTTTTTAGAAGGGACAACGAAAAAGGTGTTCAGGCCATGTTGGATATTCGTTCCTTCTATCTCAATGAGCATTGGGATGAATTCACTTTATTTCGTATCAATAAACTTAATGAAGAACTTTATCCTGAACGAACATTGGTTGAACATGATTGGAAAATTGCTGTTTGA
>JADFPU010000132.1 GCA_022562175.1 Pseudomonadota bacterium | reverse complement strand
CGGCATAGCCTGATTCAGCCAGCGCCCGTGCTTTATTACATTCCAGTTCACCCCTGCCTGCCCATGCGTGTGATATCAGGACAGCCGGTCTGGCTGATGCAGTGGCGTCATCATAGGCCAGAAAGCCTTCCAGTAATGTGCCGTTGTGTTCATACTCAATCAATCTTTCTTGAATCATTGATTACTCCATGAATATTATTCTTATGGAATTGTATAGCTTAGTTTAAGCATGTAGAAATGAACAGGAACAGGACTGGTTCCCGGTTCCTGGTTAGTGTCCGTCCATAAACGCTGTTATCTATTAAACCTCCAACCCCAAAGACTTGATCTTTCGCGTCAGGGTATTGCGGCCCCAGCCTAATAATTTTGCTGCATCCTGTCGCCGTCCGCCTGATTGTCTGAGCGCTTCCTCTATCATGATGCGTTCAAAGCGGGGCACCGCATCGCTCAGTAGCCTGGTTTCACCTTGCAGCAGATTCGCTGCAACCCATCTGCGCAGCGTTGCTTCCCAATCATCATTGACAGAGCCAGGACTTGCAGACTCTCTTAATTCAGGGGGTAAATCTTCTACATGGATCTCCTTGCCTGCTGCCATGACGGTGACCCAGCGACAAAAATTCTGTAACTGCCTGACATTGCCTGGCCAAGGCAATTTATTCAGGAATGTCTGTGTCTCGGACAACATCAGCTTTGTCTCAACGCCGATCTCTGTTGCCGCCCGTCGCAGGAAACACTCTGTCAGTACCGGTATATCACTTTGACGTTCTCTGAGCGGCGGCACGTGCACTCTGATGACATTCAGGCGATGAAACAGGTCTTCCCTGAAGACACCTTCATTGACGCGCTGTTCAAGGTCCTGGTGTGTCGCTGTAATAATACGCACATCCGCTTTCATCGGCTGGTGTCCCCCGACCCGATAAAATTCACCATCAGCCAGAACTCGCAGTAATCTCGTTTGCAGATCTGCCGGCATATCACCGATCTCATCCAGAAAAAGTGTGCCGCCATTTGCCTGCTCAAATCGGCCCAGGCGTCGTGCATCGGCACCGGTAAATGCACCTTTTTCATGTCCGAATAACTCAGACTCCAATAAATCACGCGGGATCGCCGCCATGTTCAGGGCGATAAACGAGTTTTGTGCCCTGGGGCTATGCCGATGCAATGCCTTGGCAACCAGCTCTTTGCCGGTTCCCGATTCGCCCGTGATCAAGACTGTCAGGTTTGAACGTGACAACCTGCCGATGGCACGAAATACTTCCTGCATGGCAGCAGCAGATCCGATTATATCGGTCTGTACGGACGCTTCTGCACGCTTGGTACTGACCTTTGAAAGCTGGGATTGTTTGAGCGCTCGTTTAACAAGTCTAATCACCTCATTCACATCGAATGGTTTTGACAGATAATCAAAGGCACCACTTTGAAATGCCGAGACAGCCCGCTCCAGATCAGAATAGGCGGTCATGATGATGACGGGTAAATCGGGCGCATGTTGTTTAATATTTTCCAGTAAGGAAATACCATCTAATCCAGGCATGCGTATATCGGAGATGATGACATCCGGTGGCCCTTTATAGAATTGCTTTAACATTTTTTTGGGTTCATCAAAACTTGTTACATCAAGCGCTTCCCTGGTAAGGGCTTTCTCCAGCACCCAGCGAATTGATTTGTCATCATCCACCACCCAGACTTTATTATGTTCAGTCATTTCTGGTCCTTATAGGTAATATAATCCTGAAGACGGTTCGATGTTTGATACGTTCATACTCTATAAAGCCTCCATGTAGCTGGATCAACGATTGTGCAATCGAAAGGCCAAGCCCGGTCCCTTCTGCACGGCCGGTAACCAGTGGATAAAATAGTCCGCCCTCTATTCCAGCCGGCACACCGGGCCCATCATCAACAATCTCAATCTGCACGGCCAGCTTGTAATATTGCTGCCGGATCGTGCACTTACGCTTTATCCGCGTTTGTATCCAGATTTGTCCATCTTCATTGATGGCTTGTACTGCATTTCTGAAAATATTGAGGATAGCCTGGATCAACTGCTCTCTGTCTGCTTCGAAATCGGGCAGACTGGGATCATAATCACGTTCAACATTCAGGCGATTATTCGATTCTGCCTCAACCAGATCGTGCACATATTGAAGAACTTCATGAATATTGATGCGGCTGACGCATAGTTTTCCTTTTGGCGCCAGCATCCGGTCAACAAGGTTTTGCAAACGATCCGCCTCACTGATAATTATATTGGTATATTCTGTTAACTCACTACCCTTTAACTCCTGCTCAAGTAACTGGGCTGCCCCGCGTAACCCCCCTAACGGATTTTTGATTTCATGGGCCATACCTTGCAGTGATTCACGGGCGGCATCATGCAAGACAGATAGATTTTCTTCTCTTATAACGCGGGTCAGTGATTGCATATTAATCAGTTCAACAATTACTTCCTGAGACTCATCATCATCCATCAGTGGCGTGACGATAAAATCCACAGTGATCAGGTTTGTATTAGACAGTTTTAGATCAACAGCCCTTTCTGTATAGGGATGCTTCATCTTCAAGGCGCGCTCTATTGTTTCTGCAAAATGTGGTGATGCTGGCAAAATTTCGTAGGCAGTCTGTCCTGCAACCTTGCGCTGGCTAACCGATAACAGGTTCTCTGCCGATGCATTAATGCCAGTCAGACGCAATTTACTATCAAACACCAATACCGAGGTATAAATGTTCTCCATTAAATGTTTAGCGTTTGTGCTAGCACTGTTCATCGCGCACTCATTTTTGCACTATTTTAGTGCAAATAATACTCCCCTGGCTCATGTTCTCCCCAATCAATCTGGAAGATTATTATAAATATCAGCTGCTTATGAAGTATTCCCTCGATAAGAAATTCGCTGACATAGCAAAGTAGAGCAAGAAGCAGACCATGTGCAACAATTTAACCGCTTTCCACCCAGAGACGGGTTACGGACAGATTCTCAAATCACGGGTGCTGTATTGAGTGGCGTAATACGTGAAAAGTTATGGTCTTTGAATCGAGGATTAAACGACCTTTCGCATCCTGCACAAAAGCGCGAACATTATGTGTGCCCCTGTCAAGATTTGTTAAATCAATCGATGTGGCAGTTGAAGATGAAACCTCCTCGCCATCTACAGAGATCGTGATGACATGGCCGTCCTGCAAATCAGGCCTGAGTGATACCGAAATAGTGACATTACCACTGTTTGCCCGGATCGCGGCATCGTCTTGCGGACTGCTGATTTCGATACTTTCATACAGCCTGGTTGGCTGTTGTGGAGGGGTGTATTCAAAGGGTTCTACAGACAGCGGCTCGATAGTCTGCGCTTCCTGAAGCTCGATCTTCTCCGCACCAGGTGTTTGTTTATCGGAAAAAACCATGTTGCCCTGTTCGTCCACCGAACGATAGGCATCTTCAGCCAGGGCCATCGCCGAAAATATACAACAACCTATTAAGAAGCCTTTATGCATAGCTCGAGCATAATCCATAGATTTTATCATCACAAGTTTAGACTGTGGCCCAGAAATGATAGTTCAAAAAAAAGCCCTCAACAGAGAGAGGGCTTTTTCAGGATGCTGCAAGTGTGTCTTGCCTAAAGACTGTAATACATATCAAACTCGACCGGATGGGTCGCCATACGGAAGCGGTTGACCTCATCCATTTTCAATTTAATATATCCGTCTATCATGTCATCAGAAAATACACCGCCGGCGGTCAGGAAGCTCCGATCATTGTCCAGGGCCTCAAGCGCCTGATCCAGTGAAGAGGCTACTGTCGGGATGTCCTTTTCTTCTTCAACTGACAGATCGTACATGTCCTTCTCCAGCGGGTCGCCCGGATCGATCTTATTCTGGATACCATCGAGACCCGCCATCATCATGGCTGAAAACATAAAATACGGATTGCCGCTGGAGTCGGGGAAACGTACTTCAACACGCCGTGCCTGGGGATTGGCATCCCAGGGGATCCTGATCCCCGCCGACCGGTTACGCGCGGAATAGGCAAGCAGAGTCGGCGCCTCAAAGCCCGGCACCAGCCGCTTGTAACTGTTGGTGCCGGAATTACAGAAGGCATTAAGCGCCCGCGCATGTTTAAAGATGCCACCAATATAATACAGGGCAAGATCTGACAGACCACCATACTTATCACCATTGAAAAGGCTATTACCAGCCTTTCGCAGAGACTGATGCACATGCATCCCGTTACCATTGTCACCGACTAACGGCTTGGGCATAAACGTTGCCGTCTTGCCATAGCCATGAGCAACGTTATGTACGCAATACTTGATGATCTGTAACTCGTCTGCCTTTCTGACCAGGGTATTATATCGAGTACCGATTTCCGCCTGACCTGCAGTTGCCACCTCATGGTGATGCACTTCCACTTCAATACCCATCTCTTCCATTGCCAGACACATCGCCGAGCGAATATCCTGCATAGAGTCAACCGGCGGTACCGGGAAGTAGCCACCCTTGACTCCCGGCCGATGACCAATATTGCCATCTTCAATCATGCTGCCACTGTTCCAGCTACCTTCTTCTGAATCGATTTCATAAAAGGCACTGTTGACATCATCTCCCCAACGGGCGTCATCGAAGATAAAGAATTCCGGCTCGGGGCCGAAAAATGCTTCGTCTGCAAGCCCGGTGGATTTTAAATAAGCCTCGGCACGCTTGGCCAAGGAACGGGGACATCGATCATAACCCTGCATGGTAGTGGGTTCGAGCACGTCACAACGGATATTAAGCGTTGTATCATCAAAGAATGGATCGATGACTGCTGTCTCTATATCAGGCATCAAGACCATATCGGAATCATCAATACCTTTCCAGCCAGCAATTGATGACCCGTCAAACATCTTGCCATACTCAAAAAATTCATCACCAGCCATAGCCGCCGGTAGTGTGACGTGTTGCTCCTTGCCTTTGGTATCGGTAAAACGCAGGTCTATAAACTTAACCTCGTTATCCTTTATCAACTGCAAGACTTTTTCTTTAGACATTTCCATACTCCCGTTTAAATTTAATATTTATTGTGTACTAATCAGACACTCGTTGATGTTGATGAACATCCGTCATTAGCAAGAATGACCCAACATTTCCAGCAAAGTGCAGAATATGTGCCATCCGTCTTAACCTGGAAACCTGATATTTTTCAAGGCAATACCTCAACTATCGGGTTGCACCATCGCACCATTTCAGTGCTGATATGACTATTAATGCACCATTTCCGTGCATTGCGTTTACTCGCTTGAATCCGGCAGCATTGCCTCACCGGCCATGAGTTGTTCGACCGATTCCCGGCGGCGTATCTCAAAGACCTTATCCCCATCCACCATCACTTCAGGCGCTCTGGGTCTGGCATTGTAATTGGAACTCATACTAAATCCATAGGCTCCTGCTGAACATACCGCCAGAATATCACCTTCATATAAAGACAGTTGCCTGTCCAGTCCCAGAAAATCGCCCGTCTCACAGACTGGACCCACTAGATCATAGCGCTTGCTCTCTGCATCGCTATGTTCCTGAAGTGGAATAATTTTCTGCCATGCGTCATATAAAGCCGGACGCAGCAAATCATTCATTGCCGCATCTGTAATAGCAAAATTCCGATCCGTGTTGTCTTTCAGATACTCCACGCGTGTCAGCAACAAGCCGGCATCAGCAACGATGGATCGACCTGGTTCCAGTAAAATCTCCTCGATCCCGGCAGTGCTCACCTCGCTAAGAGCCTTGGCAAATTCTGCCACGCAAGGAGGTGTTTCGTCCTGATAGCAAATCCCCAGGCCGCCACCGACGTTAATATGCTGCAACTCAATTCCCTCAGCTGTTAATTCCTTCGCCAACGACAGCAGCCGCTCAAGCGCATCCATGTAAGGTGCAACACTGGTGATTTGTGAGCCAATATGGCAATCAATGCCGACAATCTGAATATGCCTCAATGACTGTGCCAGTTGATAGGCAGCGACAGCATCTTTATAGGGAATGCCAAATTTGTTCTCCTTAAGCCCGGTAGCGATATAAGGATGTGTCTTTGCATCAACGTCCGGATTGATGCGTAACGACACAGGCGCAACAACTTTCATTGAACCCGCCAGCTCGTTTATGCGCTGCAGTTCCGGGATTGACTCACAATTAAAACATTTTATACCTGCTTGTAATGCACGCCGGATCTCGGCATGTCTCTTTCCCACGCCGGAAAAAACAATATTGGATGCCACGCCACCGGCTGCCAGGACCCGTTCCAACTCGCCGACCGAAACAATATCAAATCCCGAACCAAGCCGTGCCAGGATATTCAGCACCGCAAGATTAGCATTGGCTTTTACTGCATAGCAGATCAAATGTGCGCGCCCGCTAAATGCCCTGTCATAGGCCAGCCACTGCTGCTCAATTGCCGCACGCGAATAAACATAACAAGGCGTGCCAAATCGCTCAACGACGTCAGCCAGGACCACCTGTTCGGCACTAAGCTGGCCGTTCACGTAAGCAAAGTGTTGCATGATTTCTAGCCGGGGAAGTGCGGCGTGTTTATAGACGCAACCTTGTCATCCGGCATATACAGTGGCCCCTTCTGTCCACATGCCGACAATGCAAACATGCAAAACAGCGTTATCACAAGCATTTTTCGTTTCATCTTAAAGCGGCGACGCATAGCTTCATTTCCAGGCGTTTGGATTGAATGTTACTGAATTGCCAACATTGTACAAAATGACATCAGATTCGCTACGTTAATCTTGCGATAAACGCGATTAATTTAAAAAAAACAGATCATCGCGGTGCCCGCCTGCCAGGATTAGACCGCCGCCCTTGCTTTTTTCCGGGCCGTAGCGATGATTTCTTTTTCAATCGCACGGGTGGCTTGGGTGTCACAAACATATCGTCCGTAACAGGCTCCATGGGCAACTTATGGCCGATAAACTCTTCGATCTCATGCAAAGAATAAACAAACTCCTCACAGATAAGGCTAACGGCATCACCACTGGAACCCGCACGGGCCGTTCTGCCGATTCGATGCACGTAGTCTTCGGCATTCTGCGGCATATCATAGTTAATGACATGACTGATATCCGGCACATGCAAGCCGCGGGAGGCCACGTCGGTCGCTACCAGCACAGGTAATCTGCCCTCGGTAAAATCCTTGAACAAGCGCTCTCGTTGCCGTTGTGGCACGTCTCCCGACAACATGGCTGCATGATAGCCATTGCTTTCCAGATAACCCCAAACCCGTTCGGCAGTGCGCTTGGTATTAACAAATAGCAGAGTGCGCTTGGGGTCGATACGTTTTAGTAAGCCCAGAAGAAACGATATTTTTTCATCATTGGAGACATGATAGCCAACCTGCTTTACCTTATCGACCGTCACCTGTTGCGGATTGATCTTGATCAGCTTGGGGTTATTCATGTGTTCATAAGCCAGCTCTGTGACACGCCAGCTCAAGGTGGCCGAAAACAACATACTCAGGCGTTTTTCCGGTTTTGGCATACGCCGCATGAGATAACGAATATCCTTAATGAACCCCAGATCAAACATTCGATCAGCCTCATCAAGCACCATGATCCTGATGTGTGACAGACTGTAAACCTTTTGTTTGTAGTAATCGATTAACCTGCCCGGTGTGCCAATAAGAATATCGACACCCTGCTCAAGCATTTCTCGTTGTTTCATGTAATCGACGCCACCATATACCAGACCCAGGGATAAACCGGCGAACTTGTTTAACTGTATTGCATCGTTGTGGATCTGGATAGCGAGTTCCCGGGTGGGTGAGATGATCATGGCACGTAATTGCTTTTTCTTCCCGCTCTTGTCACTGTCCTGCTGAAGCAGATGATGCATCGTAGCCAGCAGAAAAGCGGCGGTTTTGCCTGTGCCCGTCTGTGCCTGCCCGGCAACATCCCTGCCAGCCAGTAAAATTGGCAAACTTTCTGCCTGGATTGGCGTACATTCCGAAAACCCAATAAATTCCAATGCTTTGTGTAAATGCTGGTGCAGAGGCAGCTCATTGAAATTGACATCCATGCTATCCGACAGATTCATAAATTACCCTTTTTAGAAAATTGATTTTAAGCTTCGCTTGCAATCAGTAGACAAATTCGATGAAATGGTGGGGATGGCGCGACTCCCTGTAGCCCAACGTGATTCGACGACCGAGTGACGCCCTAGGTCCTCAAGGGATTCTCCTTCTCAGCGCGGATCTCGCCCCTGTGCTGTTGTACCGAAGAGCAAACGGATTTGAATTCAAGGCAAT
>JADFPU010000131.1 GCA_022562175.1 Pseudomonadota bacterium | reverse complement strand
ATGGCGTCTTTGCGCCTTGGCGAGAAAAAAAATTAGAGTTTATTGACGGACACTAACTGGAACCGGAATATAAATTCATCCGCCTGGCCATTATCTCAGGAGTGTCCCAATACGGAGGCAATTTGTTGATACAAACGGAACTGGAATCTGCTAGCCTTAAAACCCTGTAATTAATATTTTAGTGGGCTGGCATGTAATAGGAAATGAACGCAAAGACTTTATACGACAAACTTTGGCATGACCACATTGTCAGGGACAATGGCGATGGTACTTGTCTTATTTATATCGACAGGCATCTGCTGCACGAGGTCACATCACCACAGGCATTCGAAGGTTTGAAGCTTGAGAATCGCCAGCCGTGGCGTTCAGCGGCAAGTCTTGCTGTGCCTGATCATAATGTGCCGACCATTAACCGGCAGCATATCTCCGACCCTGTTTCGCGACTTCAACTTGAGACACTGGACGACAATGTTCGGCACTGGAATATTCCCTATATCAAGTTGTTTGATGAACGGCAGGGAATCGTGCATGTAATGGGTCCTGAACAGGGTGCCTGCTTGCCAGGCATGATCATTGTATGCGGTGATTCACATACCACTACCAATGGTGCACTCGGTGCACTGGCTTTTGGTATCGGCACATCCGAGGTCGAACATGTGCTGGTGACGCAGACCTTGCAGCTGAAAAAGTCCGCTAACATGCGTATTAATGTAACGGGTTGCCTGCCAGCGGCTGTAACAGCAAAAGATATGGCACTGTATATTATCGGAAAAATAGGCACGGCCGGTGGCACCGGTTATGTCATTGAATTTAGCGGTGATGCGATTAGTGATCTTTCCATGGAAAGCAGGATGACCCTGTGTAATATGGCTATTGAGGCCGGTGCTCGTACAGGCATGATTGCGGTCGATGACAAGACCATCAATTATGTGAAAGGACGTCCTTTTGCACCCACAGGTGAAATGTGGCAACAGGCGGTTGCCAATTGGCAGACATTACGCAGTGATGCGGATGCCGTGTTTGATCTGGAATTGACTGTTGATGCAACAGATATCAGGCCAACGGTTACCTGGGGAACTTCTCCGGAAATGGTGATTTCGATAGAGGAATGCATACCGGATCCGGATCAGGAACCGGATCCGGTGAAACGGGAAGGGATGCGTAATGCGCTTGCATATATGGCGCTTGAACCTGGCACGCCGATCTGCGATGTCAAAATCGACAAAGTTTTTATCGGTTCCTGCACCAATTCCCGAATTGAGGATCTTCGTGCAGCGGCTGACATTGCACGAGGTAAAAAGCTTGCGCCCACCATCAAAGAGGCGCTGGTGGTTCCCGGTTCCGGTCTGGTAAAAAAACAGGCTGAACAGGAAGGACTCGATAAGGTATTTATTGAAGCCGGTTTTCAGTGGCGCGAGCCAGGTTGTTCCATGTGTCTCGGCATGAATGATGATCGTCTGGGTGCAGGTGAACGTTGTGCCTCAACATCGAACCGGAATTTTGAAGGCCGGCAAGGCCCAGGTGGTAGAACCCATTTAGTCAGTCCGGCTATGGCGGCAGCGGCAGCGATTGCGGGTCATTTTGTTGATGTACGGCATATTTAGACAATTTTATTTTTTATTGGCTTACTAGGACAGACTCCTGGTAACGAGTCACGAGAAACGAGGTCATTATGGAAGCATTTACTCAATTAGACGGGCTTGTGGTCCCGCTGGACCGTGCCAATGTGGATACCGATGTCATCATCCCGAAACAATTTCTAAAATCCATCAAACGTACAGGTTTTGGTCCTAACCTGTTTGATGCATGGCGCTATCGCGATCATGGCGAACCGGGCCAGGATAATTCAGCCAGACCCTTACGGGAAGAGTTTATCTTGAATCAGCCACGTTATCAGGGCGCAAGCATACTACTGGTACGTGAGAATTTCGGTTGCGGATCCTCGCGTGAACATGCTGTGTGGGCAATGCAGGATTACGGGTTTCGCTGTGTGATCGGCCCAAGCTTTGCCGAAATATTTTCTAGTAACTGCGGGAAAAATGGTGTGCTTGCTATAAGACTCGATGCAAACACAATGGACAAATTATTTGATGAGGTAGAGGCAAACACTGGTTATCGCCTGCATGTTGATCTTGAACGCCAGCAGATTAGCAGGGTTAACGGTGAGCTAATCCCGTTTGATTTCGATCCGGCGCTTAAACAACTGTTATTAAATGGTATTGACGAGATAAGCGTGACATTGCAGCACAGTGATGAAATACGGGCCTATGAACAGCAACGCCTGCAAAAGACGCCCTGGTTATTTACTGATCTTGCATAGCACTGCATCGTCGACAGACAGTCATCAGGCATGACAGTCAGAAAGACACAATACTGGATATTGTGTGTCTATCTGTTGCTCTTGTCTGTAGCTATTCCCTGGTATTGGCCGAAAGATAGTACATTTCATATAGCAGGCATTCCGTTGTGGGTTATTATTCCACTGGCCGTTGCATTGCTTACATCAGTATTTACTGCATACCTTCTCCTGTTTCATAAGCCAGGCGTGCGTAAGCACGATGATCACACGGACTGATGTTTGAATTACTGCCATTTGGTCCTGGCGCCTGGTTAGTGATTGCCCTGTATCTTGCTTCTCTTCTTGTTATCGGCTGGCTTGGTTTTCGCGCCCGTAAGGAAAATTCATTACAGGATTTTTATCTGGCTGGCCCAGGTTTTGGTCTGTTTGTACTGGTCTTGACTCTGTATGCCACGCAATACAGTGGCAATAGTTTTTTCGGGTTTACCGGTATGACCTACCGCACAGGTTACTCATGGATCATGTCGGTACATTTCATGTTGGCGATCATCGTTTTTTATTTAATTTACGCCATCAAATTACATGCCTTGTCTCGTAATCGGGGCTATATTACCCCGGTTGATTTTCTTCATGATCGGTTCGACTCAAAAGCTATCAATTTAATTGCCGCTGTTATCATGGTGATCGCCTTGAGTAATTTTCTATTGGCGCAATTGATGGCGATGGGAAGAGCAATGCAAGGTCTGGCCGGCGAGCACGGAGATATTGCTTATGATTACGGTGTTATCGTTCTGGCGCTTATTATGGTTATTTACGGCACGCTTGGTGGCCTGCGGGCGGTCGCCTGGACAGATGTCATACAAGGCGGCGTGTTGATGCTTGGTTTCTTACTGCTTTTCGCTGTATTGTTTCAAAAGTTTGGCGCACTTTCACTGGCGACTGAGAAGATATTGTCTTCGTCGGACCCGAACATGGTCAACAAGGTCATGCCGCCGGATGCGGCCAGGATGCGTGAATGGTTAAGTTACATACTCATAGTAGGTATGGGGGGCGCATTATATCCACAGGCAATACAGCGGATCTACGCGGCCAGAACTGAAACTGTTCTTCGACAAAGCCTCGCGATGATGGCGTTCCTGCCATTTATAACTGTTTTCATTGCAGTCATTACCGGCATCTATGCCATTGCCTATATACCAGGACTGGACGGCGCCGCATCAGATCAAGTGTTAACCCGGCTATTTCGGTTGGTGCAGCAAGACTCGGTGTTTGGTTATTGGTTGGTAGTTATCCTGTTCGCCGCAGTACTTTCAGCGATGATGTCGACGGCAGATTCAGCATTGTTGTCTATATCCTCTATCCTGACCAAGGATATATATGGAAAATATATAAAAAAGGATGCGTCACAGGCGCAGATGACCAGGCTTGGCAAAATCTGTTCATGGTTTCTGATAATAGTCCTGATAGCCCTGGCTATCGTTCTCAAAGAAGGTGTGTCGCTGGTGAAATTGCTGGACAGAAAATTCGATATACTTGTGCAACTTGTGCCGGCATTTATGATCGGTATACGCTGGGTGAACCTGAAAGCGCAACCCACACTGCTGGGTCTTGTTGCCGGACTGATTATATCGTTAACGCTGGTCTTTACCGTTGGTGGCAAGATATGGGGTTTTCATCCGGGCTTGTATGGCTTATTGGTGAATATAACAATAGCAGTGATGGGTTCTTTTTATATAAATAATAGATCTGCCAAAGAGGGCATGGAGAAAAATATTTAGAATTTGCCCGGTCCGAAGTGGATCAATCTATACTGACCCTGAGTTATCCTAAATAAAAGATCTGCCACACAGAGCACAGATAGGATCCGGTCATTGATAAGATGGCAAAATATTAAAATATCCTTCGTTAATGAATATGACTAATAAAGTAAAACCCCTGCCTGAATCAACGCAATCCTTTCCACCAGCAAAAACCTATTCGCATGTCGTAGCACGCTGGATGGTTCTGCCTCTGCTTAACACAGCCGTGACCCCCAACCATCTTACGACTCTGCGTCTGATTACCGGTCTACTCGCTGCGTTCTGGTTTGGCATGGGTGAGTATTTCTGGACGTTTTGTGGTGGCCTTATGTTTGTGCTTTCAACATTGCTTGATCGTGCCGATGGAGAGCTTGCTCGGCTCGGCAAACTCTGCTCGAAAGGCGGTCATTGGTATGATTTGATTTGCGATATGATCGTCAATGTAATGATTTTTGTGGGTATCGGTTTTGGCCTGGCTGCAAGCAGTGAGTTGGGTTCCTGGGCGCTGATCATGGGTTTAGTGTCGGGTGTAAGCGTAGGCGCAATTTTTCTGGTGGTATTTCAGTTACATAGAAGTGGTAGTCATCCAAGTATTGCCTTCAATTATCCCCAAGGTTTTGATCTTGACGACACCTTGTTTGTGATTGCGATCTTTGCCTGGTTTGATGCATTACTGCCCTTATTGATAGCTGCTGTGATAGCTGCTCCTGCTTTCCTGTTCTTTGCGCTCTGGCGTTCCCGGCAGATGGCAAAGTAAAGTCTGGTAATATTTCTGCTCTGATCACGGTTTCATTACGAAATCAAATGTAGCGTTTTAAAGCCAACCCTGCTGTCGGTACCATACAACTACATCATGGGCAGATACCCTGATGGATCGAGGAGTTATTCCAAGCTCGGTCAGGCTGGCTGAGGGGTCAAAAAACATACAACGCTTTGTCAAGCGTACACCAGTGATGGTGGCCATTGGTATTTTGCCATCAATGTGATCCGCCCAACATTCACTGAGCCATGCAGCGGCGAGTGCCCCTGCATAGGGCACTTTAAATCGCGGTATCTTTTGTCCGGTTTCATCAGCAAGAAACTGTAGCCAATCTGACAAATGAAGATTTTCATTTCCCAGTAGATAACGGATACCACTACGGCCCCGTTTCATAACGGCGACTATACCGGTAGCAACATCTCTGGCGTCAATAAAGTTTAAGCGACAGTCAAGATAGGCAGGCAGTTTCCCCTGACAAAATGCCACACTCATTCGTGTTGGTGGCGTTTGTCGTCTATCACCGGGGCCTATCGGCAGGGTCGGGCTGACTACCAACACGGGTGCCCCTTCTTCTGCCATTTTAAATGCTGCCTGTTCCGCCCGAAACTTGCTCAGACAATACGGACCAATTATGTCACTTTCTTTAAGACGCAGGTTTTCCACAGCACCGCCGTTAAAGGTGCTTGAAGTCAGGATGCTCTCGGTGCTGCAATGTACAACACGCTCGGCCCCATTTTCGAGGGCGTGACGGATCACATTAACTGCACCCAGATGATTGATCTTATCGAACTCTTCCGGGTCTTTTCGCCAGAGATTCGGATCTGCGGCCAGGTGATAAACCTGACGGCAATCGCGTGTTGCTTCCCTGATCGCAGCTTCATCACGGATGTCCGCGAATACAATTTCGATACGATCAAGCGGCAGGTGATCGATCCCTGCACCGGGCCGTTCCAATACTTTGACTGGTTCATCAGTTTTGAGTAATTCATTAACCAGGTGTGAGCCCAAAAATCCTGCACCACCTGTCACCAGGATCAAGACAATACTCCGGTGGGGAGATTATCCGCCATGGTCTGTAAATGTTGACGTTGAACCGGTAGTTTTTCATCCACTATCTTGTTGATCATTGCCAGTGCCGCCCGATTTATCGGACAAGGAAAGTCCCTGGCCAGACGAATGAGGTGACCATTGTAAGCCTCGATTTCAGTGTGTCCGCTTGCCATATCGGGGGCCATTGAACAATACGTCCCGCGCAGTGAAGGACGAAAAAACACAGCCATTAACGCAGGCAGCAAGGGTGTACGTAAAATCCGTGAAACTGTATCCGGGTGGAAGGGGCCGATTTTAGCCAGGGGTATCCTGGCATTTTGCAATATCCCATAGTTCTCCTGTAGTAAAGCGAAAAAAAGCCGATTCGCCAGGGGATCGCCCAGTAACTCACCGTTGTCAACGCCAGCCGCTGCTGCGAGCGGTGATATGGCGGCGTTATACATCAGTTTTGCGGCCTTGTAAGGCCGAACATCCGCAACGATTTCTACCGGAAACAGATCAACTGTTGCCAGCGACTTGCCCAGCAAGGCCAATACCTCCCGTTCTGCCTCCCCGACTTCTCTGCGAGCCCCGATATGCAAACAGCCAGGTCGAGTAATTCGTGTGATCGGTTGATCACGTAAACATTCAGAGACAAACGACGCAATCGCTTCTCCTGAGTGATTACATTTTTCAAGTTGAGGATCAAAGCCGTTCTGGATCGGAATCAACGATGACTTGTCCTGCAAACGACTAAGCACAGACGGGTTATCATAGGTCTTGGTGCATAACAGTATTAAACCACGCGCAGGTGGTATCCAGTCTTCAAAATCGATGAAAGCGGGATGTTCAGTACCTTGATCGACCACTGTTAAACCATTTTTTTGACCAGCCAGAATTTTGACTTTATTGCTGTCAACCAGTGTCACATCCTTGCCATCTCGTAGCAAACACCATGCTATTGCTACACCAATGCCACCCGCACCGAGAATATGTATTGGCTCGTCTATTATAGATTTTCTTTGCATCTATTATTTTTTTGAAATTAAAGATGAGGAAAGGGTCACTCATTAATTAGCTCAGGTCAAGAGTATGTCATCATGTTTTAGACGCTTGTGCGTTTACCAATGGCATCAATCAAAAGGGTCAGTGTCGGTGCGCCGGGCAAAGTTCAGGCGCAGGGGAAGTAAAGCACAAGGGAGTGATTGTCGGAAACTGCGCAATGGTTTCCTGTGGCTTTAGTTGTTTTTGTTCAGAAATTATAATTGAGGAAGAGTTCGATATAATCATCTCGACTGAATGCGAATGCAGGATCAGTGGGTGATTGATTAAATAATATCCTGGCCTGTAGTTCCAATACCCAGCTATCTCCGAAACGGCGGCTGGCTTCCAGGTTAAAAAATTTACCGCCGGTATTCCTGTCTACTATCAGTCCCATCAATACCGCTGACGACTGTGCATCGTTAAAGGCCAAACGTATACCGGTGCCTATGTCGTCTTCAAAGAGGGTCGGCGCGGATTCTCCTCGGTCATCGTAATGATATTCACCCAGCACACTCAGATCGATGGCTGTCTCGAAAATGCCGACAAAGGTATATTCAAAACCGCCCGCCACAGCATTATACGTTTCACCCTGACCACTGCGGTGTAGCGCTTCAAGTTTCCAGAGCATATTGCCTTTGGTTGCCTGAAGATCAATCGACGTTTGATTGATGATGTCATAAAAGGGTGCCAGGGCCAGCGCACCAGAACGATTCACCGTGGGTAATAATCTTGGATCACGGCTGGTGCCATAGAAGTGTGCAACACCAATATCCCAATCTCCAAAGTAATGAGAGTAACGAATGGCAAGATCAATATGTTTTTCTTCTGCTGAAGACTCGAATTTTGATAAATCCGTATCGACCACAGGCTGGTTTCTAGGGCGACCATTTGTTCCGGGGAATGTGCGTTCTCTGAAGTAGGGCATGATGAATAAGTCGACGGTTCCCCAGTCATTGATCAAGGCAAGGTTGATCATCGGTTGACCTAGCTTGTCTTCGGTATCAATATTTTCCACCAGATCTGTCTGGTTAATGATGTCAACCAGATGTTGAAATTCGATGACGCCCCAGAAGACCTTACGAAGCCCTACTCTTAATTCCCAGTTTTCTGCTACTTTTAGCCAGGTCAGTTCCCGTATATCAAAATGGGTGCGCTCATTATCGTGTTGGTCCAGGCGGAAAAAGGGGACAAAGGCCAGGCTTTGGCTTCCCTTGTCCCATTCATGATAATACTCGGGCTCAAACACCAGGGAGAGATTCTCATCATGTTGTCCTGGATCTCGTGGATCTTGTGGGGTGTGTAGGCAAGGGGGAGCGAAAGCTTTTCAAATTCTTACGAAGGACTAGTCATTTACTTCGAGTTGCGCCTTGCTCTGACTTTCTAGCTTAACTCTGAAGCCTGCATTTCCAAGT
>JADFPU010000130.1 GCA_022562175.1 Pseudomonadota bacterium | reverse complement strand
TTCCACACACCCCACAAGGGGGTGCCGAGGTCCTTGCAGTCGTGCGCTTGTAACACTTGTGATTCCATTCACATCGTCCATGGCGGTCGTCTCATATTCCAGCATTTATATAAGAGTATATTTATTAAGTTAATTCATGTTATCGAAACTTAATTTAAGTGACTTATGTGGATTGATCGGCACTTCATATTACCAACCCACGGCTGAACTGAGCAGGGGTGAACAGCTCTGCTATTAACATATTGAATTTAATAATTTTATATACCTAATCCTCATAGATTATTAATGCTTTTACTTCTCTTATATAATTCCAGATACTTCCATTATATAAAAGTATCTGGAATTATTTAGATGAAGTCATTGACTGAAAAAATCATCGAATCGGAACATGCTAATCATATTTTTAATGATGCCCAATTAGGTCGTATGTTAGGTGGCAGTGATGCGAGAAGATATGGCTTGGTTAATCGGGCATTAAAGGCAGGTGAGTTACATCGCCTTCGGCGTGGCTTGTATGTATTAGATCAACGATTTGTCCGTTATCCATTGCATCCATTTGTATTAGCCCAATCACTGTTTCCTGGCAGTTATGTCTCCTTTGAGACGGCACTTGCTTACCATGGCTGGATCCCTGAAGCTGTTTATACCACAGCGTGTGTGGTTCCCGGACGCAAGTTCAAGGGTTATGATCATGAAACATTAGGCAGCTTTAGCTTCCATCCACTAGCAACTAATAAAGGATATTTTCTAGAATTGGTTAATCGTCAACAGTTTAACAAGCAGGCCATGTTAGTGGCAAAACCTGTCCGTGCTTTAATGGATTTGGTCTGCTTAAGGAAGAAAGAATGGCAAGGAGTTGATTGGTTAACTGAAAGTCTACGTATCGATGATGAATACCTTCGTTCTATTACAGGTGCGGATATTAGAATTTTAAAACTTGTCTATAAACAAAAACGTGTACAACGGTTTATTGAATCTTTAGCCAGGGAGCCAGGTAATGATTGAACTAATTCAACAAAGGCTGGATAGCTATAAAGCCAGCAATGCGATAGAGGAAGAACAGGCTATTAAGGAAATTATTCAGGAGATTGCTTTATTTGCATTATGGAAAGCTGGGTTTTTTGAAGTGGCTGCATTTCAAGGTGGAACAAGTCTACGTATTTTGTATGGATCACAAAGATTTTCTGAAGATTTAGATTTTATTTTAAAAGAATCAGATCCAGGATTTGATTGGAGTGATTATCTTAAAAAATTATTGGAGAATTTAGAAGAATTTGGCTTAAAGACGGAAGTGAGAGACAAAAGCCGAATGGATCAAGCGGTGAGAAAAGCCGTATTAAAAGATAATTCTGTGAGCAACCAACTAAATCTTTCATTTTATCGTGGGCAAGAGGGTAAAAAACAAACGATTAAATTAGAAATAGATGTGAATCCTCCATCAGGCTCAGCATTTGAGTATACATATAAAGACTTTCCAGTAGATTATGAAGTCTGTCATCAAGATTTGAGTAGTAATTTTGCATTAAAGGTTCACGCACTACTTTGCAGACCTTATTTAAAAGGAAGAGATTGGTATGATTTTAATTGGTATGTGAAAAAAGACATTAAGCCAAACTTATCATTATTGCAGGCCGCTTTAATTCAAGATGGCCCATGGAAAGGAGAAGATTTAAAAATCGATAAAGAATGGGTAAAGGCAGAATTATTAAAGAAAATTTCTTCAATTAATTGGAATGAAGCTACTGCCGATGTTGAACGTTTTATGAATAAGACCGAAAAAGACAGCCTGAAGTTATGGAGTGAACACTTTTTTTCTCAGAAAGTGGCTAATATCTAGAAAATCGAAAAAGATGAAACTGTCATTGACCTATTAACGGGGCAAGGAAATGTCGGTTCATCGATTGTTTACGCAACAGACACAGATGCAGGTTAACTTCGCGCATTAGCAAAGCCCCTGGCAACAAGGTGCCAAAGAAAATACCAATGGACTTTTCCGTTAGTACTCTGCCAAGGAAACAGACTTTAATGAGCTCAGTGCTGATGAAATCAGGAAGGTACAAGACCGGTTAAATGGCAGGCCCCAAAAAATCAATCACATAAAGTAATTGATGTTGCTGGTGCACACCCCTCAAGGGGGTAGCGAGGTCTATGCACCACGAGAAACTCTGACTTAATCAGAGTTTCCTAAAGTAGTTATTGGGCAAAGTCGCTATGTGACATGATTTGTAATAAGTGACGGACTATAATTATCTGTATGTATAAGGTATCAATGCGTTTTTATGGTGAGTTGAATGATTATTTGCCGCTTTATTTGCAGCAACGATCATTTGCAAATACGTTAAGGTCCTTAAGTACCGTAAGGGTATTGCTTGAGACCTGTGCTGTTCCTTATAATGAGATTGATTTAATTCTGGTTAATGGCAAGCCAGTAGATTTTGATTTTCAGTTACAGCCAAATGATCAGATCAGTATTTATCCGATATTTCGTTCAGTAGATATTGCCCCTTTGAATCTTATTAACCGGGGGCATACGCATTGAGCGGCATCTTTAATTAAACGTCCAGGCGCTTAGGAGTCGTACCAGTGTGTTTAATGCTGACTAAATACTCGTTTTAAGAGTTCAGTGGTGCGTTTTGCCGGGTCTTTACGGATGGCGCCCTCTTCTATCGCAAGGTAATGAAAAATCCCATTTAATGCTTTTTCCAGGGCGTAATCGGCTAGATTTGCCTTAACGTCCGGTACAAAGGGCAGGGCCTGATATTTTTGCATGATATTATCGTACGATCGAATGGCGCCTACCTCAGCCAGACTCTTATTGACCACCGGCCGCATTTGGTCTTTTAGCGGCATGGTCATTTTCGATTGTAAGTAGCGGGTCGCCGCATCATCTGGCCCATTGTAAATACCCTTGATGTCTTCCATTGTCATCTGGCTGATGGTATCCCAGAAAATCTTTTTTGCTTTAGGCGTGGCGGCTTCTGCTGATCGATTTAATTTAAGTTCCAGATCGTTGAGCATTGAAGCAAGCCCGATCTTTTCCAATGCCGACTGAACATTGTTTAATGATTCTGGTAAGGGGATATGGATTGCCGGATCGTCATTGAATCCATTATTTTTGCCCAATTGCTTTACAACCGTATCCGTACCGACCCGCAGGGCCTCTTTCAAACCAGCACCTATGTCGGCAATAGAAAGTTCTGTAGCGGTCTTTGAGCCAATGAGGTCTTTAACGAAATCTTCTCCAGCTTGCCACCATTTAGTTTCGGCGGCGCTGGTGCCTGAAAAACAAAGCAGCGAGATAAATACAATTCGAGTAAAGTGTGAAACTTGGAATGTCGTCATTCTGACAGTCGTCCTGTGATAATGTGATCATAATTAATTATAGTCGGATTGGTAAGCGCTGTCATGGTTGCGGCATGAACGACTGCAACGCCCATGTACCGCGTACGGATTGCAAGGCTGTATTGTTTCAGGCTTCGTTAAAAAAGGCATAAAATCGTTTATTTACGGTCGACTGTAGCGAGCGGACGCAGAACCAGCCCGGTCTATACGCAATCCATTTGCAGCGTTAGTCAGAAACTTCGAGTTCATATTCTTTTTGAGTATACTACCACCTGATCTGTATCTTTCGATTTAACTTCATATTCAGAATTGAAGCAAGATTAACAGATAGAGGGGGGAGTGGTGATTTTTATATAGTCACTATAGTTAGCAGTATGAAGTGACAGATTAATCTGGACAGATTTATTTTAAAACCTTTTAATCACCGACAACGATTACATCATTACTTATGAATAAATATATACAACTGGATAATACAAACATTGAAATCTTTGCCATTGGTTTAGGAGCTATGCCTTTATCTCTGGATGGGCGACCGGATGAAGCACAAGCTATAAGTGTTATCAAAGCCTTTGTTGATGGTGGGGGTAATTTTATTGATTCAGCCAATGTCTATTGTGTTGATGATTCTGAGCTAGGGCACAATGAGAAATTAATCGCAAAGGCTTTATCAAAACTGGGGGATACAAATAATATAATTGTTGCCACCAAAGGCGGTCTGAGACGTCCCAAGGGTGATTGGACGGTTGATGCCAATCCTAAGTGGTTAAGACAGTCATGTGAAAAAAGTTTGACGGCTCTCAATACTGATTCAATATTTTTGTATCAACTGCACGCACCCGATCCGGATATACCACTTACCGATTCAGTTGGCGAACTTACACGACTTAAGGATGAAGGCAAGATTCAACACATTGGTTTATCTAACGTCACTGTTGAACATATCCAGTTAGCACTTTCCATTACAAACATTATGTCTGTGCAAAACCGATGTAATCTATTTGAGCGAACCTCATTTAAAAATGGTGTAGTTAAATTTTGTGAGGAAAATAATATTACCTTTATTGCACATAGTTCTGTTGGCGGACATTTCCAGCATGCACAGCGTGCTGACAATAAATTACTAAAAAAGCTGGCTGAAAAATATGATGTATCCACATATCAAATAATGATCGCGTGGTTATTAAATAAGAGCTCGTCAATATTGACCATTCCGGGTGCAAGCAAGACCAGTAGTATCACGGATAGTCTGCGAGCAATTAATGTGGAGCTCAGTAAAGAAGACATGCAACTGCTTGAAGAAAATATCAAGTAAGCCCTCAACTTTGTTCTATTATTCTTTATAATGGTCGCGCATCGATTCACCTTGAAATTACTGTTTCTATTGATTGCCTGCGGAGGATTTAACGACGTGCAGGCTGAAAGGAGAGCAATAATGAGCATAATGATTACTTCGCCCGCGTTTAGTCATGATGGCAGTATTCCTGCTGTTTATACCTGTGACGGCAAGGATATTTCTCCGGAACTCAATTGGTCAAACATTCCCGGCAATGCCAAAAGCCTTGTTTTGATTGTTGATGATCCGGATGCACCGGATCCCGCCGCACCAAAAATGACCTGGGTACATTGGGTGTTATATAACATTCCGGCATCGGCAGCAGGGCTTGCAGAAGCGATCAACGAGAGCGAGTTACCGGAAGGGACCTTGCAAGGGCTAAACGACTGGAAACGTACCGGTTACGGTGGCCCCTGCCCGCCGATTGGCCGTCATCGTTATTTCCATAAACTCTATGCACTGGATACAATACTGCCTGATCTTGGTCGTCAAGCCAGCAAGACCGAGGTCGAACAGGCGATGGAAGATCATATCATTGAACAGACCGTGCTGATGGGTACGTATCAACATTAAATAATAAAATACGATCAGATTCTTCTTCAGGAGTGCTGGCCGTTCATGTGCATTCCATGCACCCACGGCATTAATGCATCCATGCATGTCATTAATATATAGAGAATTTAAACGTTGAGTGAAAAACCGTTACAAGTCGGTGAGATAGGTATTTTACAACACCTCAATAGGTTGGCGTTGAACGGTTTGATTGCCGAAGTCACAGGCGATCTCAAAAGACGGATGCTTTATAACATTATCAATCATGCAGACTCTGAAATTTGTCAGGCATACAAAGTATGTGTTCCCGGTTACCCTACCGGGAATGACAGAATTCAATGGTGTGTGAAGCAACATCAGTTGCGACGTATTGCCGATCCGGATGATTTACAACAAAAGAAGTCCGTTAAAAATAAAAATGATCAGACCCGAATGGTACTTACTTGAGCTTTTTCGGATGGCCATGTAATCGAATATCCTCACGAGCTTCGGCTCGTTTTTTCATCAACAGTGGGTAGTGTTAAGGCCGCCGTTTAATTGCTCTCGGTTCTATTCTGCCCGGCCGGTTACCTGCACTGGATTGAGCAATCAATACCACCAGTTTTGAATGCTTTCTTCATCGCTTGTGCCGATTACTTCTCTGTAATCGTGCCGCTTGCATTCTTGTAGGCGTCTGTGCACTCTGTGGCAAATTCAGTTTTAAATAAGTGATATTTCCTCCATAGTTTTATCTACACTTATAAATATGATGTGCCGTTTCGGGATTTAAACCCACCTCCCAATTACATTTAATCACAATGAAAACCATTATCGAGCCATTTAGCATTAAAGTTACAGAACCGCTAAAGATCATTTCTAAAAAGGAACGCATCGAAGCTCTCAAAATTGCTCACTACAATGTATTTCTGTTGGATGCTGAAGATTGTTGCATTGATCTTTTAACGGACAGTGGTACGGGCGCCATGTCGACCAAACAATGGGCCGCAATCATGTTAGGCGATGAAAGTTACGCGGGAAGCTTGTCCTGAAAGAAATTTGAATCCACTGTCAGAGACGTCACTGGCATGAAGCACATCTTCCCAACACATCAAAGCAGAGCCGCTGAAGGGATCCTTGCTTCAACCCGAATTAAAAAAGGCGATATCGTTCCTAACAATAGCCACTTTGATACGACCCGTGCAAATATAGAGTTTGTTGGCGCCAGGGCGCTAAATTTACTTTGTGATGAAGGCCTGGATAATCGCTCAGAGGCACTATTTAAAGGCAATATGGATATCAACAAACTGGAAAAGTGTATTTTGGAAAATGAACCGGTAAAAATTCTTTTTGCATGCTAACCGTTACCAACAATACAGGGGGTGGACAACCCGTATCATTAGAGAATATTAAAAATGTGAAACAGCTTTTAGAAAAACACCAGATCCCTTTTGTATTGGATGCATGCCGATTTGCAGAAAATGCTTATTTTATTCAGTAACGTGAACCTGCTTATCACAATAGATCACTTGTAGAGATTGCACGGGAGATATTTTCCTATGCAGATGCCGCAACCATGAGTCTGAAAAAGGCTGGCCTGGTAAATATTGGAGGGTTTTTAACCTGTAACAACGACCACTGGGCGGAAGACTTTCGCAATGCCTTGATACTTAGAGAAGGGTTTCCAACTTATGGCGGATTAGCGGGCCGGTATCTGGAAGCGGCTGCTGTGGGCTTGATGGAGGCATTGCAGCAGGACTATCAGGAATACCGTCACGCGACTGTCCGTTATATTGCTAAAGGCCTGGAAAACATTGGGGTACCTTATGTTCGGCCGGTAGGTGGCCATGCCGTATTTCTGGATGCCATGGCAATATTGCCTCACATCAAGCCCTTGCAGTACCCCGGCATTGGCTTGGTCAATACACTTTACATTGAAGGCGGGATCCGTAGTGTAGAACTGGGCAGTGTCATGTTTGGCAGCTTCGATGAGCAAGGAAATGAACTTCCCTCTCCGCTGGATCTCGTTCGCTTAGCCTTTTCCAGAAGGGTATATACCCAAAGTCATTTTGATTATATTTTAGAAGTCATTGAAACTGTTTGGAAAATTCGGGATCAAATCAAAGGCTACAAAATTACCTGCCAACCAAAATTTCTCCGGCACTTTACCTGCCAATATGAAGAATTATAATCAGGCCTCGTGGTTACCAATAGTTTGTGATCGTGCGATATTATATAAATATCAATTTTCCTGGTGATCCTGTTTCATTAAACAGACTCATAAAAGATCAGTAAATACAGTCAGACTGTTCTTCCAGACGTTTTAATCATAATCTATTTGATCCATCGCAATAAATACATTTTGTAGTTTATAGATAATTCAGACTAATCCTGAATATTCTGATTCTATAGGGTAAATAGCGATGATGAATGGGAATAGCTCTCATATAAAACAGCAGGGGTCTGACCATCTCGTAGGTTCAGTGCTGGTCGTTGGCGGCGGCATTGCCGGTATGCAGACCTCTCTGGATCTGGCCGATGCCGGCTATAAGGTCTATCTGGTTGAGAAAAAGTCGGCCATCGGCGGCCATATGGCCCAGCTGGACAAGACTTTTCCCACCAATGATTGCGCCATGTGCACCATCTCTCCCCGTCTGGTTGAAGTGGGACGCCATCTCAATATTAAATTGCTCACCGATAGTGAACTGCTGAATCTGGACGGTGAGGCAGGTGATTTTACCGCAACCATCCACACTCATCCCCGATTCATCGATGTCAGCACCTGTAACGGCTGCGGCAAATGTGCTGAAGTATGTCCGGTGACGATCAATAATCCTTTTGATGTGGGCATGGGCAAGGCGCGTGCCGCTCACAAACTCTATCCCCAGGCGACCCCTGATGCCTTTGCCATTGACAAGCGTGGTGTCGCCCCTTGTCGCGATGCCTGTCCCGCCGGCCAACGGGCCCAGGGTTATATTGTTTTGATTGCTGAGGGCAGGATCGAAGATGCCTATAATTCGATTAAAGAAGATAATCCGTTCCCAGCGATTTGCGGCCGGATCTGTAATGCCCGCTGTGAAGATGCCTGCACCCGCGGCAAGGTAGATGAGCCCATCAATATTCGCGCCCTCAAACGATTCGTTACCGATGCCATTCATGCCAAACCCGGACAGCTGC
>JADFPU010000129.1 GCA_022562175.1 Pseudomonadota bacterium | reverse complement strand
TGATAACATATTATTAACCGGGAATTAATAGATGAATAAAAGAATGATAATTTTGCAAAGTGGCTTGTTGCTGGTGCTTTGCAGTTTCACGGTGTTTGCCCACGCCGGTAATGAGGCGCTGATGGCGTTACTGAAGGCATTGCATGAAAACGGCACTATTGATGCCAATACTTATGAGCTGGTTAAGCGTGTAGCAGCAGCAGACATGCTGGAAAATAGCACGCATATTGATCCGGTTTCCCGTAGCGAAGTTGAGCGGAGCACGCAACACGTCCCGGATGAGAACATAGCGCGGCTAAAAACTGATGTCGACAAAGCCAAACCCAAGTTCAAGATCGGCGGTCGTATGCAGATGGATGCTGCGACTTTTGCGGAGGATCAGAGGCGTCACAATGATGGTAAGGAGATCAGGCGGGCCCGGTTGTTTGTACAAGGCGAAATATCAGAGACCTGGGCCTATAAATTACAATATGATTTTACCGGCACTGGAAGAAGTGGAATTCAGGATGCCTACCTTGATTATAAAGGACTAAAGCCATTCCAGCTCAGACTCGGCCATTTTAAGGAAGCTTTTAGTCTGCAGAATATGACCAGCTCCAAATATGTAACCTTTATTGAGCGTGGTCTGCCGCATGTTTTTGCCGAGGGACGTAACCTTGGCATCCAGGCCAGACGTGGCGGCAAAAACTGGGGGTTTAGTGCGGGACTGTTTGGCGAAGGCAGAGATGGCGCCAGCAGCGATAATGACGAAGGCTGGGGTGTTTCCGCCCGGGCGACGTATGCCCCATTGTTTGAAAAAGACCGGATCTGGCATCTTGGCGTATCGGTAGCTCATCGTATGACGGGATCGAATGACGATCTGCGCTTTAGTCAACGCCCCGAATCGCACCTGACCAATACACTCCTGGTTGATACAGGTATTTTTGATGCAGATTCCCTGACTCGAATCGTTGCCGAATCCGCATTCGTCTATGGCCCGTTCCATTTGCAGGGTGAGTATTATCATACGATGATCGATCGGGATATAACCGGCAATCCGGGTCTTGATTTTGCTGGATTTTATCTCGAAGCCGGCTGGTTCATTAGCGGCGAATCACTTAACTACAAAGGAGCCGGCGGCAACTTTGGCCGGGTAAACCCGGACTCTGTTGTTGGACAAGGTGGGTTTGGGGCATGGCAGCTGGCATTCAGATACAGCAGCCTGGATCTGAACGATGCAGATATTAATGGTGGTGAAGCGGACAGTTTTACACTGGGTTTGAATTGGTTTGCCACTCCCAGTCTGCGCTTCAGTGCCAACTATGTGAATGTACTCGACGTGAAAGGCGGTCCCGGTTCCGGTGACGAGCCAGATGTGTTTCAGCTCAGGGCACAGTTAGAATTCTAGTTATTCAATTCATATGAAATAACAGAAAGAGGATGTTTGAGGAATGAAAATAAAAATCCATTATCTTTTGTTATTAATATGTATGTTACCGGGAGCAGGCCATGCTCAGGATCGATTACGTCTTGCCACTACCACCAGCACGGAAAATACAGGCCTGCTGGCGGTGTTGCACCCACCGTTTGAAAAGAAATATGCGGTCAAGGTAGACGTAATCGCTGTCGGCACGGGTAAGGCGTTACGACTGGGCCGTAATGGCGATGTGGATCTGGTATTAGTGCATGCCCCTGCCGCCGAGAAAAAGTTTGTAGCGCAAGGCTTCGGGGTTGAACGCCTGCCGGTTATGCATAATGATTTCGTCTTGTTGGGACCTGGCAGCGATCCAGCCAAAATCAGGGATGCCGGATCATTAACGGCCGCAATGACAGCGCTTGCCATCACAGGTACAGGTTTCGTCTCCCGTGGTGATGATTCGGGTACGCACAAGATGGAAATGTCACTATGGCAGGCTGCATCAATCCGTCCTGAAGGTGATTGGTATCTTGCCGTCGGGCAAGGCATGGGTGCAGTATTGAAGATTGCAAATGATAAACTTGCCTATACGATAACTGATCGGGGCACATACCTTGCTTTCAAGGACAAGATAGAACTTGAGCTTGTGTATGAAGGCGCAGAACAATTAGCAAATCCTTACCACATCATTCTGGTGAACCCGGAAAAGCACCCTCATGTTAAAAGTAAACTTGCACAACATTATGCTGACTTTGTCAGAAGCGAACAGGGACAGATGATCATACGGGGCTATAAAGTTGCTGGTGAACAACTTTTTTATCCTGATGTGATTTACTGAATGAAGATCGGGTGAATTATTTTTTCCAGGCGTTAGCGGATGCGTTTAGTTTAATTGTCAGTCTCGACAGTGAAGTCTATATCATAGTCTGGACTTCGCTGAAGATATCGCTGGTAGCGGTATTCGCTGCTTCACTGGTCGGGATCCCCCTGGGTCTTTATACCGCTTTACGGGAGTTTCCCGGAAAGTCATTTGTCTTGCAAATGCTTAATACGCTGATGGCATTGCCGACGGTCGTCGTCGGCCTTGTGCTGTATGGTGTATTTACACGACAGGGGCCATTAGGCGGGCTGGGTATGTTGTACACCGCCGAGGTCATCATCGTTGGTCAATGTATTCTCATCATACCCATTATCTGGAACCTTTCCATTACTGCCGCAAAGGCTGCTGATCCAAGACTGGCAGACACCTGTAAAGCCCTGGGTGCTAACACCCTGCAACAAGGCTGGATATTCGTCGGCGAAGTCAGGTATGCACTGATGGCGGCAATGATCATCGGTTTTGGCAGGGCGATAGGTGAAGTCGGGGTAGCGATGATGCTGGGCGGTAATATAGAAGGATTTACCCGGACCATGACAACAGCGATAGCCTTGCAAACCAGTAAAGGTGAATTCGAGTTCGGTCTGGCGCTTGGGGTATTGTTAATGACTGTGGCGTTCGTGGTAAATGCAATCTTGCAATGGTTCCAGAGTCTAAATCAATGAACTACGCATACCATTTACGTGAAATAGAATTCGCTTACGATGCAACACCGGCGATCACGTTGGATGAGTATTATATACAGCAGCAAAGTATTACTGCTCTGGTCGGCGCAAACGGATCCGGCAAAAGTACCCTGATGAATATACTCGCGTTTATCAACAGGCCGTCACGGGGCAACATCAGCTTTTTTGGTGAACAGGTCAGAGACGATGATTATCTATCTTTAAGACGACGTACTGCTTATATACAGCAAAAGCCCTATCTGCTGAATACAACGGTTTACCGGAATATTGAACTGGGCCTGAAATTACGTGCGGTGAAAAAGGTTCAGCGACATGCACGCGTAGCTAAAGTGATTGAGCAGTTGGGCCTTCAACATCTAAGCTACCGTCGAGCGCATGAACTGTCCGGCGGTGAGGCACAAAAGGTAGCCATTGCCAGGGCTATCGTCCTGGATCCGCAGGTGCTTATACTGGACGAGCCGTTCAGCCATCTTGATGAAAGATTCAGGCATGAGCTTGAGGAATTGATTGGCAGGCTTAATAAAGCCGGCAAGTTGACAATAATTTTCAGCACCCATGATAAATTGCAGGCGCAAAGTCTGGCCGATCAGATCTGTAGTCTGGTCGACGGGCATGTCGTGCCCAATTCCATAATAAACCTGTTTCCCGGCAGTGTAGATGTGGAGAACGGTCTTTTTGTGACAGAGAATTCTGTAATACACCTGCCCGCCTCAATCAACTCCGGAACACGGCTTGGTATTGATTCTACCGAGATCGTTTTATCAAGGGATGAGCTGAAATCAAGTATGCGTAATCGTTTCTATGGCAAGATTAAATCTCTGCATGATGAGGCAGGAGACATCCATGTCATTGTTAATGCAGGTGAAAAGTTTCATGCCATTATTTCCAAAGCTGCGTTAGATGAACTGGCTGTTAGTGTTGGAGACGATGTTTGGGTGAGTTTTAAATCCTCGGCGGTTAATGTTTATTTATAGTTGGCTGGAAATAAAACAAAAATGATTGTATCTTTCCATACTGGTCAGCTCTCGGATTAAACCAGAGGGCTCTTTAATTTATCATTGCGCGATATGTTTGATGGATATGTTTTCAATAGCGCTGAGATATACCCATGCGAGATGAACAGATAGAAAACGTAGCTTCTCAGCTATATAGCCCGGAGATGCCATATCACAACTTCGGACATGTGTGTTATGTTTTAGAGAAGAGTGAGGAAATCATCATAAAGTGCCGGCAAGAAAATGTCCCGCTTGATGAGAGCGTGGTCTATTACGCCTTGCTTTTTCACGATGCTGGTTATCATGAGGATCATACAAAGAAGGGCTTCGATAGCAAGGAAGCCTATTCTGCTTATCTCGCAGAAAGAGATCTACAACAGGCAGGCAAAAGCAAAGAAATGATAGACCGGGTTAAGACAGCTATCTTGAGTACACACTGCGATGCGCATTGTTATTCTAATGAAGATAAAGCGGTACGCGCAGCAGATTTGTCTGGACTGGCAGCTGATTATGCAATCTTTAAGAAAAACACTGTAGACCTGAAAAAAGAATTTGAAATGATGAGCGGTACCCGGCTTGCCTGGGATGAGTGGAAGATCATGGGTTATGAAAGAATTGGACTCTTTCTCAAAGAGGATATGGCTCTTACCAGTGATTATTTTGATAAGAATGGAAATTCTGTTTTCATTGCCCGGACACAAAATAACCTGAAAGCACTTATGGCCGATGGTGTGATCCAGACGTAGTTGCTGTTTCTATATATGCCTGTCTACGAATATTATTGTGAAGACAACGACTTGATTGTCGAAGTCACCCATCCCATATCAGTAAAGTTACATACCTGGGGAGAGGTTTGTTATGTATCGCAAATAGCAATGGGTGACACCGATCCATTGGCCCAGGTCAGAAAAATCATTAAAACTGCACCGGCCGTTGCTGTTCCGACGTCGAACAGTGAGTTAAAGAATTTAGGCTTTACCAAATTAGTCAAGCGAGATAACGGCGTCTATGAGAATGTCACTGCTGTGGGCGACGAAAAGCGTTACATGAGGAGTGATGATCCGGATTCCGTCCCGCACATACATAAAAAAGTAGGCGACTAAGCTAGTACTCCGTCAAGGTTGTATTGATGGGTTCAGCATCACTGCGTACTGTGCCTTGCCATGAACGCGGACAGGCTCCTGGTTCATTTCGGCTATGCATGGTTAGCGGAGGAAGATTTTCTTTTTCATGGCCTCGCGCATGTTATTGTACATATTGTTAAGCGCGACATAATAGCGCTCTATTTTCTTTTGTTGATATTCCATATCCATATAGTACTTAAACTGTGAGTTCATTCTGTATGCTGCTACAGTAATAAATAAATAAAAAAGCAGAATAAATCCACCCAATGCGCTATTGATATTATCCCCTAACGAAATCAAATAAAATGCCGGCGGCACTAATGCTGGGAATGAGTATGAGAATAATACCCACATGTTGACAGAGTAAGAGATTACCGCGCCGGCAACCAGGCCACAAATGATTAAAATGGTCAGGCTGTTATACATAGTAAATTGTATGAGCTTGCCAGTGTCATAAGGGACCAGAATTATTCCAGCTGTTCCCCAGATTATTCCCGATGTGATTGCAGCAAGGATAAAAAATGTTAACCAACTCGAAGCATTATCCGGCGTAATGTCGGTGTGCCAATATTGCCATAACAGGAAATATCTAAGCAGCGCGTGACTGATGACTACTGCGCCCCATATATATAATATTTGCCGTGTAGCGATATCCCATAAAACGATGCCCAGACAGAGCGCAGCCAATACCGGGAAAAAGAAAGTGATTGTAGACTGGGAGTAAAGAATATGTAGCTGATTCTTGATTTTCAGGAAGTCTTGCAGAGTGTCTGTGTCCGGGCATGCATCGATAGTATTCATTTTTTAGTCCTTTAAAGTTATGTCCATGACGCTTCGTCGGGTTCCAGTATATGCCTTTTTGATAATTTCGGCCAAACAGTATGGAAGCTGAATATCGGCTTATTCTTGTTTTCTATAATAAACATATGCTTACGCATTATCTGGTGAGGCTGCACGTAGCTGTACTGCAATTTAATCGACGCTATCAGAAATCTATGATGTTGGGCTTAATTTTTCAGCCGGCAGACCGATAACTTAAGCAAAGAGCCCGCTAAATTTGTCAGACAGGCAAAATGCCTCGCATTTAATCAGCCTTGATGAGTTGGATCCGTGCTTATAAGAGATGTAAATGGTGAATATGCCAGTATGTAATTATATGAATAATATAGAAAATAGAGACTAAAGATACTGTGTCAACCCCACTATTAATTTGTGATGATTCCAGCTTTGCAAGAAAGCAAATGGCGCGGGCACTGCCTGAAGGCTGGGATATCAATATAAGTTTTGCTGCAAATGGAGAAGAAGGTATTGAGGCAATCAAGGCCGGCAAGGGAGATATTCTGTTGCTGGACCTCAATATGCCAGTAAAAGACGGTTATGAGGTGTTGGAAGATATAAGAAATCAGGATTTGCCCTGCATTACAATCGTAGTCTCGGGTGACATACAGCCAGAGGCAAGGGAAAGGGTAATGAAACTAGGTGCTCTTGGTTTCGTTAAAAAACCCATCACTGAAGAAAAGATTGTAAGCATATTAACTCAATATGGGATCCTGACCAAAGGCACAGCAAAAAGGGATGCCGTAGAGATCAATGTTGATATTTACGATATCTATCAAGAGATAGCCAATATAGCAATGGGGCAGGCTGCTGAACTGCTGGCAAAATTGCTAGGCGTCTTTGTCATACTGCCAACGCCAAGAGTTGCTTTACTTGAGGCAAGCGAGCTACATATGGCCCTGCAATTAGCGGATGATGCCAATACATTTTCTGCTGTGTGCCAGGGTTATATTGGAGATGGTATTGCAGGCGAGGCATTATTAATTTTCAATGACTCCAGTTTTGCGGATATAGCAAAATTAATGAAATACCAAGGCAAGTTGAACGATGCCATTGAGATTGAATTATTAATGGATATTGCCACGATTTTGATAGGCGCTTGTTTAAAAGGCATAGGGGACCAACTGGACCTGAATTTTAGCCAGGGTCATCCAGTTGTGCTGGGTCAACATTGCCAAGTGTCAGAACTGATAAAAGCATCTTCCCGCTGGAAAAAGACACTGGCCATAGAATTAAATTATAAGATAGAAAACTATAGTATAGATTGTGATCTGTTGTTATTGTTCACAGAAGACACCATTCAGACCTTGAATGACAAAATTGCTCATATGGCGGATTAGCCATGGATTATGAGAGTTTAAATTACGAAGATCTGCATTGGATTATGGTCATGCTCCAGACTATGGATGTTGGTATTGTTGTGCTTGACCGGAATTATCACATCCAGGTCTGGAACGGTTTTATGGAAAATCACAGCGGCCTCCGGCCGGAGAATGTACGAGACAAGTACATCTTCGATTTTTTCCCTGAAATCCCCAAACAATGGTTTACCCACAAGTTGGACTCAGTCTTCTTGTTACATAACCGGGCGTTTAGCACATGGGAGCAGCGTCCTTATATATTCAAGTTCAAGAATTACCGGCCAATCACCGGCATCGAAGAGTTTATGTATCAGAACATTACCATGATCCCGTTAACATCACTGGATGGCAGCACTAATTATATCAGCATCATAGTTCATGATGTGACAGATATAGCGCTCAGCAAAAAAGAGTTAAAATCAGCCAATGAACAACTGGCCTATCAGAGCAGGACTGATCATCTTACAAAATTAAACAATCGTGGTTTTTGGGAAGAAAGTCTGATTGCCGAGTTTAAACGATTTAAGCGCTATAAAGAAAAAAGCAGCTTAATCCTGTGTGACATCGATTACTTTAAAGCGGTTAATGACACCTATGGTCATAAAGTGGGTGATGATGTTTTGCGGCTGGTTTCGAAAACCCTTATGGATAATGTACGTGATACAGATACCGCAGGCAGGTATGGCGGGGAAGAATTCGGCATTATACTCCTGGGCAATGATGCCAAGGGCGCAATGTTGTTTGCAGAACGTTTTCGTAAAAGTATAGAGCTAAAAAAAACACAACACGGCGGTAAGACTATTTCTGTTACGATCAGCCTCGGTATTGCCGAATTTGATGATATTATACAAAGCCATGTGGAATTGATGGAACGAGCAGATAAAGCATTGTATGAATCAAAGAAAGCAGGGAGAAACAGGTCGACGATTTATTCAGAGCGGCTTCAGGTTCAAGCTGTCTAAAAGCGGTATATTCAATCAGCAAATACCTCTTTGTACATGAGACATATTGTCCTGAGCGGCCTTCACCGGCAGCACCTCTGCCACCAATAGCGTCTTGAACTGACAGGTATCCAGATGCCGCTATCTCCGGTAGCGCTTGTCATAGCCTGAACAGGGCGTACCGCAATGCGGACAGGTTTGTTGCGTCCCTG
>JADFPU010000128.1 GCA_022562175.1 Pseudomonadota bacterium | reverse complement strand
CTCCCAGTAAATCAAACTGGCAGTTTCGATCAATCTGGATTGTTTTTCTCGACATAGTTATAGTCACTGTTAATGCATTTCAATAAATCTATTATCTCATTTTTATGGGGGCTTTTGCGACACCCTCGAAGGCAGGAATCCAGTCAGATAAAGTCCGCTTACAGCGGTGCATTATTTTACTGGATGCTGGAACAAGCATGCCCCGTACCTGTTACGGGGTCCAGCATGACGGTGCTAATACCCCGACCGCTTGCGGCGGGGATTTTTATTTCTTCAGCAATTGCCGGCCCTGCCTCAATCCCTGACGGGGTGATTGCTGCTCTGGCGCATTGCCATGACAAGGACTATTATAGGCGCTGAATATAAGCGAGGGAGACAGCACATGGCTACACCCGTTGAACCCATCGACCCAACAAAAAAGTCGTCAGACATCACCGGTCCGACCAGTGATGAGGCAACGGTCAGTATGGATCTGTTGGATGCGAAGTGTCTCTGGAACGATGTTGAATATTCACAAGGGGCTGAAATCAATACAGACGGAAAATCCTATGTTTGCAGCTTTGGCCGCTGGATTAATACGGAAGATTAGCGATCAGCACAAACACCGGCAGATTTTAGTCGTTTAAGCTGTTTCCGCAGGACCTGGCCGGAAGCTATAGTTATCGCCGTGCTTCACTATATCACCTACATGCAAAGGGTAATCGCCTGTTTGCTGATCTTCAAAGAAGAAATCCAGGGTTTGTCTGATCGTGCCAAAGGCAAGTGAATCCCAGGGGATGTCCTGCTTTGTATATAATTCCACTGCCAGGCTTTCTACGCCTGGGGAAAAATCCAGATCCAGCAGCTGTGAACGGAACATCATGAACACCTGATCCACCTGTGGCAAATTGATGACCACATACAGCCCCTGGATATTTACCCTGGCGTTGGCTTCTTCCATCGTCTCACGCGCTGCCGCCTCTACTGTCGTCTCGCCTAACTCCATAAAGCCCGCCGGCAATGTCCACAGGCCGTAACGCGGTTCAATCGCACGTTTGCAGAGCAGTATTTTATCCTCCCAGACAGGCAAACAACCGGTAACCACCTTGGGGTTTTGGTAGTGGATCATTTCACAGGAGAGACAAACATAACGCTGGCGGTTGTCATCTTCCGGTATCTTTAATATGACTGTCTCACCACAATGGCTACAAAAATTCATGGGCGTCCCGGGATATTTTTTTATTCAAGCAACAATTTCAAATTCGGCCAAACATTATCCAGCATCATCAGTTGCGCATCGGCCTTGGGATGTATGCCGTCACTCTGCATTAATCCTGCTTTGTCGGCAATATCTGCAAGGATAAAACGACTCAGGACTACATCGTATGAATCAGCCAGCTGCTGATAAACATTCTGAAAACCGCTGTTATAGGTTTTGCCATAATTCGGTGGCAATTGCATCGGAATGAGCAAGACCCGTGCATCAATCTCGATTAAACGTTCGATAATGGCAGCAAGATTTGCAAACATTTCATCCAGCGCCAGACCACGCAAGCCATCATTACCACCGAGTTCAATCACAGCAATGTCAGGCTGTGCCTCCGCCAGCAATGCCTCAAGCCGGGCATAGGCGCCCCGTGTTGTATCACCGCCGATACTGGCGTTTATGACCTGGTAATTGTAGCCTTGCTCAACAAGACGTTGTTGCAACAGATGCACCCAGCCAAGGTCAATGGAGATCCCATGGCCGGCACTGAGACTGTCACCCAGAACCAGCATAGACTTGTCAGCGGCATGTGCCGACAGGAAACAACAAGCTAATAAGATAATCAGGAGTCTTTTCAATATGCAATCCACCTCAAGGCCTGTTGTGCAGGCAGAAAAACTGGGCAAGCAAGTGCTGAGCCCGGCAGGCCAACTGATAATCCTGCAGGATATCGATCTCACTATTCATGCGGGTGAAACACTTGCCATCGTCGGTGTCTCCGGTTCAGGTAAATCAACATTACTTGGACTCCTGGCCGGTCTGGATATTCCCACCAGTGGCCGTGTTTTTATAGACGGCACCAATATCAGCGACCTGGATGAAGACGGTCGCGCCCGTATGCGTAATCAGCGTGTCGGTTTTGTATTCCAATCTTTCCAATTACTAGCCAGCCTGACTGCCCTGGAAAACGTCATGTTACCACTGGAACTGGCTGGGGCTGTAGCCCCTGATATTGAGGCACGGCAGCGACTCACTGAAGTCGGTCTGGCTGAACGCCTGCAGCATTATCCCAATCAACTGTCAGGCGGGGAACAACAGCGGGTTGCGATCGCACGGGCGTTTGCGGGCAAGCCACAGATCCTGTTTGCCGATGAACCAACCGGCAACCTTGATCAAAAGACCGCGCAACAGATCATTGACCTGCTGTTCAGCTTGAACAGTGAGCATGGTACAACACTGGTGCTGGTCACCCATAACCCGGCTATCGCTGATCATTGTGAACGCAGTCTGACACTGGCAGGCGGCAAGATCATCGCATCCTGATGAAAACTTTCAGCCTGGCTGTAAACGCACTGAGGCGCGATTGGCGCTCTGGTGAACTACGTCTTATTGCCATTGCAGTAGTCATCGCTGTGGCAAGTTTTACCTCGGTCAGTTTTTTTACCGACCGGGTCCTGCAGGCCACTGAATTACAGAGCGCAGAACTGCTGGCAGCAGATCTGGTGTTATTGTCGGGCCGGGCGATTGATGCCGGGCTTATTGAACGGGCCAACGCTGCCGGGCTTATCAGCAGCCGTACCACCAGCTTTCGCAGCATTGTCATCGTTGCTGAAAAATTACAGATGGCTGAGGTCAAGGCCATTGAAGATGGCTACCCTGTTCGTGGTCATCTTCGCATTAGCAATACATTGTTTGGTGAAGAATCCATCACCACAGAATTGCCAGCACCGGGAACTGTCTGGGTCGATGTTCGCTTGCTGCAAATATTGAACATTGAGCCCGGCGATCAAATAAACCTGGGTGCATCACAACTCACCGTCAGTAAGGTACTGACCTATGAGCCGGATCGTGGCGGCGACCTGTTCAACATCGCGCCCCGATTGTTAATGAATATGATCGACGTGCCGGCAACAGAACTGATCCTGCCCGGCAGTCGTGTGCAATACCGCTTACTGCTCGGCGGCAAGCTTGATGCCATCAAACAGTTTCGGCAGATGATTGAAAGCAACAATGAAGATGATCTGAAAATTCATAGTATTCGCGACGCGCGACCTGAATTAAAAAGTGCGCTGGAACGTGCCGAGCAATTTCTGGGTCTCGCCGCTTTGGTCAGTATTGCATTGGCCGGGCTTGCAGTTGCGATGTCAGCTCAACGTTATGCGATCAGACACTTTGACAATTGCGCCATCATGCGTTGCCTGGGTGCTGAACAATCGACCATCACTAACATCTATTTTATCCAGTTATTAATCCTGTCTGTTATCAGCAGCCTGGCAGGTTGCGGCATCGGTTATATTGCACAGCATGGCCTGAGTGCTTTGATGTCCGGCCTGACGCCTGAGGCATTGCCTGCCCCATCACTACTGCCTGTAGCCACAGGCTTGTTGACCGGCATGATTACAGTGCTGGGTTTTGCCATGCCACAGATATTACGCTTACGTAACGTTTCGCCGTTGCGTGTGCTGCGACGTGACCTGGCGCCACTGCCACTTCGGGGTATCACCACGTATATCTTCGCGGTCGTCGCACTGGCGTTACTCACCCCCTGGCAGTCCGGCAATATTCATCTGACTGTGTATATGTTGCTGGGCATATTTGTCACCGGCCTGATATTGACTGGCAGTGCCAGGCTGATGATCCATTGGCTAAACCATTTACGTTCACGGGTTGGCGTTGCCGCACGCTATGGCCTGGCAAATATAGCGAGACGCAAAAACCAGAGTATCGCCCAAATCCTCGGCATTGGTCTGGGCGTCATGGTGATGTTACTGCTGACGCTAATACGCACTGATCTATTAGAGAGCTGGAGCAACAAACTGCCTGACGGCACACCAAATTATTTTCTCATCAACATTCAACCCGACGAAATCGAGATGCTGCAAGCGTTTATGCAACAACACGCCGCATTAACAACAGACATTTACCCGATGATACGCGGGCGATTAACGGCTATTAATGGTAAAGCCGTTAACCCCAACGTTTATAAAGATCAACGCGCACAACGTTTAGTCTCGCGTGAATTTAATCTGTCCTGGGCCAGAGATCTGCAGGCCGGCAACAGACTGGTAGCAGGCAACTGGTGGTCCGCCCACGAAACAGACAACACACAGTTTTCAGTCGAGCAAGGCATCGCTGAGACACTCGGCATTAACATGCACGACAAATTGACCTATTCAATCGCCGGCCAGGACATTACTGGCGAAGTGACCAACCTGCGTTGGGTTGAATGGGATTCCTTCAATGTAAATTTCTTTGTTATAGCCAACCCCGGCAAGCTGGAAAAATATCCCGGCACCTACATCACCAGTTTCTACCTGGCAGCCGATAAAAAGAAATTGCTAATCGATCTCGTCAAGAGATTTCCAAGCGTTACGGTGGTAGATATCGACGCCTTATTAAGTCAGGTGCGTATCATCATGCAACAAGTCATAAAAACAATCGAGTTCGTATTTGGCTTTACTCTGTTAGCAGGGTTAATTGTCATGTTTGCGGCCCTGCAAACCACACACGATGAACGCATACACGAGTCTGCCCTGCTCAGCGCCCTGGGGGCAAACCGTCATCAGATACTGGCCAGTCTCATCGCAGAATTCCTCTGCCTGGGTCTGGTTGCCGGGGTCTCATCGGCCTTTTCCGCAACTGTGGTAGCGCTGGCCCTGGCAGAGTTTGTCTTTAAAATGGACGTCTTCATCAACCCCTGGGTCTGGTTGATCGCCCCGCTGATATGTAGCTTGGTGATTGTGCTGGGAGGATTGGCCGGCACAAGAAAGGTTTTCAACACCGCACCGATGGTGGCCCTGAGGAAGATATAGCAGGGATCTGCATTAAATTCCGTTTTTAGCGAAACCATATTGAAAGCATGTGGTCTACCTTGCTCATAGTTTTTCGCCAGGGCCATTATGAACAGGATAATCAAGAAATACTGACAAACTGATACACAAGAAATTCACTACACACTATTTTAAAGGGAGAAAGAAATGTCTTCAGAAAGCAAGTTATCACTCAGCGCTCAGTCAATTGATAATGCTGAGCCAAATGCCAAGCCGATACTCGACAAGGCGCTTGAACAGGTCGGTTTCATCCCGAATATGTACGGCCTGATGGTTAATTCACCGGGATTGCTTGATACATACCTGCATGGTTACAAGCTGTTTAGAGAGCAATCTGGTTTCACCCCAGCCGAGCAGGAAATCGTATTTCTTACAATCAGTTATGAAAATAACTGCCATTACTGTGTCGCAGCACACAGCATGATCGCTGATAAGATGTCAAACGTGCCGGCAGAAGCCACCCAGGCAATCCGCGATGGCGCCGCTATTCCTGATGCCAAACTGCAGGCACTGAATGTCATGACAACCAAGATGGTTGAGACCAGAGGCAACCCGAGCAAACAAGACATCAATGAATTTCTGGCGGCGGGCTATTCCGAGAAGCATGCCCTGGAAATTGTCCTTGCCATCGCCGTGAAGACAATAAGCAATTATTCCAATCACCTGTTTAATACGCCGGTTGACGATATGTTTTCCGAATATGCCTGGCAGCAGAAACAGTAAAACCCGCAGCAAAGTTTTATTCTGTTAATTGCGCCTGCGGGGTATTTATCCCGCAGGCGGATGTATAAGTGACAGCCTGGCTTTTCTTGATCGGAAAGCAAGATCTGATTGCTCTTCCAGACGTTCGACGATATATCGATAATATTGATGAGCACTCGCCACTCGGCGAGCGATGTTTAAGAATATATCGGAATATCGTAACACCCTGCGCAGATATCAGCAGGAATAAAGACTATACTAGCTACCCAGTAAACGGAATCAGTCAAGAATTCTGACATGCCGCAAAAGAAAACACAGCCGGACAACAATAAACTGGATCGTATAATTGCCGAGGCGCGGCGCGATCAGGAACAACGGCAGCAGTCTTATCGAGAGCGTGCGCTCAAACTCTATCCCTGGATCTGTGGTCGCTGTAGCCGTGAATTTACTCGTGCCAATCTACAGGAACTCACTGTTCACCATCGTGATCACAACCATGACAATAACCCGCCCGATGGCAGTAACTGGGAATTACTCTGTGTCTATTGCCATGACAATGAGCACTCACGCTATATAGACGCAACCGGCAATGCCGGGATCTCTACCGTCGCACAGACATCAAGTGCCACCCATAAACCATTTGCAAATCTGAAAACATTAATACAAAAAGACCCTGACAAGTGATCGAATATCGTTTTTTCACTACCATACGCTGCTATGGAAAATAATATTTACACTCTGAACAACAAACACGATAAACCACCCTGCACCGGGGTATTGCTCTGCAACCTCGGTACGCCGGATGAAGCAACAACCGATGCCGTACGTCGTTATCTGGCCGAGTTTCTGTCTGATTCCAGAGTCATCGAGCTTGCAAAACCAGTCTGGTGGTTAATCCTGCACGGCATCATCCTGCGTACCAGACCTGCCCGCTCTGCCAAAGCATATCAAAAGATCTGGACGGAACACGGCTCACCTCTACTGACTATCTCCGTCAAGCAAGCTGCTGCAATACAGGAAAGCCTGAACGAAGACACAAAAGGCCCGGTTAAGGTTGAGCTGGCTATGCGCTATGGCAACCCATCCATAGCCTGTGCACTGAAAAATTTACAGGACGCCAACGCGCAACGTCTATTGCTATTCCCTTTATACCCGCAGTACTCAGCCACGACCACAGCATCCTGCTTCGATGCCGTCACAAACATTATGCAAACCTGGCGCAACCTGCCCGAGCTACGCATGATCAATCATTACCATGATGATCCGGGATATATCGATGCCCTCGCAGAAACTATACGCGACCACTGGGCTCAACAGGGCAAGGCTGAAAAAATATTGTTCTCTTTCCATGGCCTGCCAAAAAAATATTTCCTCGCCGGTGATCCCTATGCCAGTGAATGTCATCGGACAGCACAGTTGCTTGCTGAGCAACTGCAACTGGATGATGATAAATGGAGTATTGCCTTTCAGTCCCGTTTCGGCCTGCAAGAATGGCTCAAACCTTATACCGATAAACTGCTTAAGAAATGGGCAAAGTCAGGTGTTGAAAGCGTTGACATTATTTGCCCGGGGTTCTCTGCTGACTGCCTGGAAACACTCGAAGAAATAAAACTACAGAACAGGGACTTCTTTATTGGAGCCGGTGGTAAAACGTTTTCCTATATTCCGGCACTTAACGATCAGGCTGGTCATATCTCTGTACTGACTGATCTGATTATAAAACATTGCCAGGGTTGGCCGGAGTTTAGCCAGGAATAGAGATTAAATAACGCCCGCCTGCTTAAGCTCATCAAGCTTCTCTTCACTGAAATCAAGCAGCTCTGAATAGATTTCTTTATTGTGCTGCCCCAGTTTCGGTCCCGACCAATTTACCTGTCCCGGTGTTGCAGACAATCTCGGAAAGACATTCTGCATTTTTAAATTATCATGCTCAGAGTCTTCAATATCGATAATGCTATCGCGAGCCTGGTAATGCGGATCTTCCAGCATATCGGGGATAGTAAATATTCTGCCCGCTGGCACAGCATGCTCTTCCAGCAAAGCCAGCAATTCATTTGTTTCAAATTGTCTGGTCCATGCCGAGATCAGATCATCCAGTTCCGCTTGGTTCTCAGCACGGGCATGATGGGTTTTGTAGCGTTCATCTTCGGAGAGATCTTCTTGTTGCATCGCCTTACAAAGGCGTTTGAAGACAGTATCCTGATTCGCGCCGATGAGTATCATGTGATCATCTGCAGTTAGATAGACATTGGACGGCGCAATTCCCGGCAATATGGAACCGCTACGCTCACGAATAAGACCCGCAACCGTGAATTCCGGTATGGTTGATTCCATTATCGCCAGTACCGATTCATAAATAGCGGCATCCACTACCTGCCCCTGGCCACTCCGCTGACGGCTCTGCAAGGCTGCAAGGGTACCAATACAGGCAAACATAGCCGCCAGAGAATCACCAATACTGATGCCGACACGGCTGGGCGGTGTAGACGGATCGCCGACAATATGGCGTAATCCCCCCATGGCTTCACCAATGCCACCGTAACCCGCACGTGATGAATAAGGCCCATCCTGACCATATCCCGATGCACGTGTCATGATAATACCGGGGTTTAACTCCGAGAGCTGACGATAACCCAGCCCCCACTTTTCCATCGTACCCGGTCGAAAGTTTTCCAGGACGATATCCGCACGCTTGATCAAGTCCCTGACGATAGACAGACCTGCCTCCGTACGCACATCAAGGGTCATGCATTTTTTATTACGCGCAATGATCGACAACCACACCGCGATGCCCTCTCCTC
>JADFPU010000276.1 GCA_022562175.1 Pseudomonadota bacterium | reverse complement strand
CCAGCCGTATAACCAAGGCCATGGTACCGCCGACAAAAAACATGATAAACGCAAATATCAGATACATCGTGCCGATGTCTTTGTGGTTGGTTGAGAACAACCAGCGGCCTATGCCGGTTGGTTTGTGTTCATGCTCGCTCATTTGCCTATCCTCATACTGAATAATTGAATTTCTTATCGTGCTGCCTTGACGTCATCTGCTGTGACTTCGCCCGCATTGTTGCCCCATGATGTTCTTTCATAGGTCAATATCGCAGCCAGCTCCTGGTCTTTAAGCTGACTGCCAAACGCTTGCATTAACGTACCCGGCATTCCATTAAGGACTATGTCTATGTGCGCCGCCTTGGGTCCGTTTGCGATGGGACTGCCCGCCAGGGCAGCGAAAGTCCCTGGAATACCTTGCCCATTCGCCATATGGCATGCCGCACAGTTTGAAGCATAAAGTTTCTCACCGTCAATCTCGACAGACTTGTTTTTCATTTCTTCCAGCCAGGCTCGATACTCCTCTTCCGGCACAGCCTTCAGAACGATCGGCATATAGGCATGATCTCTACCGCATAACTCAGCACACTGCCCTCTATACGTCCCCGCCTCCTCAATGTAGGTCCAGTTGTCATTGATAAATCCAGGAATAGCATCGCGCTTCCAGCCCAGTGCAGGCACCCACCAGGAATGGATTACGTCATTGGCCGTTGTTAAAATACGAATCTTCTTGTTAATCGGCAAGACAATCGGCATATCTACTTCCAACAGATAATTTTCAACATCATTGGGATCGATGTCGGAACCGCGGCGGCTTGCATCACGACTGGTTTGCGCCAATGAACTGAAAAAACTGAGATCTTCGTCGAGGTAATCATATTTCCATTTCCACTGATAACCCGTGACCTTGATAGTTAGATCCGCATCGCCAGTTTTTTCCATGAAGATCAGCGTCTTGGTTGCCGGGACAGCCATCAGGATCAGAATAATAATGGGGATAACGGTCCAGATGATCTCCGCCGTCGTACTATGGTGAAACTGTGCCGCTACGACCCCTTTAGATTTACGGTGATGAAATATTGACCATAACATTACGCCGAACACGATGATGCCAATGACTGTCACCACATATAAGATTAGCATATGCAGGTCATAAACCTGTTTGCTGACCGGGGTCACGCCCCGGGTCAGATTCAAAGCATATTCTGCCCAGGCAGGGACTGACCAGAATACACAAACAAGAGCACTGGCCCCCAACCAAATCATATTGCGTAATTTATTTACTGACATGCAGATATCCCCTGCTTAAATAGTTAATCATTAAAAATATAAATCAGACCCACGTGTGCGTTCTGATCAACATGCATAGTGGAATTATATCTTGACGGTTAAGTTTCGACGGTCAGCCTCAGCCCCTTCCTAAACACCCCCCAAACACACTTTTTACCGCTTAATGAACGCAAAACAAGTATACCAATCCAATGTCCTGTCAGCAGACATCAGCGTTATAATACAGTCTCTCGCAGGGCGCAAACTGTTTTCAAACGGCCCTGGCGCCACTAAATATAGGCAGCAATATGCACTAGTTTAGTGTGGAGATGCAAGCTTAACTTAAATTGAGTCTAAAACGCCTGAATATAACGCTTACATCTAAACAAGAGGCAATCTCATTAACATCATGAGCAGGTAGATAGGGTATTTGGCCCAACAATGGCGCTGTTACCGAACTGGAAATGCTGGCAATCGTCTCATCGACTGCGCTCAGATCAGGGCTCAAATGATTCGCAACCCAGCCCAGTAACTCTACCCCGTCTGCAAGCATCGACTCTGCGGTCAAAATAGCATGGTTAATACAGCCCAGCCGCAGACCAACCACCATGATTACCGGCAATCGCAGTTGCCTGACCAGATCAAAGGTCTGAATGCCATCAGCCAAAGGCACTCGCCAGCCACCGATGCCTTCAACGATAACCGCCTCTGACACATCCTGCAGAGACATAAAGGCAGCGTGGATCTTAGCCACATCCAGCTCCACACCGCTTTGCCTGGCGGCAATATTCGGTGCAACAGCGGCGCAGAAAGAATAAGGATTGATAGATTCATAACTTACCGGCTTCGAGCAATGTTTCTGGATTAGCAGGGCATCAGCATTGAGAATAGCCGTCCCGTAAACAGTGCCGCCACTG
>JADFPU010000127.1 GCA_022562175.1 Pseudomonadota bacterium | reverse complement strand
AGTGGCAGTGCAGCTCAATCGGCTGGGGTGTTGAGTTGGTTCTGATTTAATAATTTTGGAGAGCAAACCGGAATAGATTCTTCACCCATTAGATAAGTACTAACGGTATCAGGCCAATCGGGTGTTCCATAGTGAATCGCGGCATGCAGGGCCTCATCATGAAAATCAAAAGGTGAAAGTTTGGTAACAAAATTAACGGTGATGTCCGGGTTCTCCTGCAAAAACAAAGGGAAACGCGGCATCAACCAGCGTGTTCCAAAAGTAGGCAATATTGCCAGGGTAAGTATTGCATTGAGAGGGTTGGTCATGGCGTTGACAGAAGCATCGCGAATGGTTTGCAGGGCAGCGTGAATTTCCTGCGCGTAAACCTTGCCGGTATCAGTCAAAATAATGGTTTTGCGTATGCGCTTAAAGAGAGATACGTCTAGTTGATTTTCGAGGGCATTGATTTGCCGGCTGATAGCGCCCTGGGTCAGGTTTAATTCCCGGGCAGCCGCACTGAAACTGCCGGTCCTGGCGGCTGAGTCAAATGCGATGAGCATGCTGGTGCTGGGCACGAGCCGTTTTTGATAAGGCATGATACATTACTATAACTCATAAGTTGATGAAGTAAAGTTGATTGCGTGTATTCCCCGCTTAGTGCAAGATGCCACGACTTTAAGCAAGAAACCTGTAAGTCTACAAACATCTGTATTGGACTAAAATATGAGCTAAGGACATATAAGGCAGAAGGTAATGATTATGTCAAAAACAGTAAAATATCAACCCTCGGCGAAGGAGAAAAGCTTCCTGGATTCGGTTGAAAACGGCAAGTACGATCGTCAAATCATCAAAGGATTGAAGAAATTCATGTCTAACAATGTGCCAGAGGATATGCAGTCTTTTTATTCGATAGACGAATTAAAGGCACTAGATGTACTCAGGGGCACAGATCGGGATATCGAGTCGCGTATGCCGGTAAAAGTGACACGGCATTACTTTGAACTGGCCAAAAACAGTAAACCGTTACAGACGCTGATAAAGGCAAGTCCTAAAGAGACCTACGATCTGGATGGCGCTGCGGATCCCGGTAAGCAAATGGATTATAGCCCGGTAGAAGGGTTGATACATAAGTATGAGTTAGGGCTTATCTATGTTACCAATACGTGCTCCGCGCATTGCCGTTTTTGTTACCGTGAAGAGTTGATCGCGCAAAAAGAGGTTGAGAGGCCTGATGGTACGATTGCGCCCAAAGGTTTGGCGCAAATCGCGGATATTGTGAATTATATACACGAGCACAATGCGTTGGTATCTGAAAATGGTGGCAGACATCCGCAAACAGGCCGTGAAAAACTACGTGAGATTTTGATGTCGGGTGGTGATCCCCTGGTGCTTAGCAATAAAAATATTGCTGCATGGTTATCGGCATTGGCGCAAGCCGGTATAGAATCGATTCGTATTGGCACCAAAGAACTTGCGTTTTATCCAGACCGGATTGATAGCACTTTTCTCGATATGCTGGATAAATTTCATGCACAGTATCCACAAATCAGTTTGAAAATAATGGTGCACTTTAATCACCCGGATGAGTTCTTGAAGAAAGACAGCAACGGTCAGTATATAGAAAATCCTGGAGGTGGCCTTGAGTGGCTGGAGAACACCAGGCGGGCTATAATAAACTTGCGTAGACGCGAGTGGGTGAATATCGACAATCAAGCTCCGATTATAAAAGGGATAAACGATGACCCAGACGCGTTGCGGATAATGCAGCGGGAACTAAAGCGTAATGGCGTTGAAAATCACTATTTCTTCTGCGGCAGAGATATCATCGGACATAAGGCGTTTAACGTTCCGATTGAGGAGGCCTGGCATATTCTGAATGAATCGCAAAAAGGCCTTTCTGGAGTCGAGACACACGCACGCCTTTCCATCACCCATTACAAGGGTAAGACTGAAGTTTCAGCAGTGACCAACGATCCGCTACCGGGCGTGCCGGGCGCAGAAAATGGGCTTGTGATATTCAAATTGTTGCGTTCCGCGGAAGATGCGCCCGAGCGTTGTAAGGTGACAATAGTCGGGCGAAATCCGGAAGCGATTTGGTTCAACGGCTATGATGACCGTGTCATCTATGATGAAGCAGGTTTGTATTCAATGTACGATATAGCGATTAAAGGAACGGATACAGAAAGTCTTCTTGAAGTGGGCAACGCTTAGCTGTAAAAAGACCTTATATTTATTTACGGAGTTTCGTGTACTTGCCGCGTCGATGCGGCAAGTTTGTGGGCAGGCTCTCGGCGGTATCCAAAATATTACAATCACGACGAGAATGATAAAGCCGTTAATCTATTAATGTGGAACACTGAGAACCTGTCAGGTTAAAAGGTTCGTAACAAGCTAACGGGAACGAACCCGATCCCGGATTCGTCTTTGTTTTAATCATCCAACACTCTCATGGAGTTTAAAAATCCATGCACAATATAGTACAGCTTGGTGGCGCAGCAGAGCAGATAGCATGTCAGCCCGGGTAATATGCCTTAGCGGGGGCGTGGGTGGCGCCAAACTTGCCCTGGGACTATATCGGGTTCTCAATCCCTGGGATCTGGCGGTTCTCACCAATACCGGTGATGATTTTGAACACCTGGGCCTGCATATTTCACCGGATTTAGATACCGTCATGTATACCCTGGCCGGCGAAAACAATACGCAACAAGGATGGGGCCGGGCCGACGAAACCTGGACGTTTATGGAACAACTGCAACGTTTGGGCGGTGCCAGCTGGTTTCGCCTCGGGGACGGTGATCTGGCCATTCACATGCGCCGTACCGAATTGCTCAGGCAGGGCAAAAAACTGAGTGAAGTCACTACCGAGTTGTGCCGTGCCCTGGCTATCCAGGCGAGCGTATTACCAATGAGTGATGACCCGGTTCAAACCGTAGTCGTGACAGCGGATGGTCGAGAGTTGATGTTCCAGCATTATCTGGTGCGCGAAATGGCGGAACCGGTGGCACGTGAATTCAAGTTTATCGGTGCAGAGCGGGCGCAACCCAACGCCGGTCTGCTCGCGCTACTTAACAACCCCGAGCTACGGGCGATCATTATCTGTCCTTCAAACCCTTTTGTCAGCATTGACCCCATCCTCGCTGTGCCCGGTATGCTCGATGCACTGAAGGCCTGCAATGCCCCGATTTTGGCGGTCAGTCCGTTAGTGGCAGGTCGGGCTATTAAGGGTCCATTGGCGAAAATGTTGGCTGAACAACAACTGCCGTTGAATGCCCTGAGTGTGGCCAATCATTACCAGGGACTGCTTTCAGGTTTCATCCTCGATGAGTTGGATGCAGAGCTTGCCGGTTCACTGCAAATTCCGGTGCGGATCACCAATACGGTCATGCAGTCTTTGGACGACCGGGAAAACCTGGCGAGGACCGTCCTTGAATTTGCCGACGAGTTGGGAAGATAGGCGATGGACAAATCCATCGAGCTCACCGCCATCGCCGATTTCCCGCTGGTTCAGTCGGGGGATAATCTGGCGGAAATGATCGGGTGTTTTCCACTGCTGGATGGCGATATACTGGTGATTGCCCAAAAAGTGGTGTCCAAGGCTGAAGGAAGAATGGTAGCACTGTCTTCAGTGACTCCGTCAACACAAGCACTGCAGCTTGCCGCCAAGGTGGATAAAGATCCGAGGATGGTCGAATTGATCCTGGCCGAATCGGCTGAAATTGTGCGTGCCCTGCCGGGGCTGCTGATTGTCAGGCATCGTCTCGGATTCACCCTGGCCAATGCCGGTATCGACGCATCCAATCTTGGTGCAGCGGATCACGTTTTACTTTTGCCTGAAGCACCAGACCAGTCTGCAAAGAAACTCCGCAGCGGGATTAAAGAGGCGACCGGAAAGGAAGTCGGTGTCATTATCAGTGATTCATGGGGGCGCCCATGGCGTTTGGGTACGGTCGGTATTGCCATCGGCGTCGCCGGGCTTCCCGCTGTGATAGACCTTTTGGGGCAACCGGACATCGATGGTAGACTTCTGCAGGCAACTTCCATCGCCATTGCCGACGAGTTGGCCGCAGCGGCTTCGATATTGATGGGACAGGCTAATGAGGGCACACCGGTTATTGTTATACGCGGCCTGTCATTATCATCGGAAACGGATTCAGCAGAGCAACTGGTGCGCCCGATTGACGACGATGTTTTTCAATAAGAAAATATGAGGACAAGAAAAAAATGACGCTTGAGGCAGGTGTTTGGGCGGTGGTACCGGCAAAGAATTTTAACTCAGCCAAAACCCGGCTTGGCGAGGTGTTACAAGCTGAGGAACGCAACCAGCTTTCCCGGGCAATGCTGCAGGATGTACTGAGTGCCCTGCTGTCGTCCAATCGACTCGCCGGCGCTGTCGTCATTACCGCAGATAGTGATGTGGCCAATGTCGCCATAGCGGCAGGCGCCCGAGTATTTCGAGAAACTGCGACTCATGGTCCGGCAACAGCCGTCACCGCCGCCGCACAACTATTGGCGCGTACAGGCCAACCAGGGATCATCGGTATTATGGCGGATGTGCCACTGGTCACCAGTGCTGAAATCGACCAATTGCTAGCACTGCATACTGAGTCACCGGCGATTACCCTGGTGCCGTCAAGTGATGGCGTTGGCACCAATGCAGTGGTTTGTTCACCACCGGACATTATAGAGTTGAGCTTTGGTGGCAACAGCCTGGCGACGCATCTGCAGACCGCAAGACGTCATGGTATCCAAGCAAAAATCGTTAATCTCCCCGGCCTCGGCCTCGATCTGGATCAGCCTGATGATCTGCGGATCTTCATCAAGCGCCGCTCCGTTACCCGCACTGCACGTTATCTGAGCAAACGGGGACTGGAAGAAAGGTATTCAGCGATAATTCCTGCAGCGGAATATGGTACGGCCAAGTTGCTGCGAGCACGGAGATGAGTAACGTGGAAGCCATTTTATCGCAAGTGCTCGACCGAGGTCGGGCATCGGCAGCGGATGCCATGGCACTGGTCTCTTATGAAGTATCCGGCCCCTTGCTGACGAGCGCTGCCGAACTACGTGATCGCGAACACGGTGAAATCATCACTTATTCGCGCAATGTTTTTATTCCGTTGACACATCTCTGCCGCGATGTCTGCCATTATTGCACTTTCGCCCAACCACCACGCCCCGGGCAAGCTGCGTATATGAGCCCGGATGAGGCGGTTAGCGTTGCCGAGGCCGGCGCCAAGGCCGGCTGTACCGAGGTATTGTTTACCCTCGGCGACAAGCCTGAGCTGCGCTATCGCAGTGCACGTGAGGCACTGAAATACTATGGTCACGATTCAACCGTGTCCTATCTGGTGGAAGTCGCTGAACGGGTGACGCGCGAAACCGGGTTGCTTACACACTTGAATCCCGGTGTGGTGAATGCAGATGAGTTGCGGCTGTTGCGGCGGGTCTCGGTGTCCCAGGGCCTGATGCTGGAAAGTGCTGCCGAACGCCTATGTCAAAAAGGTGGCCCACATTACGGATCGCCGGACAAGCACCCGCAAGTCCGACTGGAAACGATCCGGCTCGCGGGGGAACTGGCAATCCCCTACACCACGGGGATCCTGATTGGCATTGGCGAAACCCGCGCAGAACGTATTGAGTCACTGCTACGATTGCGCGAGCTGCATGATCGTTATGGACATATTCAGGAGATCATTATCCAGAACTTTTGTGCCAAACCCGGCACGAAAATGTCTAATGCGCCCGAGCCTGCGCTCGACGAACAGCTGTGGACCATCGCCATCGCACGTTTATTATTCGGCGGCAAGATGAGTATTCAGACACCGCCAAACTTGCACGGGGGTGATTTCCAATGTTTTATCGACGCCGGCATTAATGACTGGGGGGGCGTGTCTCCAGTGACCCCCGACTATGTCAACCCGGAGGCCCCCTGGCCCCATGTGGATACGCTTAGCGCCGGCACCAGCGCGGCCGGCAAGATATTGCTGGAGCGTACCGCGGTATACCCTGAGTATATCTTTCCCGAAGCACGCTGGCTGGTTCCCGATCAGCGCAAACGGGCGCTTGCCATGGTTGATACGCAAGGTTATGTGCGTCCCGATTCGTGGTCTCCTGGTAAGCCGATGAAACCACCACTGTCGTGGGACAGTGTTAATGGAACGCTGCGCCGTGGTGTCGATTCACTCACTGGCGTAATCTCCAAAGCGATGCGGGGAAACGACCTGAATGAGGCGGAAATTATCCAGTTGTTTAATGCCCGTGGCGCTGACTTTAAACGGATCCGTGAGGCCGCAGACCTTCTGCGTCAAGAAGTCAATGGAGACACCGTGACCTATGTGGTTAATCGCAATATCAATTACACCAACGTGTGTTATTTTCGCTGCGGTTTCTGTGCATTTTCCAAGGGCAAACATTCCGAAGATCTGCGCGGTCGTTCTTACAATCTAGATATCGAAGAAATCGTCCGCCGTACTGGCGAAGCGAGGGAAAGTGGTGCCACCGAGGTGTGTTTGCAAGGAGGCATCCATCCGTCCTATACCGGCGCGACCTATCTACAGATATGCCGATCAATAAATGACGCCTATCCCGATATCCATATCCATGCCTTTTCAGCGCTCGAGGTTTGGCATGGCGCCGAGACATTGGGGATCACCGTGCCGGAATTTCTGCAGCAACTACGTGCTGTCGGTTTGCGCACATTACCGGGTACTGCGGCTGAAATACTCGACGATGAGATACGCGCCCAAATTTGTCCAGACAAAATTTCCACCCGACAATGGCTTGATATCATGACGGCGGCCCATGCAAGCGGTTTGTCAACCACCTCAACGATTATGTTTGGTCATGTTGACCGCCCCTGGCATTGGGCGCGCCATTTGTTGCATTTAAGGACACTACAAAAACAAACCGGAGGTTTTACTGAATTCGTGCCGTTGCCATTCGTTTACATGGAGGCGCCGATCTATCGCAAGAGTGGTGCACGTAAGGGACCAACATTTCGTGAAGCGATACTCATGCATTCCGTGGCGCGCCTGGTGCTGCATCCTTATTTCACCAATATTCAGACTTCCTGGACGAAGATGGGACCGGAAGGGGCCAAGGCTTGTTTGCAGGCCGGTGCCAATGATCTCGGTGGCACGTTGATGAACGAAAGTATCAGCCGTGCCGCCGGTGCACTGCATGGTCAGGAAATGCGCCCGGAGCAAATGGAATCCCTGATCCGTTCACTTGACCGGGTTCCCAGACAGCGCACCACGCAATACGGTGAGTTATCAGCAGACCGCGTCGGTGCTGCCTTTGGTGCACCAACTCTTGCCCCGATCGTGAATAATAGGATTAACCGTAACAAACCAGGTGTCGATGGACAGTTAGGAATTTTCAAACCTGTGCATTCTGATAAACACACCTGAATGAGGCAATCGGTTCGGTCGAGAATATTCACATCTTCAGAATATTGATATAATTCTCATACCACGTGTCATACCCCGGAGTTTCACGGGGTATTTTCATTCAGACATATAAGAACCAATCACATACGGGAGAAACTAAATGTCAGATCATGTTTTTAAGCTGGCCGTGGCAAAGTTTGGTTGCATCGGCGCTGCACCGTTACTGGATACAATCATGGATGAAAGGGCGAGCAGAAAGGATTTGGAAGTACGTGCTTTTACCAGTGGCGCCAAACTCGATCCGGATTCCTGTAATACGATTGTTCAGCAGACTATTAATTATTTACCGGACCTGATCTTGATTGTCAGTCCGAATGCAGCCCTGCCTGGTCCCACGGCTGCGCGAGAATCCTTATCCGAAGCGAACATACCAACCATTAGCATTTGCGATGGAGCCTCAAAAAAGGCCTTTATCGGCAAGGATGCTGAGGGAAAAAAAATAACGACAGTAGCAACGGGTCAGGGTTTTATCATTTTACCAGCCGATTCCATGATTGGTGCCCGCCTTGAATTTCTGGACCCTACAGAAATGACGCTATTCAATGCCGATGTGATAAAGGTTCTGTCTGTAACCGGGGTGATCCGGTGCTTACAAATAGAACTGGATCGTGTCATAGCAGAACTGAAAGATGGTAAAACACCTGAAATGCCGAAACTTGTAACGGAAGCCGAACGAGTTGTCGAGTGTGCCGGATTTAGCAATCCCTATGCCGTAGCAAAGGCGATAGCTGCCCTGACGATGTCGGAAAGTGTTGCAAAAATAACGACAAAGGCCTGTTTCAAGGAGAAGGATCCGCAAGCATATATCCCACTCGTTGCTGCCGGACATGAACTAATGCGTGCGGCCGCGCGGCTCGCAGATGAAGCCCGTGAAATTGAAAAGTATTCTGATTCCGTGCAACGAACACCGCATGTGACCAGCGGCGAAACTAAGTATAAAACCAAACTGGCTGAAAAACCGGTTTAGGAATACATCAATTGAAGTTTATTATCGGACTTTTTTTAAAAAAATCAGGAGTGATATACACAAATTATTTGCATTAAATTTATGGGTCTTCATCAAATAGAGTGGTTAAAAAATATCTTATGACCAACTCTGGATAGAGATCCAG
>JADFPU010000126.1 GCA_022562175.1 Pseudomonadota bacterium | reverse complement strand
TACGCAGGGTGCCTAGGTTGGTACAGTATGAAGGTGATTACTAAGAAGCATTTTCATTAGCAATGACGCGTTCTCTTTTGGGAATTGATAAAGTTACACCTGTGTATTTAGATCAGACTAGTTTTACTGAGACAGGTTATCCTGATCTGGAGGAGTTAAAACTTGGTCATCTATCAATTCCCATCGATGGAAGTGTACAGGCACTGGTCCCGTTCCTAGGTAGAAAGTATAGTTTTCCTTATATTTCGGCAGTAGATGTTATTAAAGGCAGGGCTGACAGAAATATTCTCGAAGGTGCTATAGTCATTGTCGGAACATCATCGAAAGGATTAGTAGATCTTCGCCCAACACCTGTGGGTAAACAATATCCTGGCGTGGAAGTTCACGCCAATATGATAGCCGGTATACTCGATCAATCGATTAAAAAGAGACCTGCCTTTACCCTGGGTGCTGAGTTTTTACAATTGTTGTTAACGGGTGTTGTTCTGGCCGTGCTGCTGCCATTACTGAGTCCGATTATGGCTGCCAGCGCCACCCTGTTTGTGCTGGTGCTCTCCATCCTGGTTAATTATGCATTCTGGGAATTTGCCAATCTGGTCTTGCCGCTGGCTTCTTTAGTGGTGATGTTGGCAGTCATTTTTTTATTAAACATGTCTTACGGTTTTTTTATTGAACGGCGAGGTAAAGGCCAGTTATCGACCCTGTTCGGGCAATATGTGCCGCCGGAACTGGTTGATGAGATGAATATCGATCCGACCACGTATACGCAGCAAGCTCAAAGCCGGGAAATGACAGTGTTTTTCACTGATGTACGAAACTTTACAAGCATTTCCGAGGGACTCAGTCCGGATGAGTTGTCTGATCTGATGGATGAATACCTGTCACCCATGACGAAACTGATCCACGAGAACCTCGGTACGATTGATAAATACATGGGTGACGCCATCATGGCGTTCTGGGGCGCGCCATTGGATGATCCTGATCATGCCCGACATGCACTTATTACGGGATTGGCAATGTTGGAACGTCTCAATGCTATTCGAGAGGAATTCAAGGAGCGAGGTTGGCCCGAGATCCGTATAGGTGTTGGTATCAATACCGGCGAGATGAGTGTAGGCGATATGGGCTCGCAGTTTCGCATGGCCTATACGGTATTGGGTGACGCGGTAAACCTTGGTTCGCGCCTTGAAGGACTGACCAAGAGTTACGGTGTCGAGATTATAGTCAGTGAATCGACCAAGGCAGCGGTTGATGATTTTGTCTATCGAAAACTGGATATTGTTAAAGTGAAGGGCAAGGATCAACCCATTGCAATCTACGAGCCGCTGGCTCAGGTTTCGGAAGTATCGGATGATGAGCTCAAGGAACTCGTTCTGCATGAACAGGCCATCAAGAATTACCTTAATCAGGATTGGGATGTATCTGAATCGCAATTCCGGAACTTGCTAACGCTGTCGCCGGAGATGAAACTGTATCAGCTATATATTGATCGTATTGCAGAATTCAGGCTGAATCCACCAGCTGATGACTGGGACGGCGTGTACACGCATACAACGAAGTAGCTACAGAAGTAAAGCGTTAATTCGTGAAGCGTGAAGCGTTATTCGTGAAGCGTATCTCGTCGTTCGTGAAGCGGAAAAAAGTTGACAATATGTCGATGATTCTCATTCTCGTTTCTTGATACGAGATGCGAGCCCCGTATCTTATGAGCCGCTTGAGAACTCCATCTTGATACCGGCCAATTCAATCAGATCGCTGTCTTTCAGCTGATAGGCCTTTGCGCCAATAGGATCGCCATTGACCAGTGGATAGCGCTTGCCATCACCATCGCTCTCAATATGGGTCAGAAAATACCCTTGAGGCCGACGCGAGATGACCGCTACCTGAGTACCAGGTTTGCCCAGGGTGATCAGAGCTTTGGTCAATTCGAGTTCCTTGCCTGCAATGGGGCCATTGAGGACTGTTAATCGTCCCAATGGCATGCCGACTGGCGTAGTTGCTTGAGCGGCAGCGGGTTGCGGTGCAGGTTGCGGTGCGGGTTGCGGGCTGATTGCGCCGACGCCAGCCTGTTCCGCTGCCTTGGCCGCCGCAACAGCAGCACTCGCCGAGCCCGGCTTGATGATCATGGTTTTTTCAAATTCATCATCATCGGTGCTTGCATTCTCATTAACATACTTGAGTTCATGCTTGCCGATGGCAATGACATCTCCGTCCTTGAGCGCGTGTTTCTTGATCAGCTTGCCATTGACATAAGTGCCATTTGTACTGCCCAGGTCTTCCAGGAAGGAGTCATCCAATATTGTTATTATTAACGCATGTTTGCCGCTGACTGCCAGGTTATCAATCTGAATATCATTCTCGGGCTTACGGCCAATGGTAAGCCGCTCCCCATCAAGCTGATATTCACCCTGCACAACCCCGTTCATGCTCAGAACTAACTTTGCCATAGCTCTGTCCTTATATCCCCTGAGATCAAAAAAATCGATTAAATATTTGTTTTACAAGGCCACCGGATGTAGAAAAGCTGTCTCTAATCCGTATCAGTATGACTGAAATATTGTCTTTGCCCCCTTTTGCATTCGCCAGAGCCACCAATTTCTGGCCCGCTTGTACAAGATTAGCACTATATTTACCTAGGGTTAAGTGAATTTCTTCATCATCTACCATATCATTTAATCCATCAGAACACAGTAGATAAATATCACCCGGGATTGGTTGTTCTTCCATGACATCTACTTTAACGTTAGCATCGATACCCAATGCACGCGTGACAAGATTTTTCGGTGTCGTCGCCATGGCCTCTTCCGGAGTATACAGTCCTCTATCTATAAGTTCTTGTATTAACGAATGATCCTTGGTTATTTGCTGGAAATCGTCAGCCCTTTTTCGATAGAGTCGGGAGTCGCCAACGTGGGCGATTGTCATGCGGTTATTGTAGAAAAGCGCAACGACCACCGTTGTGCCCATGCCACTGCATTGTGGATCGTTTTGAGCCGTACTGTAAATAATTGAATTTGCATTATTTATTGCTTTTTTGACTAACAAGGACTGGTCTGTAAGGTTGCTGCCCCGGTCAACTTGCCGGGATTTTAACTGCTTCAGGCCGACAGACAAATCATGATGGATGGTCGTTACCGTAATAGCGCTGGCAACTTCGCCGGCCTTATAGCCACCCATACCATCGGCCAGGATAGCCAGCCCCTGGCTGGCATCAGTCATGGTGCTGTCTTCATTATGTGGGCGGCGTTTGCCCACATCTGAAAGATTGTAGATCTCAAGTGACTTGGCCAGCATCATCTCATTTTTTCTTTATGTTTTTTAGACATTTGCGTACTTCTATCGCAAATTCCGCACCCGTTTGATAACGTTTTTCCGGTGCTTTAGCAAGCACTTTATCCAGTATCGCCAGCGTACAGGGTACCTTTTTCGCGAGTTCCGGACGAATCATGTTGATATCAGCGTGCAGCTCATCAGGAATGTCCCAAAAGTGAAAAAAAATACAGTGTGAGCCTGCGTAGCTTATTTGCACCAGTGCTTCAAATTCGACTCTATCCTGGCGATAACCTGATCCCTTGCTTCATCAGTTAAAATATGCGGGTTCAGGGCATCATCTGTATCTACATACAGAAAGTTTGTATTTCTCACCACCTCCAGTTCAGCTTTTGTCTTTGCACAGTTGGCTTTGCGTAATTTTTTCTGCTGTTCTGCGTTGGCCTGGAGTTGCTGTTTGTCCTGACGTTCCTCCTGGTAGATCTCAAGCATACGGAGCTGTCTTTTACGTTGCTGCCTGAGACTGGGTTCCTCGGCCTTGCTTTTTTTTAGCGCAATCTTTTCGGCATTCTGTATGCCTGGATGATCTGCATAGTGCACGTTACCGTTTTCATCTGTCCATTTGTAAATTTCTGCCGATACCCCGGGGGCATATGCGATATTCGCCAATAACAGATAAAATAGAACTATAACTCCCCAATATTTCACTTGTCGGGTAGTTACCGGGCTTGATTAGCGTTCGAGATATTTGAGTTTATCTTTAACATCCTTCCATTCATCTGCATCAGCTGGTGCATCCTTCATTTCATTGATGACCGGCCATGCCTTTGCCAGCTCGGCATTCAGTTCAACAAACTGCAGTTGCTCCTCGGTCGCATCATCTTCGGACAAGATCGCATCGACCGGGCATTCAGGTTCACACAGGGTACAATCAATACACTCATCAGGGTCAATAACAAGCATATTCGGGCCTTCATGAAAGCAGTCGACCGGACACACTTCAACACAATCTGTGTATTTACATTTTATGCAGCTATCAGTAACTATAAATGGCATTTGTTTAATTCCTGTGAATGATTGATTGTCAGATCATACCGTCTTGTGCGTCTCAGAAAAAGAGCGATTTTAGATGCATCTTATCGTCAGTTTTCAGCATCGACCAGATCAAGGACACCGTCAACCAGCGCTTTGCCGCGATGTAGATGCACGAGACTGAAGCCCTGATCGATGATCAGTGTTTGTACCTGTAACTGAAACTTATCCGCTTGCTTACTGGCAAAGTACAGCGTTATCTTTTCCTGATTGGCGCTATCTGTTTTAAGGTCAATTATTTCAGGTAGTTGCGATAATGCATTGAGTAATTCTTCTGAAGGCGCCCGATCAAGGCTTATCTTCAAGCTATTATCTTTACCGGCAAGCTCAGTTATTTTAGTGTAAGCAATAAGCCTGCCTTTATCCAGAATCACGACGTCAGAACAGATGTCTTCTATCTCGTATAGATTATGTGAACTGATAATAAAGGAAGATTTGTCTGTGTATGTCCGAATAAATTTTCTTACGTCATGGGCTGCCAGCGGGTCAAGTCCTGCGGTCGGCTCGTCGAGCAGAACCAGTTCCGGTTGACCGATAAAAGCCTGCACTATCCCCAACCGCTTGCGTTGACCCCAACTCAATTGTTCGGGGTTTTTGCCGGCATAGTCTGCATTGTTGAGTTGTCTGAGCAAGTCGGCAATCTCGTCACGCGCTGCCTGTTTTGTAAAACCTTGCAGTCGTGCGAAATGTTCCAGTTGAGAGATAACCGGCAAGCCTTTTTTAAAATGGGCATCTTGCAGCAAGATGCTGACCTTGCCTTTTATCGCAGAACCCTGCGGCGCATGTCCCAGCACTTTTACTGTGCCGGAGCTTTGTCTGATAGAGCCGGAAAGTATTGAGAGCAGTGTCGTCTTACCCGCACCGTTCTTGCCGACCAGGCCTGTGCAGACCGGTTTTTCGATGCTCAGATTAATGTCGGTCAGGGCAGGGGTTGCTCGATACTTTTTACTCAGGCCCTCGGTTTCTATCAGGCGCGTCATCAGAAATTTCTTTTTCTAAAAATACCCCAGCCTAACCAGGCAAAGATAAGGGTATAAGCCGGCAGACTGGTGATGGCAACGGCAAAGGCGAAGCCGTCATCGCCTATAAGACTGGCTTTTACGCTGCTCGGTAACAGGTAGGCAAAACTATTGGTCTCGGAAAATAATATATTCAGGATAAAAATGCTAAACACGATGCTGATATAAGCCAGCATGCCCAGAAAAAGCGCGGCGATGGCTGAATTGAACATGGACGAGATAATTGTCATATAAGCAAGGTGCGGGGCCGTGTATAGGATCAGCACGGAAGTGATCTGTATGGCATAGAGCAGCACGTGGCTAAAGGCATAGCCTTCAATGAAGATAGATATAAGACCTGCTGCGACAGCCACCACCGATAATGCTGCAGCAAGCAGGGTGATAGTACTCAGATATCGCCCCAGGAAAATCTCTATGCGTTGACAGCGCGCTGTCAGGAATCGAAAGTAGCCATTGCCAAGATCCGAGGCAAAGCTGTCGTTGGCTGCCAGCACGGCAAAAAATGGCGTGCTATAAAGGCCAAATATAAAAAAAGCAGAGAGACTTGGCGGATGATCAACCAGCAGTCTGGCAATGAGATCCATATCAAATTTTGCACTTAACAACATCAATACTTCACTGGACTGTATCCGCGTTGCGATACCATCATAAAATTCTCTCAGCAGCAGATACCAGAAAAGAAAAAAAGGCAATAAAAAAATCAGGCCCTTTAATTTGAATACAGAGCAGCGCAGGTCAAATACAGTAATCAGGGCAATACGTCGCCAGTTCATTGTTATGGTGATTGCTTATGAGTTATCAGTGACTGTCTTTTTGAGTTGATAGAGGTGATCCATTGCCTGTTTAGGTGTCATGTTGTCCGGATCGATCATCTCCAGTGCTTCTATCAGCGGGTGTTGTGGATGAAACATATCTTTTTGTGTCTGTGCGGCAGGCATTGATATGGGTTGAGACTCCATCTGTTCCAGCCTTTTTTTTGCTTGTTCAATAATGAGACCTGGAACGCCGGCCAGTTGTGCAACGTGTAAACCATAACTTCGGTTTGCAGGACCTTGCTTGACGCTGTGCATAAAGATTATCTTGTCGCCGTGTTCAACGACATCCAGATGGACATTGGCCACCTGTTCAATTTGCTCGGGTAAGGCGGTTAACTCGAAATAGTGGGTGGCGAACAGGCTGTAGGCACTGACCTGCGTGGCGAGATAAGAGGCACATGCCCAGGCGAGGGCCAGCCCATCTGAGGTACTGGTACCACGGCCAATCTCGTCCATGAGCACCAGGCTGTTTTTACTGGCGTTATTGAGAATATTAGCGGTCTCTGTCATCTCGACCATAAAGGTCGACTGCCCGGCTGCCAGATCGTCGGCGGCGCCAATGCGGGTGAAGATGCGGTCTATGGGGCCGAAAATCGCTTTCTCAGCCGGCACAAAACTACCGATATGGGCGAGGATCGCAATCAAGGCTGTCTGCCGCATATAAGTAGACTTGCCGCCCATATTGGGGCCGGTGATGATCAACATCTGCCGCTCTTCATCAAGCCTCAGATCATTGGCAACGAATGGCTCTGTCTGGCTTTGTTCGACCACAGGGTGACGACCGGCCTGGATATTGATTCCATATGCCTCGGAGAATTCCGGCGGGTTGAAGTTCAGGCTGTCGGCGCGCTCTGCAAAGGCAGTCAGCACATCAAGCTCAGCGATTGCCGTGGCGCACTGTTGCAAGGTTTTCAGTTCTTCACACAGCCTCACCAGCACGGCATCATACAGGCTTTTTTCCAGGCTCAGGGCCTTGCCCCGTGCGCTCAGCAGCCTGTCTTCAATGCCCTTGAGCTCCTCTGTAACGAATCTTTCAGTGGTCTTCAGTGTCTGCCTGCGGTGGTAGTCAGTAGGAACGCTGGCGCTTTGTAGTCTGCTTATCTCAATGTAGTAACCATGTACCCGGTTAAAACCGACTTTAAGGTTGCTAATGCCGCTACGCTGTCTCTCACGTGCTTCCAGCTCCAACAGAAATTCACCGGCATCGGTATTGAGTCGTCGCAATTCGTCCAGTGCCGCATCAAATCCATCGGCTATCACGCCGCCGTCGCGGACAGTGACAGGAGGGGAATCCATCAGTGCTTTATCGAGATATTGGTGTAGCTGCGGATGACTGCTGAGAGATTCGAGTAGTCTTTGCAGGCGCGGACTATCGATCTGTTCAAGCTGCTTGCGTAAAGCAGGGATTGCCGCAAGCGTCGAGCGTAGTTGTATCAGATCACGCGGTCTGGCTGTTTTCAGCGCTACCCGGGTGAGTATCCTTTCCAGATCGCTGATAGCCCTGAGCGATTTCTGCATATCGCAATAGACTCGGTTTAACAGTAGGTTACTGACTGCATTGTGCCGCAGTCGCAAGCACTGTTGGTCCCGTATCGGTCTGTTTAGCCAGCGGCGTAACAGGCGACTGCCCATCGGCGTGGCCGTGCTGTCCATGATCTTGAGCAGACTGTGGTCTTTATTGCCGGACAGATCACTCTCCAGCTCCAGATTGCGACGGCTGATGCCATCAAGAATGATACAGTCTGTCTGCTGTTCAAGCCGTATAGCTTGCAGGTGAATCAGACTGGTGCGCTGCGTTTCCCGGGCATATTGCAGCAGACAACCCGCCGCGCAGATGGCCAGCGGCAATGCGTCACAGCCGAAACCCGCGAGACTCTGAACCTGATATTGTTGCTTGATCAAGTCTGTGGCTGCCTGCTTGTCATAATGCCAGGGTGGCCGTTGCGTGACACTTTTGTATGATTTTTCCAGCATTGTCACTAGCCTGCTTTGCTCGCTGATCAGGATCTCGGCTGGATTTATCCGTTTGAGTTCACTCTCGAGCAGCGCATCGTTATCAAGCTGCATGACGCTTATGCGACCACTGCTGAGATCCAGCATCGCCAGGCCATATTGATTATTGATATCGTGAATACTCACTAATAAACAGTCAATACGTTCCTCCAGCAGCGCTTCTTCGGTGATAGTGCCGGGCGTTATGATCCGTGTGATCTGGCGTTCAACCGGACCTTTGCTGAGGGCCGGGTCGCCGATTTGCTCACAGATAGCGACGGATTCGCCCAGTCGTATTAATTTGACCAGATAGTTGTCAACGGCATGGTAGGGTATGCCAGCCATCGGGGGCGGATCGCCTGCTGACT